>CAYRFV010000064.1:18773-21989 GCA_964423545.1 uncultured Anaerolineales bacterium | reverse complement strand
TGCGCGCCTATCCGCCGGGCCATGCCGACGACTTCGTGCCGCTCTATCAATTCCTGTTCCACGAATGCATCGTGATCCAGGGGATGATGGGCAGCGCGCCGGAGCCCTATCACCTACCCATCCGCAACGCGGCGAACTGCGTCTTCGGCGAGATCCCGGGGGCGGTGATGATCGGTGATGGCACGCTGCTCAACAAAGACACGATGAACTGGGCGCCATGGGAACCGAAGGTCGGCAGCGATGACGATGCCGTGGAGATGATCCGCACGGTCACGGCGCTGCGTCGCGGGCCGGGGAAGGATTTCCTGGTCTTCGGTCGCATGTTGCGGCCGGCAGCGGTCGCGGGCATCCAGACCATCGAGTGGACGCACGGCAAACGCACGCACCGCATCCCGGCGGTGTTTCAAACGACCTGGCAAGCGCCTGACGGCCGCGTGGGGGTCGTGCTGGCGAACTGGACAAGCCAGGACCAGGCAGTCAGCGTGACCGATCCGCGCCTGGCCGGAACGCTGGCGCTGCACGTCTCGGGCCGCGAGCTGATCTCAGCCGGCGTGCCCGGCGCGGCCGACAGCGTCCGCCTGGTGCTGCCACCCCTCAGTTGCGCAGTGGTCGAGCAGACGGCGCGGCGTTGACAGCGCCTATCCAGCGCATCCGCCACGTTTCGGTGAGGTACACCGCAGCCTATTTGACAGAAGGCGCAAACCATGTTATCTTGTATGCACAAGTATTCAAGTAGCGTGCTATGACAACCATTGATAAGGCCAATCCACTCCCCTACTACGAACAACTGGCCGAGTTGCTGCGACGCGAGATCACCGAGCGTCAGGCCAGCGGGGAAACCTATCAGTTGCCCTCCGAGAATGAGCTGGCCGAGCGCCATGGCCTCAGCCGGGCGACCGTGCGGCACGCGCTCAGCGAGCTTGAGCACGCCGGCTGGATCTATCGCCAGAAAGGGGTCGGTTCGTTTGCGCCGGCCCGCCGCTTCGAGCAAGACCTGACCCAACTCGTCTCCACGACGGAGGATATGCGCCAGCGTGGCTGGCCGTTGCTCACGCGGGTGGTTTCGCAGCAACGGATGCCGGCGGCGCCGCACGTCGCCCGCGTGCTGGAGATCGCCCTGGAGTCGGAAGTCTACGAGCTTTGCCGGCTGCGCCTGGTGGATGACGTGCCGCTCAGCCTGCAAACGGCCTACCTGCCGGCGGCGTTGTGTCCCAGGCTCGAAGAAAACGACCTGACGGCCTCGCTGTACCGCCTGCTGGAGAGCCGGTACGGGCTACATCTCTGGTCGGGCCGCGAGACGCTGCGGGCACGCGGCGCGTCGGAACACGAGGCGCGGCTGCTAGACATCGCGGAAGGCACGCCGGTGATGTACGCCGAACGCCTCACTTACGCGGCGAACGGTCTCGCCGTCGAGTACCTGGAAGCGGTCTGGCGCGGCGACCGGTACGACTTCAAGGTGACGCTGTCGAGGCCGGGGTAGAAAACCGGCAAATAGCAAATCAGCGAATGAGCGAGTAACAAGGAAGGAGCAAGCCATGAGTGGGCCTATGCGGTTTTCAGCCAACATCAACACCTTCAACGCGTGCGCTGACCGCTACGTGCTTTCCGGGTACGGCGAGCGCCTGAACACCGACCAACTCATCGAGGCCGCAACGAAAGTGCCGGGGCTAACTGGGGTGGAACTGGTTGGCCTGTGGCATGTGAACGACAACAACGTCGAACAGATCGGGCGCCAGGTAAGAGACGCCGGTTTCGCTGTGACCTGTGTCACGCCGGATATCTGGGCGTCGGGAAAGTGGGGCTGGGGTTCGTTCGCCAGCAACGATCCGGCCATCCGCCGGGCCGCGATCCAGGAGGTGAAGAAGTCCATGGAGTGGGCCAGGCAACTCGACTGCGAGGTCGTGGATCTCTGGTTCGGCCAGGACGGCTACGACTACCCGCTGCAGGCCGACTTCCCCGCCGCCTGGGATCGCATCATCGCGGGCACGATCGAGTGCGCCGAGCACCTGCCGAGCGTCAAGCTCGTGCTGGAATACAAACCGAAGGAGCCGCGCACTCACTGCTTCATCGCGACCGTGGGCAAGACGCTGCTCCTCATCGAGAAGGTGAACAAGCCGAATGTCGGCGCGATGATTGACGTGGGTCACGCGATCATGGCCTACGAGAACGCCGCCGAATCGGCCGCGCTGCTCCACTACTTCGGCAACAAGCTGTTCTACATGCACTTCAACGACAACTGGCGGCTGTGGGACGACGACATGACCGTCGGCTCGGTGCATACGATCGAGACGCTGGAACTGCTGTACTGGCTCGACCGGTTGAACTACAGCGGCTGGTACGCGCTGGACATCTTCCCCTACCGCGAGAACGGGATCCGAGCCGCCACGGAGAGCATCAAGTGGATCCAGGGGCTGCACGGGCTGCTCGATAGGATCGGTCGCGAGCGTATCGCTGAGGCCATCGCCGCGAGCGATGCGATGGAAACCCAGGCGCTGGTCCGGCAAGCGATGCTGGGGTGATTCGATGACCGCTGACACGTTCCGTCTGCATCCGGACAACCCGCACTACTTCCTGTATCGTGATCGCCCGCGCGTCCTGATCACCGCTACCGAGCACTACGGCGCAGTGATCAATCGGAACTTCAACTATGCGCGCTACCTCGAGGATGCGGTTGACAAGGCCGCCACCCTCAGCCGGTGCTTTCTGCTCTTCCGCGAGCTCGAGGGGATCCCGCTCAACCCGCACTCGCCGTGCAAGCCGCGGCCGGGGGAGTACGTCGCGCCGTTCGCGCGCTCCGGGCCGGGCTTCGCCGTGGACGGCTTCGCCAAATTCGATCTCGACCGCTGGGACGACGAGTATTTCGCTCGTCTGCACGGGTTCCTGGCCGAAGCGGCGCGGCGCGATGTCGTGGTTGAGCTGACCCTCTTCAGCAACACCTATTCGGACGCCGTCTGGAATCTGAACCCCTTCAACATCCGCAACAACGTCAACGGCGTCGGCGATATCGCCTGGCAGGACTACAACTCGATGCGCGATGCCGCGCTGTTCGAGCGCCAGGTGGCGTACGCCCGCAAGGTGGTGCGCGAAGTCAACGCCCACGACAACTTCTACTTTGAGATCTGCAACGAACCGTTCGGAAACCAGGGCGGCGGACACGTCAGCGTTGATGAGGTGCAGTCTTGGGAGGACGCCATCCGCCAGGTGATCCGGGACGAG
>CAYRFV010000064.1:314-18763 GCA_964423545.1 uncultured Anaerolineales bacterium | reverse complement strand
GCGTGGGTTCGTGGCTGGCCAAGGCGGTCGAGGAGCGCGGGACGAGGAAGCCCGACTGCCGAAGCGGCACCTGGTTTTCCAGGTGCCGGTCGAGCGCTTCCGCGGCGACTCGGCGCTCGACATCTTGGCCGATGACCCGGATGTGGACGCCATCAACATGCACGACTACCAGCAGTTGACCTTCCGCGGCCGGCCACTGCCGCCGCTCGGCCGCTTCATGCAGCGCGACCTCAAGCTCGACCGCATCCACGACCTCTGGACGACCGGCCACGCGGCCGGCAAGCCGATCGTATTCGACGAGGACAACGCCTGCACCAACGGCCTGGACGAGGAAGCGTGGACGATCCACCGCAAGCGGGCGTGGACCGTGGTATGCAGCGGCGGGCACTATGACATGATCGATTTCTCGATCCAGGCCGCGGGCGGCGAGGCCGGCACGCCGGCCAGTCGCGCATATATCCGAAGCTGGATGAAACACCTCTCAACGTTCATCCATGCGACCGATTTCGTGCACACGACCCCTGTCCGTGACTTCTGCCATGAGACGCCCGCGCACACATTGGCCGCCACGTTGGCCCATCCCGGAGCAGAGTACGTGATCTACGTCGCGGACAAGCGCGAGAAAGAAGACCCGGGCTGTGGCGAGCCGTGCAGCGGACGACTCCGCTTATCACTCCCCGCGGGGCGCTATCAGGCCAGGCTCTACGCGCCCGCGATCGGTGGGTACACCGGTGAGCCCCGCGAGCTCATGGGCGGCGAGGCAGCACTGCAATTGGAGCCGTTCGTGCATGACGTGGTCATCCACATCCAGGCAGAATAGGGCAGAAAGGACATCAAGGAGACATCATGGCTAAGCATCTGTACGACCCGCACATGTTCAACTACATGTGGGAGAGTTGCATCCCCAGCGACGATTTCATCGTCGGCACTTATTACATCGAGGACACCCTCGAAGGCCAAGACTTCATCGATCACCTGGGCCAAGTCGAGCGGCTGGCCGCCGAAGGCTCGACATCGAGCTGGATGGAGGTCAAGGAGCTGACCCCGGAGGTGCGCGACCGCCTGATGAGCAAAGTGCTCGGCTATTTCGAGATTCCGGCGCCCAAGGGCACGAAGAAGGCGATCATCCAGCTCGGCTTTCCGACCGCCGCGTGGGATGTCAACGTCAACGTACCGATGATGCTCCTCTCCATCGCCGGCAACTGCTTCGCTTTCCCCACCAAGATGCGGCTTCTTGACATCTACATCCCGGAGAAACTGGCAAAGAAATTCCGGGGGCCAAAGTTCGGCATCCCCGGCGTGCGGCAGATCCTGGGCGTACCCGAACGGCCGCTCACGCTCCAGATCGTCAAGCCGAAGATGGGCATGACACCCGAAGAGACCGCCAATCAGGTATACCAGAGCGCGCTGGGCGGGGCCGATCTCTGCAAAGATGACGAGATGTGCAGCGAGCTGTCCAACTGCCCCTTCGACGCGCGGTTGGAGGCGGTGCTGAAGGCGCTTGAGAAGGCCGAAGCCAAGACCGGGCACAAGACGCTCTACATGGTCAGCATCACCGATGAGGTGGATCGGATCCAGGAGAAGGCCCGGAAAGCGTGCGAAATGGGCGCGACCGGCCTGCTGCTGGCCTACTCGGCCGGGCCGTCCATCCTTCGCGTGCTGGCTGAAGACCCGAAGATCACGGCTCCGATCTTGCTACACGTATCGCACCTGTTGGCGCTGCTGCCGACCATGAACTTCCCGGTGCTGGCGAAGATCTGTCGCCTGTGCGGCGCGGACATGATGCTCACGCCGAGCATCTGGTCGAGCATCCCAGTCGCGTCCACCGAGGAATGCCTGCGCACCTCACAGACGCTGCACGCGCCGTTCTACCACATCAAGCCGATCTTCCCGATGCCGGGCGCGGGCATCTACCCCGGCGCGGTGCCGCCGATGCTTGAAGAGAACGGGCCTGATATGATCTTCATGGCCGGCGGCGGGATGCTGGGCCACCCGATGGGCTACACCGCAGGCGCCATGGCCTTCCGCCAAGCCATCGACGCGGCCATGGCCGGCATGCCACTGGACGTCGCGGCGCAGGACAAGCCGGAGCTGCTCGCCGCGTTGCAGACCTGGGGCCTGCGCAAACGGCCGGTGACGCGCTGGGGCTTCTCGGGCGAGCAGTTTCATCCGAAGTTCGCGGAGAAAGGTGTCTAGGTGTCAGAATCATCCGCCAACGCGCTCGACCTCTACCGCACCATGCTGACCATCCGGCGGTTCGAGGAATGCTGCAACTACCTGTACATGCAAGGGCGCATCCCCTCGACCTTGCACCTCTATATCGGCCAGGAAGCGGTCGCCACGGGCGTGTGTGCGCACCTGCGGCCTAACGACTTCATCTCCAGCACCCACCGACCGCACGGCCACGCCATCGCCAAGGGAGTCGCCCTGCGGTCGATCATGGCCGAGCTGTTCGCCAAACGTACGGGTTGCTGCAAGGGAAAGGGCGGCTCAATGCACGTGGGCGACATGGCCGTGGGCATGTTCCCGGCCATCGCGATCGTGGGCGGCGGCATTCCGGTGGCGACTGGCGCCGCGCTGGCGTGCAAACGGCTGGCGGCAGGCGGTGTGTCGGTCGCGTTCTTCGGCGAGGGCGCGACCAACGAGGGCGCGTTCCACGAGTCGCTGAACATGGCCGCCATCTGGCAACTGCCCGCAGTCTTCGTCTGCGAGAACAACCTGTACGCCGCATCGACGCCCGTATCCGTGGCATTCAGATCGGATTCCGTGGCCGGACGCGCGGCCGCCTACGGCCTGCCCGGCGAAGTAGCCGACGGCAACGACGTCCTGGCCGTGTACGACGCTGCGGGGCGAGCCATCGAACGCGCGCGCTCGGGCGGTGGCCCCACGCTGCTGGAATGCATGACCTATCGGCAGTGCGGGCACTCGCGCAGCGACCCGCGCACCTACCGCTCCAAGGAAGAAGAAGCAGAATGGGCCGGCCGTGATCCCATCAAGCGCCTGGGAGCGCATCTGCTGGCGCAAGGGCTGGCGACGCAGTCCGCGCTCGATCAGGTGGAGAAAGATGTGACGGCCATGGTGGACGATGCCGTCGCTTTCGCTGAAGCCAGTCCTGCGCCGGAGCCGGAGGAAGCGTTGCAGCATGTGTTCTGGGATGAGGCTGCGCTATGACCCAAATGTCAATCGCTGAAGCGCTGCGCCAGGCCATCCGCGAGGAGATGCGCCGAGACGAACGCGTCTTCTGCATCGGGGAAGATATCGGCATCCCCGGCGGGTTCGGCGGCGCGTTCACCGTCACGCTGGGCCTCTCGGATGAATTTGGCCACGAGCGCATCCTCGACACGCCGATCTCTGAGCTGGGGCTGACCGGCATCGCGGTCGGTGCAGCGATGGCGGGCTTGCGGCCCATCGCCGACGTGCAGTACGCCGACTTCCTGTTCCTGGCGATGGATCAGCTTGCCAACGAGGCCGCCAAGATGACCTACATGTCGGGCGGCACGGTGAAAGTGCCGCTGGTGATGCGCGCACCGGTCGGCGCCACGGCGCGCGGCGCACAACACGCCCAGAGCCTCGAGGCGTTCTTCTGCCACATCCCCGGCCTCAAGGTGGTTGCCCCGGCCACGGCCTACGACGCCAAGGGGTTATTGAAGAGCGCGGTGCGCGACGATAACCCGGTCATCGTCTTCGAGCACAAGCTGCTTTACGGATCGAAGGGGCCGCGCACCGAGAAGGGCGCGCTCAGTCCAGTCGGCGAGGTGCCGGACGAAGACTACCTTGTCCCGATCGGCAAGGGCATCATCCGGCGAGCAGGCAAGGACGTGACCATCGTCGGTAAGCTGCTGACGATGTATCGCGCCCTGGCCGCGTCCGAGGTGCTGGGCAAGGAAGGCATCGACGCCGAGGTGATCGACCCCCGCACCCTTGTGCCGCTGGACAAGGAGCTGATCCTGGAATCGGTGCGCAAGACAGGCCGGCTGGTGATCGTAGAGGAGGACAACCTCACGGGCGGCTGGGCCGGCGAGATCGCGGCCATCGTCGCCGAGGAGGCGTTCTATTGGCTGGATGCCCCGATCAAGCGCGTCTCTGCGCCCGACGTGCCGCCCCCCTTCGCACCGGTGATGGAGCAGTTCTACGTGCCGAGCGCCGAGCGGGTGATCGCGGCTGTGAAGGCGCTGTTTTGACGATGGACCATCGACGATAGACGAAGGACCGAGGGAATAACGCAGATGCCTACCGAAGTGCTCGTGCCGCCGTTGGGCCAGACAGTAGATGTCGTCAAGCTGGTCAGTTGGTATAAAAACGAAGGAGACACGGTCCAGCAGGGCGAGCCGCTCTTCGTCATCGAGACAGACAAGGCTACGCTGGATGTCGAGGCGCCAAGTCACGGCATCCTCCGCCACGTGACGGCCGCGCCCGGTGACGACGTCAAGGCCCTGAGCGCCATTGCCCTGATCGCCGCGCCAGGTGAGGCGCTCAAGGTTGAGGTTGAGATTGAGGCCAAAGCTGAGGTGCAATCGGTCCCCCACTCTGCCTCAACCTCGACCCTGATCTCAGCCTCGACATCGCGCCGTTTCGTCTCGCCACGGGCGCGCCGGCTGGCCGAAGCCGAAGGCGCGCCGCTGGACGCCATCCTCCCCACCGGCCCAGAGGGCGCGATCATCGAGCGCGACGTCCGAGCATACCTGACCCAGGTGAAGGCTGAGGCTCAGGTTGAGACGCCAAGACGCACTGATCTCTTCACGTCGACCTCGGCCTCACCCTTGGCCTCGATCACGCCCGTCGCCCGCCGCATGGCGGAGGAAGCTGGGCTAGACTGGCGTAGCCTGGCAGGCAGCGGCCCGCGCGGACAGATCGTGCGCGAGGACGTGGAAAGCGCTGTGGAGGAGAGCAAGAGAACGGGAAAGCTGGAAAGCTGGAGGATATCCACTCTCCCACACCCCCCTTCTCCCACTCACCCCCTCTCGCCTTTCGCCGAGCAACCAGTCGACAGCATCCCCTTCACCGGCCTCCGCGGGCTGATCGCCGAGCGCATGGTAGCCAGCCACAGTCAGACCGCTCCAGTGACGCTTACGGCAGAAGCCGATGCGTCCGCCCTGGTCGAGCTGCGCCGGCAGTTGGCCGCCGATGGGGTGCAAGCGGCCTACAACGATCTGTTACTATATGTCCTGGCCCGCGCCCTGCGCGAGCATCCCCGGCTGAACGCATCGTTGGACGGGGAGACGATCCGGGTCTGGCAACACATCGACATCGGGCTGGCGACGGACACGGATCGCGGCCTGCTGGTGCCGGTGGTGCGCGATGTGGGCAGCAAGGGGGTGTCGCAGTTGGCGGCGGGAACCGCCGACCTCGTCATGCGGGCGCGTGCCGGCAAGTGCGCCCCGGAAGAGCTGCGCGGCAGCACCTTCACGCTGACCAACCTGGGCATGTTCGGGATCGACGCCTTCACGCCGCTGATCAACCAACCCGAGTGCGCGATCCTGGGCGTGGGGCGCATCAAGGCGCGGCCGGTCGTTGTCGGTGACCAGATCGTTGCGCGGCAGACCGTCTGGCTCAGCTTGACCTTCGACCACCGGCTGGTGGACGGCGGCCCGGCCGCCCGCTTCCTACAGCGAGTGGTGCAACTGGTGGAGAGGCCACACCTGCTTATGGCGTAGACCGGCCAATCGAAAGGCAGCTCACGTACGGAAGAGGGAGATGCGCATGTCCAAGACCCTGAACTATCTGGCATTGGACCTGGGCGCCGAAAGCGGCCGGGCGATCCTCGGCCGGCATGACGGTGAGTCGCTGAGTCTGACCGAGGTCCATCGCTTCGCCAACGGACCGGTGCGCCTCCCCGGTCGCGGTGGTCGCTATAGCCTGCACTGGGACGTGCTGCGTCTCTGGGGTGAAATCCAGCACGCGATCACCCTGGCCGACCAATTCGGGGCACTTGCCGGCCTCGGTCTGGATACCTGGGGCGTCGACTTCTGCCTGCTCGATCGGCAGGGCAGATTGATCGGCAACCCCTACCACTACCGCGACGGTCGGACAGACGGCATGCTGGAGGAGGCCTTCAAACGCGTGCCCCGCGAGCAGATCTTCGCGCAGACCGGCATCCAGTTCATGCAGATCAACACCCTCTACCAACTGCTTGCCATGGTGGTCGACGAGTCGCCTGCGCTGCGGAATGCAGCCACGTTCCTCACCATGCCGGACCTCTTCAACTACTGGCTCACCGGGAGGACCGCCTGCGAGTTCAGCAACGCCACGACTACCCAATGCTATGACCCGCGGCGCCGCACCTGGGCCACGCCGCTGCTGGAAGCCATGAGCATCCCGGCCGGCATCTTTCCCGAAGTCGTCCTGCCCGGCACCGTGTTGGGTCGACTGGCGCCGGGGGTGATCGATAAAACGGACGGAGCAGACATCCCTATCATTGCACCCGCCTGCCACGACACGGGCTCCGCCGTTGCGGCAGTACCAGCCGTTGGGGCAGATTTCGCCTGGATCAGTTCTGGTACATGGTCGGTCCTGGGCGCGGAACTGCCCGATGCGGTCATCACCCCAGAGAGTTTGACCAACAATTTCACCAATGAGGGAGGTGTGGGCGGCACCTTCCGCTTCTCGAAGAACATCATGGGACTCTGGTTGGTACAGGAGTGCCGACGCACCTGGGCATCAGTCGGCGAGGCACACTCTTACGATGAGCTGACCCACATGGCCGCCGACGCACCTTCCCTGGCGGCTATCGTCGACCCTGATGACGGCGACTTCCTGAAGCCAGGCGATATGCCGGCGCGCATCCGCGCATTCTGCGCACGCTCCGGTCAGCCCGTGCCCGAGACCAAAGGGCAGGTGATCCGTGCTGCGCTAGAGGGAATCGCCCTGAAGTATCGCTATCAACTCGAGCGGCTGGAAAAGATGGTCGGGCGACGCCTGGAACCCATACACATTGTCGGAGGCGGCACACAGAACCGGCTGCTCTCGCAGTTCACCGCCGACGCCACCGGGCGGGAGGTGTTGACCGGCCCAATCGAAGCCACAGCGATTGGCAACCTGGTGGTGCAGTTGATGGCGACAGGCGCGCTGGGATCGCTCGCCGAAGCCCGCGCCCTGGTGCGGCATTCGTTTGCCACCGAGTCCTACAATCCGCAGCGCACAGGCCGCTGGGACGAAGCCTACGGTCGCTTCTGCCACCTGTCAGGAAGCCGTGGCTGAACGCGGCCCGGACGTCCGACCCTCAGACCAGTTCCTCAGCTTTTGATACCTGCCGGGCTCGACGCGAGGCGCCAACCTGCGTCCCGCCGCCGCGACCAAAGGTCCATGAGCCCTGGCGTTCGCCGCCGGCCCGAAGCAGGCAATACAACGCGAAGCTGCCGAGCAGATCGATCGCCTTCTGGAACCGGTGGGCCTCGCAGCCCGGGCCTGGCCGGGCGCCTCACGCGCAGCGAGATCGCAGCCGCGGCCGTAGAAGCCGAGCTGAAGGCGCTGGTGACCGGCCACGCGGTCTTCTTCGGCGGAACGGTAGCCTCGCGGCCGCACGGGCGCGATGCGCGCACGAGGCTGTATGCGCCGTCCATCGAGCGCAACGGGGCTCAGGCCGGCGTCGCGCTGTCAAGAACGGGAGGGACTGTCCGCAGACCGTTGCGGCGCTGCACCTGCCAATTGATGGCCAGGGTCACGCCAGGCAGGCCTGACGACAAACAACCACCTGCAGCCGGCACAGCCGCAGGAGTCGCGGGTGCACGCCTTACAAGGAGGGTTTGCCGAGGATTATCGCCAGCGACCGCCACACTATCGCTAGCCCACACGGAGACGTTACGCTGCGATGGTGCGCACGAGTGCGCACGGTCGGAAGCCCTGGTGTTCACCGTCGGGCAGGAGGACAATCTGTGGCCCATGACGCGTGATGTGCTGCGCCGGCTGCTGGTCCGCATCGGGGAGCGCGACGTGCGGCAGGCGGCCAAACACCTGCAGGCCGTAGCGGCGCGGGCTGATCTCCTGACCGTGCCTACAGGGGAGCGCGTGAGCCCCCTGGCGCGGCGGCTGGCCGCGACGCTGGGCCTGGATGCGGATCGCCTGGCGGTTGAGCAGCCGGGCAAGCGCATCGAACGCGCCGGCGTCGAGGCAGCCGCTCGCAGGATCATCGGGCCAGGAGTGACGCAGCCAATCTCCAGAGAGGTCGTTGCCCCGATGACTGCCATCTGCCGCACGATCAGAGAGCGGCCAAGGCCCTAGTCCGCCCCGCTGCTTCCCTCAGGTTAGCATCTCCTGACCAGAGCTTAACCATTCCACAACACTTTTCCAATCTACTCTTAACCCCGGGGGACTAGAGTACTACCGTGCTGGCTGCAGGCAAGGTGAAAACACTAACCTCTCGTCTTGCCTGAGCTGCGATACGCAATCTGCCTCAACATGCGGGTGTCGCCGATGTTGACGTGCAGAAATCGAAGCTTTCCTGCTTCTTCGCTTGCCGCGAACGAACCCAAGTGCTGCTTCGCACCCCTGAACAGAGGCAAAACGCCAGTCCGCGCGCCCTGCTGCCGAGCTGGCAATGATCGGATCGGCCCAATCCGCGGAGGCATTGCCGGCGGAGCCTTGCTTGCGCCGGGATGGATTCCAACGTCAGAAAGCGAGCGGGGGCGAGAGCACCCCGCACACGCAGGTTCCATATGTTTCGTATTCTGGCCCCGAAGCGGGCTGGTCGCCGTCTGGCAAGACTGGCGTTCGCATGTCTGCTGCTCGCGCTGTGTGCAGGGTGTTCGACCTTGCCCGGCGCCGCGCGCGGTTCCAGTGTCGCGGCAGCTACAAGAAGGCCCACTTTCACGCCGGCTGCGCCGGTGACGTTGCCTGACCCTCTTCCTAACTCGCTGTTGGGCCAACGCATGGCCACCCGCACAGCGTTGCCCACGATGACGCCTGTGGTACAGGCAACACCCACAACGCTGCCAACCGTCACCCCAACGCCGAGCAACACGCTTACGCCGGCCGTGGTGGCCCAAGTTCAGATCGATGGGACTACCCTGCGCGAGGGACCGGCACTGGCCTATCCCCAGTTGGGGAGGCTGAATCCTGGCGCGGCCGTCACGGTGACCGGACGCAACCGTGACGGCGACTGGTGGAGAGTCTGCTGCACCGGCAGTGTTGAGGCCTGGATCCCGGATGCCGTGGTCACGGTGACAGGACCGCTGTGGATCGTGGAGGAGGTGGCCAACATTGCGCCTCCGCCGACGAGGACACCCACGGTCGCGCCCACCGCATCTCCCGCGCCGACTCCGACGCCGGTCTGGCCGTTCCGGCTGGAGTACGGACCGTTTCGCTATCCGGCCGGCGGTGACTACTTCATGGTGGCGGCCGCGATCTACAACGGAACCACCCCTCTCTGGGGGTACAAGCTACGCATTCGCAAGCTCTCAACTGGCGAGGAGTGGCTCACCGAGGGATCTGAGGCTTACTGGAAGATCGAACCCACTGCCTGGGGCGAGGACCTTACCAAACCTTCAGGCATGAAGCGAAACGTCAAGTGGGACAGCAATGCCACGAGCAGCAGGCTGGACGACGGGGAATGGGAGATCACGTGCACCGATGGCGGCGGCAGCCCCGTATCTGCGCCTGTCCGAATCCGGACCTCGAAGAGCAATCCACTATGGTATTATCTCGTCTTCACCAATCGCAAGTAGCTCCAGCGCCCCGTCGCGCGCCTGGGATTCTGCGCGCTGCTTGCTCGGCCGTTGGCAGCCTCTGCCTCATCCTCGTGTGTTCCGGCTGTTCGACTTTGTCCGGCCTGGCTGGCGGCGGCAGGCCTGCCAACAGCCCCAGGCCGCCAACATTCACCCCCGCGCATCTCGCACGGAGCACGGCGGTGCTGCCGGGCTCTCTGTCAGGCAACCGCGCCGCGACCCTGACCGCTGTTCCCACCGTGACACCGACGCCGAGTGTTACCCCTACAGCCACCCCGACCCAAACTCCCACGCCCTACCCCACTCCATACGCCGTGGTGAAAGGAGATGTCGTCCGGGGCTGGCGCGGACCGGATCCGAGCTTCGATCTGCTTGGTTCAGCGCAAGCGGGCAAGGAGATGGTGGTGCTGGGGCGCACGCCTGACAGCAGCTGGCTGCGCATCTGCTGTATCGCCAATCAGCCGGCATGGGTCCGATCTGACACAGTAGTTGTCAAAGGCGTGCTGGACACCGTGAAGCCCATATCGCCGCCGTCCACTCCGACGGCCGTGCCCACGGCGACCAGAACTGCCACGCCGCTGCCCACCCCCACGCGCAAGCCGCCCTTCGACATTGCTCGCGGCCCCGAATTCCCTTTCAGAGTCGACACGGGCGTCCTGACCATCTTCGCCAAGGTCTACGAAGGTCCAAAGGACAACGAGAAACCTGTCGGGGGGTACATGCTGCGAGTGCTTCGCGACGGCGTCGATGTGAGCCAACCGGAACAGCTCTCGCACAACAAGGCTGCAGAATTCGAAACCACCGGAAAAGAACAGGGAGGTTATTTGGTCAATCTGAAGTATGAAATGCGCGGTGCGGGAGAGGCCGATTGGTTGATCTGGCTTGCTCATCCTGACGGCACAATCGTGTCGCCGCAGACTTCGTTTACAACCAAGGGCAGCGCCAAGCAGAACCTCGTGGTCTTCATCGCCTACCATCTTGTGCGCTGACACCATCTTGCACGCTGACATCAAACCGTGACAGTGCAACACAGCTTGGAGACAACATGAAACCACCCATCAGCACAAGCGATGCAGCAGTGCATCGTCGGGGAACGACCTCAGCCCTGGATCGGATGAAGCCCGTCCTCCCGTTGGTCGCGCACCGTGTCGTGCTCGCTGACGCAAGCAGCGTCTACCTGAACGGTCTTCGCCTGGCGTTGGAGAAGTGCTGCTGCCTGGTCGTGGCAGGCGAAGTGGCCACAGGCGCCGATGCGGTCGAACGCTGCCGGGATGCTGGAGTTGGCGCGTTGGTGACAGACATCGATCTGCCCGACAGGAGCGGCATCGATGTGTGCCGCGCCGTTTTGGCGCAACGCCCTCAGCTTCCGGTGGTGTTGCTCAGCTATTGGGATTGGGACGTCTATCTGGCCGTTGCGTACGCTGCCGGCGCCTCCGGTTTCGTCTTGAAACGCAGCTCACCGGAAATACTGGCGGAGGTGATCAGCGCGGCCCTGAGCCGTGGCCGCTTTTCAGTTCAGCAGCTACAGCGGATTTATCGTTGGGAATCGGCTGTGCGGGCGCCGCTGCGCGGCCTGGCATGCCGGGAACGGGATGTCTTGTGGGGCGTTGCCGACGGCAAAAGCAATCGGGAAATCGCCATCGATTTGACATTGAGCGAGAGCACCGTCGAGAAATACGTCAGCACCATCCTTCGGAAGCTGAATCTGCCGTCGCGCGCCGGCCTGCAGGCCTACATCCTACAGAATCAACTCAGCGCGGTCAACAGGCGGTTTCTCGAGGTCATCGAGCCTTGCCCTGACGGCATGCCGACTGCATAGCGCAGGAGGCATGGGCGGCGATGGCGCCCTGTCGCCGCCTGATCGACCAGTCGCAGCAGGAGGCATCCCCAGGTTAGGATGCCTCCTGTTCATTCAGCCGCGGTTCATACGTTGAGCACTTCGCGTTGCGCGGATGGACCAGGCGAGTCTCACAGCTCCACATAGCCCGTGAAGACGAGGATGACCCGGTAGAAATTGCCCTCTGCCGCCGGCGGATCCGAGTACCGGATCGACTGAGCGAATTCGACCAGCAGGTCTTGGGAGCCGGCGCCCGAAGCCAGGCGGCTGGACGTGCCCTCGCTCACGTCGGTGCCTTGTGCCGGCGCACGGACGCGCAGAGACTCGGCCAGACGGCCGCCGCCGTCGACCCACTGCGCGCCATCATGCTCCGCCATGTGCCAGGCGTAGGGTCCCAACGAGCTGACTTCAAGCGACCAACGACTGTTGGATTGAATGGATAGGGTGGAGCGTTGAATGTTCGGGCCAAGACTGAGCAACCAGCCGACCACCGGCGGCGGCGGAGCCACGCTGATGAAGGGAGTATCGTGATACCCGTCTCGCACTATCATGGGCAAATGCAGCGCGTGGTTTGCGCTCCGCACGACCAACGGCAGATACAGGCTGCGGTTCATGGCGCCGGTCTCGCCCTTCAGCCCAAGCCCTGCGCCAGCAGGCGTTGAGGATGGCCCCGACGGCGGGGAAACCGGAGGGAGCAGCGTCGAACGCGGGCTGGAGCGGATTGGCGTTGTTGCGATCGCAGTGGGCGCCCGCGTCGACACCTTTGCGGTCAGGCTGATCTGTGCCGTGGCAATGAAACCGACCGTAGGGCTGGGCGCCGACGCGGCCCTCGTGGCCGCGCTGCCCGGCGTCGCTCTGTCCCCTACCAGAACAGGGGTCGGCCCAGTCGTGCTGCGAGCAGGCGCCGCTCGGCCCGGCCGGGTTTCCGGCGTCAGCGGCTGCACGATCACCCCGGGAACAGCGGCCATCACACTGAGGCCTGGGCTCGCCACGCCAGCATTGGCACCTGGCGGTAAGCCCAGCAGTCCCAGAACACAGACCATGGCCAACGCCATCCGCCAGAGTCCGCGTTTCATCTCCCTACCTCCGCCGGTATTCTTGGTTGCTCACCGCTGTCGCTCACGGCCGGGCGAGCGACTACTGCGGCAATCGCCTCCTGAGACAGAATGGCTGCGTGTGGCGCCTAGTGGTCTGTCAGCCGTGATTTGACAGGGTGGTAGTGACGACTTCAGTCGTTTTCGTGCCGGACCAGCGACTCAAGCCGCTACTACGAACTCATCACTTGATCATTGACAGACTACTAGGGCGCGTGGGTCGCGATTGCCGGAGCGAGATCAGTTTAGGTGAGTATAGCTGGGTTGCCACGAGATTCGCAAACTGAGGAGCCGCTTTCTACACGGGCAGGAGTCGTTTCAGAACAGCCTTCCGCGCCTGCCGGTCTCCGGCCGAAGCGGTTAGGGAACTGCCGTTCCCTCGTTGCGCCCGGGGGTCCCGCTTTAGCCCTCTTTCAGCAGAACTTAACCCTTCGATGCTCACTGCTTAATTCCTTCACAAAGCACGCTTAACAATGCTGGGCTATTCTCGTCTGAGACATCGCGGTTCTGGGGTCTCTGTCCGTGTTGAGGTACCCGGTCCTTGCCAAGAGCATCTCAGCCTACCCGGCGCTCAGTCACCCGTTTACTGCTCATCGACAGTTGCCGCACCTACTGCCAGGGGCTACGCTGCAGCCTGGACACGGTGAGCTGGCTGCGCGTCGTCGCAACGGCTGAGACGGCCGGAGAGGCCCACAGCTTGGAGCACGCTGCGGAGGCTGACGTAGCGCTGGTGGACATCGACCTGACAGGCGGGAGCGGCTTCGAGACCTGTCGCTGGCTGCTGGGCCAGAGGCCGTCGATCGCCGTCCTGATGCTCAGCTTCTGTGACTGGGACATCTATCTGGCCGAAGCACGCGACGCCGGCGCGGCCGGCTTTCTGCTGCGCTCGGCGCCGGCGTCCGAAGTGATCCAGGCGATTGGCCAGGTCCGCCGCGGCCCGGTCTTCACCGACAGCCAATTGGAACGCATCACCGCCTGGCGCTGCGGCGTAGGAGAGCAAGTGGCGACCCTGGCGCCGCGCGAGTGGGAGGTGCTCTGGCTGCTGTCATCAGGGATCACGAATCGTGAGATCGCCCGCCGACTGGACCTCAGCGAACACACCGTCGAGAAGCACGTCAGCTCCATCCTGCACAAGCTGGGGGTCGAGTCGCGTTTTGCCCTTCTGGCGTTCATCCACCGGCATCAACTTGGCGCCCTCGCCTGGCCGGCAAAGGCGGACAACTGCTGACAAAACTACCGGTTTTCCGTGATGACAACGCTGGGACGCTGCGATAAGCTAGAGACAGTCAGCCGGCCGGGTGGGGCAGATCAGGCAATAGGCCGATGCTGCGCCACCAAGCATCCCAGTCACTCAACTTGAGGAGGTAGAACCACATGAACGGAATTCGTCGCCTGCGCTCTGCGCTGGCCAAGGTCGTCCTGGCAGGTAGCCTGGCCGTCCTGCTGCTGGGCAGTTCGCTGCCCGCATTCTCGTCCCCAGCCGTTGGGGATCCCGACCCGAACACGCTGAAGATGAGCGGCTCGACCACCGTCTACCCGATCGTCGAGACCAGCAAGACCCGCTTCCCCAACACGGCGCCCGGGGCCATCATCAACGCCACCCAGGGCGGATCCGGCGTCGGCAAGACCGACATCCTGAACGGCGTCACCGACGTCGGCATGTCGTCCTCCTCGTGCTCGAGCCCGGCGGATGACATCAACAAGAGCACCACCTACCGCTGCAGCGACCTGACCAAAACGACGGTTGGCCGGGATGCAGTGAGCATCATCGTCAACGCCAACGCGCCGTGCAGCCTGACGTCGCTGTCCAAGACCGATCTTCAGCAGATCTGGGGCACCACGCCGGGCTACACCAACTGGAATCAGCTCCCGGGTTGCAGCGTCAACCAGCCGCTGCGCATCATCGCACGCGAAATCGGTTCGGGCACACGCCAGTCCTTCCTGGAGCTCGTCCCCATCGCCGATGCCAACGAGCAGGCCAAGATCACCGCCCACGGCGAGCGCAAGAACGGCAGCCCGGCGGTGGAAGCAGCAGTGAACAACGATCCCAATGCCATCGGTTACGCCGGCCTGCACTTCGTCGGTGGCAACAACCGGGGTGTGTCTCTCAACTACTGCACCTGGAAATCTTGCCCGCCGTCGCCCGTCCCACCGGTCTGGCCGCCGGACTGGTGCCCGGGCTGTCCTCCGACTGGACCGATTCCGGTTCCACCCATCAGCGATCGCGTCGTAGACGGCTACTACCCGCTGTCCCGCGGCCTCTTCCTGTTCACCCTGCCGGTCGGCATTAATCCCAAGCCGCTGATTCAGACCTACCTGACCTGGAGCCTGGCTGAGGAAGCGCAGGGCATCGTGCAGAATGAGGGCTACGTGCCCGTCGGGCCAGTCGCTGCCGACTGGGACATCAACCTGGACCATACCTGCGATATCGGCGACGTGGCCGTCATCGGCATCTCCTGGCAGGAGAACAATGCGGTGGCCGGCTGGATTCGCGCCGACGCCAACTGGGACACAGTTGTGGACATCGGTGACGTGGCTCTCGTCGGCGTCAACTGGCTGCAAGGCTGGTAACCCGTTGTCGCATGGCCCAAGCAGGTGAGTGCGCAGGGCGCACCGCCGGGCGCACAGCAGAACACCGAACGCACAGAAGAACACATCGATCCAAACTACCCAACCCATCCGTGGAGGAACGTCTCATGAACCGCAAGATCAGTATCCTGTTGCTGGTAGCCATTCTCGCCAGCCTCGTCCTTTCGGCTGCTCCGGCCTTCGCCGCCGGCGAGCCGATTGTCTCCATCCCGATCGCCAACGCCATGCAGGGCGACACCATCACGGTCCCCGTGCAGGTCGACACCCAAGGGGTCGGCATCCGCGGGTACGGCATCAACCTGGACTTCGACAAGAACAAAGTGGAGTTGCTTGGAGTCACTGATGCCGGCTTCCTCGGCACCTGCCCCGGCGGTCAAGTCTATCTGGGCACCGTGGTCATCGACAACGATGCCGGCACCATGCGCGGCGCGTCCGCAGCCTACCTCGGCTGCGCGGGCAAGACCGTTTCCACCCCAGCCGGCAGCCCGGCGACCATCGCCAACATCCAGCTGAAGGTGAAGGCTGGCGCCGTCAACGGCAAGATGAACTGGATCTTCGCCGCGAACACCAAGCTGATCGATGCGAGCGCAGGCAACATGCTCCCGCCCGCGATCGTGCTGAACCCCAAATGGGTCCAGATTGGCCCTGCTCCGAACCTGAACATGGCCATTAGCTTTGTCCCGCACGGCACCGGCGAGACCTTCGACGCCACGGTGACCGTTACGAACAACGGCGGCAGCCCCTCCGATCCGGACACCGTGAGCTTGGGCCTGAGCAACACGACTCCGGCCGCTTCGACGAGCTGCCCTGTGCCCAGCCTGGCCGTCGGCGGCACCGCGAGCTGCACGATCCTGAATGCTGCGCTCTCCACCGGCGCCTCGAATTCGATTGCCACGGCAACCCTGGCCCAGTTCGGCACGACCAAGACCGCCACCTACTCGCCGGTTAGCGATAGCGGCCAGACGAAGATCGATGCCTCCTTCGGCGCTTTCCTAAAGATCACGCCCGATGCACAGGTCAACTTCCCGACCTTGGCGCTGGGCGCCAACACGACGACCGGCAATCTGAACGTCAAGTGCAACACCAACTACCAGGTCGACGTGTTCGACAACAACCCCACCGCCTGGCACATGACCGAGTTCGACGGGACTAGCTTCAAGACAATCAAGCTGAGCGAACCGATGCGCGTCGCCTCGACTCAGAACGAAGTGACCGCCGGAACGCCCGCGAAGCTGGTCAGCGGCGGCGTGGCGGGCCAGAACGCCGACCTTGGCCAGGACTACCCGCTGACCTACAGCCAGGTCCTGAAGTATGCCGACCCACTCCTTCCGGCCGGCGAGACCTACCACCTGGTCCTGACTCTGAACGGGTACGTCACCCTGTAATCTGGTGTGCGCATTCTTGGGCCGGCTTGACGATTAGGTTCTGTCAGTAGCACTTAGGGGCGGCCAAAACTGCCGTCCCTAAGTCGCGACTGCCGACCGATCTTGCTGCGCCCTTCGCATGACAACCGCAGGGTTTGCGATGCGAAATGGATTGGGAATCATGAACAGCATCAGATTGCGCTCCCTGGCCGTGGCGATGCTCTTGCTTGGCCTGCTTCTGGCCCTGGCGCCGGCCTCGCTGGCCACGCCGCCGGCCCAGGACGCCGACACCGGTCTGTCGGTGAGCAACGCCAAGCTCGAGTTGACCCTGGCGCCGGGCAAGAGCTACGTGCACAGCATGGTAGTCGCTCTGGGCGCGAAGGCGCAGCCCCTGGACCTCACCGTGGAGGCGCGCGGTTTTGGCATGAGCCTTCAGGGCAGCTTCCTGGCCCTGCCTGCCGATCAGGATCGAAGTCCGCAGTCGGCGCGCAGGTTCATCACCAAGATCGACCAGCCCTCTTTCCGTCTGGAGCCTGGTCGCGCGCATCCGGTCAATGTCACCATCGAGTTGCCGGCGGATGCGGGCACAGACCCGCGTTACGCCATCATCTACATCGCCAGCCAGCCGGTCAGTACAGGCAACGCGGTGGCCAACATCCTGGCCGCCAGCGTTCCGGTCGTCATCACGCCTACCGGCGCACAGGTCAGAAACACCGGCAGCATCACCGATCTGAAGGTGAATGCGACGGGGGCGGGCGCGCCGATCGAGGTGCTGACGACCGTCAGGAACACGGGGAACCTGCACTTCAAGGTCCGCAGCGAAGCCACGATCATCGACCCTCGGGGCCAGCCGGTGGCCACCGTGAGATCGCCCCTCTCCGGCACATCGATCATCCCGACCTTCGCGCAGCAGCTCAGGGCAGCCTACGCGGTGCTGGACCGGCCGCAGGGACTTCCCGCGGGCGCCTATACCGTGGACGTCAAAGTGAGCCGCGAGGATGGCACGCTGCTGGACAGCAGACGGGGCAGCTTCGCGATCGACCGGCCCTATCGACCGCTTCCGGACATCGACGAGAGCGATCTGGTGATCGTCAGCTATCGCGATCAGGAGCCCGGAGTGGTTGATGCGAAGGCCAAGGCCGGCGTCGAGATCGCCTTCACCGGCACAGGGAAGGTGACAGGGCAGGTGGCGGTCGGAAAATACCGGCAAGCACCCGCCGCTCCTCCGCCGCTCGCGTCCGCTCGCGCCGAGGGCGGCATGGGGACAGCTGGGCTCACCTTCGTCGGCGCGCAGGTCGACGGTTTCCGCCAGGGCACCGCACAAGTCAGGGTGCGGTATTCGGACGCCAACCTGGCCGGAGCGAATCCCAACAGCCTCTTCCTCGCTTACCGCGCCAACGATCATTGGACCAAGCTCGACAACCTGGCCGTCTTCTCGGGCGCGAGCATCGTGCAGGGTGAATTGCCGGTGCACCTGCTGGCTCAAGGCGCAGTGATCGCGCTGGCGGGAGAGTCTCCGGCCGGAACCGGGCAGGCCGGCGGGATGCTGGGACTAACCTGGCCGGTGGCCGTCGGCATTGTGGCGGGTGGCGTGGTCGTGGGGCTATTCATCGGCCTGTTGGCCTTGCGGGGCAGGCGGCAGGGCGCGTGACCATCGGATCTCCGGCGGAGCTGCCGGTGGCGTGCCGCCGCGCTGCGCTGGCCACAGCGCGTTCGGCAGCCACCGCAGGTTCCAGGGGATCGGCAGCTGCATGGTAGATGCAGCAACAAGGAGACGTTACCCATGGAGTTGGCAGCCAGGAAACTTCTGATCGTTCTGCTGAGCGGCGGGCTGTTGGCGCTGGGCTTCTGCGCCGCCATGTTCGGGCCGGGTGAGGGCGCTGCCAGCGCAGCCACCCTACCACCG
>CAYRFV010000064.1:0-304 GCA_964423545.1 uncultured Anaerolineales bacterium | reverse complement strand
CGGTATCGGCGGTGGTCAGCGCGGCGCCGTAGTTGCCTGTCGTCAACATCGGCGATCCGTTCACAGTCACCGTGGCGATTACGACCATCCAGCCCTCGCGTGCGGCCCAGACCGGTCTATCGTTCAACCCCGATGTCGTGCGTTGCGATGAGGTGAGCGAAGGCGGTTTCTACAGCGACTGGGCGGCGGCCAACGGCGCATCGGTGTTTAGCTTCCCATCTTGGGACAGCCTCTGCGACAATGCCGACGGCAAGGTCAAGATTGTCGGCACGGCGCTGTTGGGCGGCGGAACCGGGGGCCCGCA
>CAYRFV010000063.1:0-22026 GCA_964423545.1 uncultured Anaerolineales bacterium | reverse complement strand
CCCTACGTTTCAGCTCGAGTACTACCTGGATCGACCGGTCAGCGGCGATCAGCGGGAGATCGACTACACCTTCGAAGCGCCCTATCCCATCCGCAGGTTGGAGCTGGCGGTTCAGCAGCCTGCGCGCGCCAACGCCTTTGCGGTGACGCCGCCAGCACAGCGGACGGTCCAAGGGGCAGATGGCTTCACCTCCTACTTGGTCGAGCGCAACAGCCTCAGCGCCGGCGAGAAGCTGCCTGTGAGCATCCGCTACACCAAGGGCGATCAGGGACTGTCCGTCGCCCAGGCAAGGATCGATGGCGGTGGCGCTGGCGCCTCGAGCCCTGCAACCGAGCCGCTGGCGCGCCGATCGACCGACTGGCTGCCGATCGCGCTGATTGGGCTAGGGGTGGTCATGCTGGCCGGCGCCGGAATGGTCTGGTTCTGGCGCATCCGTCCGGCCTCCCCCGCGCCTCCCGTCACCGCGCAGCCGGCAGGGAAACCCGCCCAGACGCCTCAGAAGGCGCGCAGCGCACCGGCCGCGTTCTGCACGCAGTGCGGCCGCCAGCTCGGCGCTGCCGATCGCTTCTGCGCGCAATGCGGCGCGCCCAGGAAGAGCTAGAGATCGCGATGAGACACCAGCGCCCCGCCATTTCTGCCCATTCATCGCTGCTGCTCGCAGTCGTCTTGTTGCTCGTTGCCGCTGGCCCCGCGGTGGCCCAGACGCCCACGCCCAACCAGATCAACGCGATCGCCAAGGATCTCTGGTGCCCCCTGTGCAACGGCGTAAGGCTGGACAATTGCGAGCTCCAGGCCTGCATCCAGATGAAAGAGGTGATCGCGCAGAAGCTGGCCGCAGGGGAGAGCAAGGAACAGATTCGAGCGTATTTCGTCCAGCAGTACGGCGACGTAGTCCTGGGCGCACCGGCAGGCGAAGGCTTCAACCTGCTCGTCTGGCTGCTGCCTGTCATGGTGGCGCTTGCGGCGGTCGGCTGGCTCGCCTTTATCTTGCGCTCCTGGACCCGCAGGCCAGCGCCGGCCGCTGCAGCCAGTGAAACCGCGCCGGCGACTGCCCGGCCCAGCGATGAGTACTTGAGACGGGTCGATGACGAAATGAAGCGATATGAGTAGGGCCGCAAGCACGCAAGACAGCGCATGACAGGCGCACCGGCATGTTGAGCATTGAAGTAGGCGAGCGCATCGGCAAAACAGCGGCTGCATTCATCGGCTGCTCGGCCACGCTGTTCGATGCTGAGCGGCGAAGGGTCCTGCTGACGCGACGCGCCGACAACGGCCGCTGGTGTCTGCCCGGTGGCCACTTCGAGCCGGGCGAAGCGGTCGCCGAGACGTGCATCCGCGAGATGCGGGAGGAGACGGGACTCGACGTGCGCGTGGTGCGCCTGATCGGCGTCTACAGCAGCCCGGACTACGTGCTCGATTACGGTTCGGGCGGTCGCTTTCAGGTCGTTGCGCTCAATTTCGAGGTGGAGTCGATCGGCGGTCAGCTCGGACTGAGCGCCGAGACCACCGATGTCGGCTTCTTCTCCCAGCCGGAGATCGACGGGCTTGACCTGCTGGAACACCATCGGCCCCGCATCCGCGATGCCTTCGCGGATGGCTGCGCCGTCCATATTCGCTGACGCGAACCGAGGATGCACACCGGATGACTCCTACCGCACCCGAATCGGACCCGAAACCGGCGCGCCGGCTACCCGCCTGGACGATCATCCTGGGCATCGGCGTGGTTTTCATCGCTGGGCTGCTGGCATTGTTGCTGATCAAACCGCCGCAGAAGAGCCTTTGCGATGAGGCTGCGCCCGAACTGACGCTGAACCTCTTCCCCGAATACCGCGGGGGACTGAGCAAGGACACCGTCAGCCTGGCCGAACTCAGAGGCAAGGGAGTCGTGCTGAACTTCTGGGCCAGTTGGTGCAAGCCGTGCGAGGAAGAAGCCGCGGCGCTCGAAGCTGCGTGGCGTCAGCACCGCGACAAAGGCGTCATCTTCCTGGGCGTCGACTACCTTGACCAGGACCCTGCGGCCAAGCGCTACCTCGAGAAGTTCAAGGTGACATATCCGAACGGCGCAGACCTGGCCAGCAAGATCTCCAAACGTTACGCCATCCGCGGCGTGCCGGAGACCTTCTTCATCGACCCCGACGGGAAGCTCGTCGGCTGCCGCAAGATCGGGCCCCTGACTGACGCCGAGCTCAAGCAACGCATCTCGGAGATCACGCCAAAGTGAGGCAGTCCCGAGGCGTACGAAGCAGTCGGGCCTCGGTCGCCGAGGTTCGGTTCACCCGTTGGAAGGCCTGCCAGCCAGATCTATTCTTGATTCCAGGTCACTCGCCACCGTGGCTGGGCGACCTACGGAGCTATTCCGATGACCCTTACTGATGTGGGCTTTGTTGCGTTCGTGCTGGCGCTCGTCCTCAGCGTCTATGGCATCGTCGTGTCAGTGTTCGGCGCCCGTCGTGGGTTGCCCGAGTTCGTTGCCAGCGGACGCAACGCCATGTACGTGGTCGGCGGGTTGGTGCTGATCGCCGCGCTGACCCTGTGGTATGCCCTGCTCAACAACCAGTTCCAGGTCGAATTCGTCGCGACGCACAGCGAGCGCAACTTGCCCACCTTCTACAAGATCTCGGCCCTATGGGGCGGCCAGGCAGGATCGCTCACCTTTTGGACGCTCATGCTGTGCGGCTTCGCCGTGGCGGCAACCTGGTTCTTCCGCAACGAACAGCCTAGCCTGCGGCCTTATGTCAATGCCGTACTGCTGCTCACCATCGCCTTTTTCGTGACCGTGGTGCTGTTTGCAGCCAACCCGTTCGAGAAGCTCTGGCGCGCCGCGAACGGCCAGATTGTGACGGCGGTCTTCCAGCCGGCGGGCGCCACCGCGTTCAACCCTGCCGACGGCCAGGGGCTGAATCCGCAGCTGCAGAACTACTGGATGATTATCCACCCGATTATGCTCTACCTCGGCTTCGTCGGGATGACCGTGCCGTTTGCGTTCGCCACGGCCGCGCTGATCACCGGCCAACTCGGCAACACCTGGATCAAGCTGATTCGCAAGTGGACCCTTGCGCCCTGGCTATGCCTCAGCATCGGCATTATCATGGGCTCACAGTGGGCATACATCGAGCTCGGCTGGGGCGGCTATTGGGCCTGGGATCCCGTCGAGAACGCCTCGTTTCTGCCCTGGCTCACTGCGACGGCGTTCATCCACAGCATCATGATCCAGGAGCGGCGCGGCATGCTGAAGGTGTGGAACATGGTGTTGATCTGGCTGACCTGGGAGCTGACGCTGTTCGGCACCTTCCTGACGCGCAGCGGGGTGATCGAGTCTGTGCACTCGTTTGCGCTCTCCCCGATCGGGCCCATGTTTGCGGTGTTCATCGTGGGCACCCTGCTCAGCTTCCTGCTGTTGCTGGTGTATCGGCTGCCCGCCCTCAAGAGCGACAACCAGCTCGATGCCGTGCTGTCGCGTGAATCCGCCTTCCTGGGCCAGAACGTCATCTTCCTGGTGATCATGATCGCCACCTTGCTGGGGACCATGTTCCGGCCAATCTCCGAGTGGGTGACCGGCAACAAGATCTCGCTCAACGAGCCGTATTTCGAACGGGTCAACGGTCCCATCCTGTTGGGGCTGATCTTGCTGATGGGCGCGGCCCCGCTGCTGGCCTGGCGCCGGTCTGCACCGGAGACTTTGCGGCGCAACTTCGCCATGCCGGTGGCTGCGGCGTTGCTCTCTGCGCCCGTGCTCTTCCTGCTCGGGGTGCACAGCCCGGCCGGTTTCATCGGCATCGGAGCACTGGTCTTTGTCTTCGCCGGCATCGTCCAGGAGTACGTGCGCGGCGTTCGCTCCCGAAAGCAGGCCACCGGCGAGCCGACCCTCGCTGCGCTGGGGAACCTGGTGCGACGCAATGGTCGGCGCTACGGTGGCTACATCGTGCATATTGGCATGTTGTTGATCGCACTCGGCATCATTGGCAACGAGTTCTTCCAGGCCGAATCGGAGGGCAATCTTCGACCGGGGCAGAGCATCACCGTGGCCAACTACCTGCTGACCTATCGCGGGATCGAAGCCAGCCGCGGACCGAACTTCACCGAGTACACCGCACAGCTGGACATCCAGCGCGATGGCCGGCCGGCGGGCGAGATCTTTCCCAAAAAGCATGTATACGACAAGAATCAGGAACAGCCGATGACGGAGGTCGGTCTCCGGCCCGGACCCGTCGAGGATGTCTACGCGGTGTTGGCCGGCTTTGAGGGAAACGGCGAGGTAGCGTCGTTCAAGGTGTACATCAATCCACTGATGTCGTGGATGTGGATCGGCGAGCTCTTCCTCGTGTTGGGTGTATTGGTTGCGACGTGGCCGAGGCGCTCGCTGGCGACGGCCGAAGCTCGAGCCTCCGCCCCACACGGCGCTCAACCGGCATGACAGGTCGTCTATGAGAGGCGCATGTTGATCATCCTTGCCATCGTATTGACCATCGGTGCGCTGCTGATCGTGGCCTATCCGATCCTTGCGCGAAGCCGCAACACCGGAGCCGCAGCCAATGCGGCGCAGGAGGAGGTGGACGAACTGCTGGCGCAGCGCGAGGCGGCGTTCCAGGCGCTGCGCGAGCTGAACTTCGATCATCGAGTTGGCAAGGTGAGCGATGACGATTTCGTGGTGTTCGAAGCCAACCTGAAGGAAACCGCTGCCGCCGCGTTGAAAGCGCTCGACGACTGGGAAGCGCAGGCTGATCAGAGCCTGGGACCAGTGCTGGAGCGCGCCAACGCCGCCCGACGGGCCAGCGTCCCAGGAGGCGAACGGCGTTGTTCGAGCTGCGGCCAGCCGGCTCTGGCCGAGGACAGATTCTGTGCTGCTTGCGGCGCGGCGCTCTCCGCCGAGTCACCGCTTCCGATCGCGACAGCACCTGATGCCTGTCCCGGCTGCGGCCGGCCATGCGCGGCCGGAGACCGGTTCTGCGGCGGCTGCGGCACTCCGTTGCACCAGGCGACGCGCGTCGAGGCCGCCGCGCCGGGCGCCTGACGGCCGTGCGGTAACTGCTCCGGTGTCCAGATCGACCGCAACGATGCCCCCTCCTTTCGCTCTTGACGATGATCTGGTGCGCCAGCTCGTCGAATCCGTCGAGTTCGCCGATCCGGCCGCGGCAGCGCGCGCCGGAAGTGACCTGGCGCTCCTGGCGGCCTCAAAGCCGCAATTGGCGGCGATCTGGCCCCGGCTGCTGGCCTCCCTGACAAGCGCGGCCAGCCCCGACCGAGCACTGGTCAATTTCGTGCGCTTCGTGCAGGGGGACGCAGCGCCACCGGAGCTGCCAGGACGCCTTGAGGCTGACCCGCGCCTGACGGAGATGCTGGTCACCCTTTTCGCCGGCAGCCAATTCCTCACCGAAATTCTCCTTCGCCACCCCGACTACCTCGACTTCGTTTCCGAGCGGGCTGCGCTGTCCCAGATCCGATCCGCCCGCCAATTCGAGGCTGCCGGCCGCCAGGCCATGGAGATGCCCGTCACGCCCAGCGGCTCGGCGCGTGATTCAGAGGCCGCCTTCGATGCACTGCGCCGGTATCAGCGGGCTGAGCTGCTGCGCATCGGCATCGGCGACCTGTGCGCACTGCTTGACTTGCCGTCCGTGACACAGCAACTCTCTCACCTGGCCGAGGGGATCGTGGCCGCAAGCCTAGCGCATGTTTCACAGCGCATGGGGATCGACGACTGCGGCTTCGTTGTGCTGGCCATGGGCAAGCTCGGCGGGTGCGAGCTCAACTACAGCTCCGACATCGACTTGCTGTTTCTGGCCGCCGAGGATGCCGCGAGCTATGAACGGCTGGGGGAGCGACTGATCGCCGGACTGACTGCCGTGACCGGAGAAGGCTTCTTGTACCGGGTCGATATGCGGCTGCGGCCCTGGGGCGCGGTTGGCCCCCTGGTATCCACCGTTGACGGCTACCTGAACTACTTGCGCCAAAGCGCCCGCCTGTGGGAGAAGCAGGCGCTCGTGCGGGCCCGCCCGATCGCCGGCAATCTAGGCGTCGGGCAGGCGTTCCTCGACCGCGCGATCGACCTGATTTTCGCTCTCAACCGAGAGACCGCGCGCACCGATGTCCACGCCATGAAGCAGCGCACAGAAGCACGGCTGCGCGAACTGGGGCAGGCGTGGGGCGAGGTGAAGCTGGGCGAAGGCTCGATCCGCGATGTAGAATTCGTGGTGCAGTTCCTGCAGCTCACACACGGTGCAGATCACATCGACTTACGCGGCGGCACGATCCTCGATGTCCTATCGCGCCTGGCGGAGCAGCGCCTGGTGACGCCGGATGACCATCGCGTGCTCGCCGAAGGATACGTCTTCTTGCGCACCGTCGAGCACTATCTGCAAATCCTGGACTACCGCCAGACGCACCTCCTGCCGGCGCACAGCGCTGACCTGCGCTACCTGGCGCGACGCCTGGGATACAGCGGCCCGCAAGCTGCTGCCCGTTTCGTCACACGCTATCAGCAACACAGCGCCGCCGTGCGCGCCGTCTACTGGCGCCATCTGGCCGCGCCGCAGGAGCTTCCAGGAGGAGTTGCCATGACAACGACCGTCGGACAGCCCTCTGAATCCACCGGGCCCCGCAACAGCCATGCAGACGGAGCAGGCCAAACCGCACCCGGCGCCGCACTTTCAGACGCTGCAGGTGCGCAGCTTCGCCAGCATCTCGCCCGGATGTCTTCCTCGTATGCAGACGCATTCACCGAGCTGGAGATTCGCCGCCACGCGGATCTGGCCTCACGTCTCAGCGACGGCAACCCTGTTGAAGTGCGCGCCGAGGCGCTAGGCGACGGGCTTTGGCGCGTCACAATTGTCGCGTATGACTACCTGGGCGAGCTTTCGGCCATCGGCGGGCTGCTCTTCGCGCACGGCTACAACATCATCGATGGCCAGGTCTTCACCTATGAGCCGGAAACGAACGGCGCAAGACCTGACGCTCGGGCCGAGAAGCCCGCGGCCAGCCAGACTCAGCTCTCCGGGGCGCGCAAGATCGTCGATGTCTTCACCGTCCGCTCGACCCGGCCAGGCGCGACGGATGACGACAAGGGCCAGTGGCTGAGCTATGCGGCCAACCTGGCGGCACTGCTGCGCATGCTCCATTCGCGACGGCATCAGGAGGCGCAGGGTGAGCTCGTCAAGCGGATCGCGGTCGCACTGCCGGCCGGCCAGCCGGGGCCTGCCGGGGTCGCGCCCACGCTGCAACCGGTGGATATCGAGATCGACAACGCAGCGTCGGAGCGCTACACCATCCTCCGCATCGATGCGCCGGACACTCCGGGCTTTCTGTTCGAGTTCACGAACGCGCTATCGTTGAACGGCATCCACATTGCGCAGGTTTCGGTCGATTCGATCGGCAGCCGCGTGCACGACGTACTGCACGTCACCGATCTGCACGGGCGCAAGATCACCGATCCGGACAGACAGCGCGAGCTGCGAGCTGCGACCGTGCTGGTCAAGCACTTCACCCATCTCCTGCCGCACTCCCCGAACCCGGAAGCCGCGCTGCAGCACTTCAACGAGTACCTGGGCGAGCTGTTTCGCCGGCCATCGTGGCCCGACGAGCTGGCGTCCCTCGAGCGCCCGGAGGTGCTTAGCGCGCTGGCCCGCCTGTTGGGTGTCAGCGAGTTCCTCTGGGACGACTTTCTGCGCATGCAGTATGCCAACCTTTTTCCGGTTGTCGAGGACGTGAGCGCCCTTTCGAAGGCCAAGACCAAGGCACAACTAACCGCCGAGCTGAGCGAGATTCTGGCCGGAGCGGGCGATGGTGCAGCACGCCGCGAACGTCTCAACGCATTCAAGGACAGGGAGATGTTCCGCATCGACATGCGCCATATCCTCGGCCATGTGAGCGAGTTCGGCCAATTCTCGGCGGAACTGACTGAGCTGGCTGAAACGATCGTTGCGGGCGCCACCGAGCTCGTGGTGAGCGAACTGCAACCGATCTTCGGCAGGCCGGTCACCGACAGCGGCGCGCCGGTGGCGTTGGCCGTGTGCGTACTGGGCAAGAGCGGCGGGTGCGAGCTCGGCTATGCGTCCGATATCGAGGTGATGTTCGTCTATGCGGGTCCCGGGCAGACGACCGGCCCCCGCATAGTGAGCGCCGCGGAGTACTACGATAGGCTGGTGACCGAGTTCAACCGCTCGATCTGGGCGCGGCGCGAAGGAATCTTCCAAATCGATCTCGACCTGAGGCCGTACGGCAGCGCCGGCAGCCTGGCGGTCTCGCTCGATTCGTTCCGTCGCTACTTCGCATCCGGCGGCCCAGCCTGGAGCTATGAACGCCAAGCGCTGATCAAGCTGCGCGCGATTGCCGGCGACGAAGCGCTCGGACGCGAGATCGAGTCGCTGCGCGATGCCATTGTGTACAGCGGTTCGGCCTTCGACTCGGCGTCGATGCGCGCGATGCGCGAGCGACAACTCCGCCACCTTGTCACGCCCGGCACGATCAATGCGAAGTTCAGCCCAGGCGCACTGGTCGATCTGGAATATACGGTCCAGGGTCTGCAGATGATGCACGGCCGCGAACGGCCGGCGCTGCGCCTGACGAACACGCGTGCAGCCATCGCTGCCCTCGCCGAAAACGGGGTTTTGTCGACCGAGAATGCCGCCCGCCTCGGTGAAGCGCTCCTGTTCCTGCGCCAACTGATCAATGCGCTCCGTATGGTGCGCGGCAACAGCAAAGATCTGACCGTACCGCCCGAAGAGAGCGACGAGTTTGCCTACCTGGCTCGCCGACTCAACTACGGCAACGAACCCGGCCGTCTGCGCGCCGATCTCACCCATCACCTGGAGTGGGTGCGGCGGCTCAATGCCCGCCTGTTGGGGTAGTAGTGCGACTACCCACGACGCAACCATGGTGTTGCGGTCTTTCTGTTCTTCTGGAGGAAGGGGGCCATGAATCGATGGATGGCGGCGAACGCCGTCTACGCTGCGGTCGCGAAGCGCGCTGTAGCCTGGCTGTGGCTCGGCGCAGCAACGGCGCTGTTGGGGCTTGCCGCCTGTGCGGCGCCCACTCCCACGCCCGAACCGGTCAGTTTGCGCCTCATCATTCCCTCCGCAGATGTCAGCTATTACGAAGGGCTGGTTGAGCAGTTCAGGAAGTCCAATCCCCACGTTCAGATCGAGCTGGTGGGCCGGCGTTGGGACCCGATCACGGGGATCGACGCCTCCGGCGCCGACGTGGTCCTTACGTCGCAGTTTGGGCTGGATGAGCTGAGACGCCGTGGTGCTTTGGTCAGCCTCGACGCGCTGATGGTAGGAGACAAGAACCTGGAGCCATCCGACTTCCTGCCCAACGCGCTCAAGATGTTCGTCGACAGCGGCAAGACATGGGCCCTGCCGGCTGGCCTTGACCCGCAGATCGTCTACTTCAGCAAAGATGCCTTCGACCGCCGCGGCGTCACCTACCCTGAGGCGAACTGGACGCGAGACGATTTCCAGCAGAAGGTGCTCCAATTGCGCGATCCGGCGACAGGCGTCTTCGGTTACGCTGTGGTTTCGGACTTCCTCGATCCCATCCTGTTTGTCTATCAGCACGGCGGCCAGCTGTTTGACGACCTGCAGAACCCGACCCGCACCACCTTCACCGATCCCAAGACCATCGAGTCGGTAGACTGGTATGCGAAGCTGCTGCAGCAGGAAGGCGCCGTGCTGACGCCTCAGAGCGCTCAGACCCTGGGGGTGGGCAATCTCCAGAATGCGCTCCGCACAGGCAAAGCCGCCATGTGGATTGCGCCCCTCTCTGCGCGCGGGGGTCGGCTTGACCGCACGCCCTGGCCGATCCGATGGGGCATGGCGCCGCTGCCGCGCGATGTCCAGGCGGCAACGATGGCGACGGCCACCGGGTATGCGATCACGACACAGTGCAAGAAGTCGTTGGTGTGCTGGCAGTTCGTTTCGTACCTGAGCAAACAGGCGCCGAACAGCTTCGCTCCCGCGCGCCGGTCACTCGTGAAGTCCGCTGCAGGCCGCGACGCCGACGTCGCAAAGATCGCACAGGCGGTGGTCGACAACTCGCTGATGATCCGAGCGGCCGATCTGACCCAGCTCACGCGCGCCGTTGACCTTTTCACCACAGCCGTCAGCGAAGTCGTGAGTGGGAAGGCGTCTGCTGCCGAGGCGCTGTCTACAGCACAGCAGGCTTCGCCGCTGCCCTGACATCGGGAGAAGCAGTGCCCGTTATCTGCCTGATCCACTGGAATCGCGCCGAAGCAGCTGCGCGCGCCGAACGCATCGAGAGACTGGGCTACCAGGTGGCGTGGGACCTGCCTGCCGGGCCCGACTTCCTGCGCCAACTTCGACAGGATCCGCCGCTGGCCGCCGTCATTGACCTGAGCCGGCTCCCCTCGCAGGGCCGCGACGTGGGCGTGGCCATCCGGCATGCCGCCGCGACGCGACGTGTGCCGCTCGTGTTCGTAGGCGGCGCGCCGGAAAAGGTTAGCCAGGCTCAGGCTGTGCTGCCCGACGCCTCGTTCACAACCTGGGATGAGATCGGTGAAGCACTCGCCCAGGCGATTCGCCACCCGCCTGCGCAGCCGATCGTCCCGGAATCGACCATGGCGGGCTACTCCGGCCGGCCGTTGGCGAAGAAGCTTGGCCTTAAGCCTGACATGCGGGTTACGCTCTTCGGCGCGCCCGACGGCTTCATCGATCTGTTCGACGAGTTGCCGCCTGGGAGCTCCTTCCAGGAACCCGATGCAGGACGGTGCGGGCTGGCGATCTGGTTCGTGCGCTCAGGCAGCGAGCTGGCGCGCGACCTGGCGTCGGTCTCCAGCGCGGCGGGCGACGTCCCCCTCTGGATCGCCTGGCCCAAGAAGGGCTCCGCGCTGGCTGCCGACCTGGGGGAAGCCGACGTGCGCGGCGCAGGACTGGCCCAGGGACTGGTCGACTACAAGATCTGCGCCATCGACGCGACCTGGTCGGGCCTTCTTTTCCGCCGGCGGCGGATCACGCCGTAAGCCTGGCAGCCGCCGTCCGCACGCGCGCGACTGCCGTTGGCTTCACGCAGCCGCGCCATCCCAACTCACCGCTGGAGTCACATGTCGACCGTTACAGTCCGCCAGCTGTCTGCCGAAGAAGCTGCCGAGGTCATGCACCCGCTGACCTCCTACGCGTTCAGTCCGTCGCCGCCGCTGCGCGACAAAGCCGAGTTCCTGGCCTCCGCTCGCACCCGTCGGGGGGTCACGTCCGTCGCCGCGTTCGAGGATAATCATGCCGTTGCGGTGGTCTCTGCTTTCTCGATGACGCAGAACGTGCGAGGCGAGTTATTTGGCGCAAGCGGCATTGCAGGCATCGCCACTCACCCGGCTGCCCGGCGTCAGGGATATGTGCGGCAATCGATGGCGGTCATGCTGGCACGGACGCGCGAGGCCGGCATGCCGTTGTCCGCGCTCTACCCCTTTCGCGAGTCGTTCTACGAGCGCCTGGGATATGTCAACTCCGCCCGGCCGCGCATCGCCAGGTTCGCGCCTGTGGCGCTAACGCCGCTGCTGAAGCGCGATCTCGGCGGGCAGGTCGCATGGCTTCCGCTCGCCGACGGCTACGACCCGTTTCGCGACTACGTCATCCGGCTGCGCGCGCGGACGCACGGAATGGCCGTCTTCAGCGAATCGGCGAAGGACGACGCGATCCAGCGCAACGATTACTGGGTGGCGCTGGCCCAGGTCGACGGCGACACAGTCGGCGCGATGCTGTACAACTTGCGCCACGAAGGGGGCGCAGGCATGACGCTCAAGGCTTCTCGCTTCTACGCCGACACCGCACAGGCGCGCTACCTGCTGCTACAATGGATTGCGCGCCATGCCGATCAAGCCGGACAGGCTGAGCTCCGACTCCTCCCCACCGAGCTTCCGGAGACGTGGTTCCCGGACCTGCGAGTTACGGTGGAGTGCGGTTCGGGGCCGATGGTGCGCGTCGTCGACATTGCGGGCATCCAGGGGATGCCGGCAGGGCAAGGGGGGGTCACAGTCCACCTGACAGACCCGCTCTGCCCGTGGAACGAGGGGCGATGGCGCCTAGAAGCGGCCGATGGCCGCCTCTGTGTCAGCAGCGGCAGCGCACCAGAGGGCGAGGTATCGATCCATGGCCTGACCGGGCTCGTCTTCGGCACGCACGGAGCCGGCGACTTTGCGTTTCGCGGCTGGGGACATCCGCCACCTGGGGTTCAGGCCGCATTGCACGCGCTCTTCCCGCCGGCGCCGCCGCCCTACCTGCACGAGACGTTCTGACGGGGTGCGCTGCTTTCACAGCGTCCCCCACACTCCATCTCGAATCAGGATCACCGTGTCGGGCCCGATCCGCAGCACGAGACCGTTGTCCCATTCCTGCACAGAGCCGTCCTGGCCACGCTCCAGTGCGGTCGCCCACCCGACGAAGGCAGCCGGACCTCCCAACTGCTCCCGCCACACCTTGCCGAAGCCGCGCACGGGCTGGTGCAGACCGGCGGGAGGCTGGAGCGCAGCGTCGGACTCGGGCAGGCCCTCACGCCACGCGTCCGGATATTCCGCCCAGCGGCCGGCAGGCCCGGCCGCCCCTGGCAGCAGGTAGATCAGCGATAGGTCCTGGCGCCAGATCATCTGTCCCTGCTCGAACGGCTGGCGGACCAAGTGCACTGCCTGCGGATCTGCGCGCGGACAGCCCAGCGCGGGGAACACGACCACCACGCGCGCGTCGCGGTCGTTGAGAGCCGAAAGACATGCGGCCTGGGGACGAGCCGCTAGCGTGGACGCCGCCACGGGCGTGGACGCCGCCACGGGCGTGCGTGTCGCCACGGGCGAGGGCGCAATCGTGGCCGTGGCGGCAGGGCGCGACGCAGGTGACGGCCCTGGGGTGCGCCAATCCATCCACTGTGGCTCCGCCCAGCTCACGACACCCTGCCTGCGACCGAACCAGATCCGTCCATCGGTCCCTACGGCCAGAGCGGTGCTCTCGGCAGCCTCGGTTGCATCGGTCTCCTGCCAGGTGTCTCCACCGTCAAACGAGCGCAAGAGCCGGCTGCGGGGCGAATCGGGGTAGTACAGATACAGCACGCCTGGCCGCGCGGCCAGTTGGGGCGCCGGCGCGTAAGGAGCAAAAGCCAATCCGTAGTCGATCGGTTGCCACGACTGCCCGCGATCGAGCGAACGCATGAGGCGCACCTCGCGGTAGCCAAAGAAGCCATACGTCGCATAGCCGCCGGCCGCAGGCCCAAAGCCGATGATCTGCCCGCCCTCGGCGGGCCGCGGCAGCTCCTGCCAGCGCGCACCGCGGTCGGTGCTGCGCCACAGGCGATCACCGGTGGTCAGGAAGATGGCGCCATCCGGCGCCACCTTCAGGCTCGTCCATCCAGCGTAACTACTGTCCGGCGCCTTGCTTCGCTCCCAGCGCTGCAAGCCTGCCCGCCAGGCATAAATGCCGTCCGTCTTTGTGGCGAAATACACCTCGTCGGCGGCCCGGGCCGCCACCGGAAGCTGGCCCCGCACGTCCCGTAGCCCTTCGCTCAGCAGCTCCCAATGCGCGCCGCCATCGACGCTGCGCCACACGCCGTCAGCGCCCGCCTCGCTGCTCCCCGCATAGAACAGCGCGCCGTCACCGGCTGCATGTCCGTCACCTGAAACCGCAAGACGCCCGTAGACAGGCAGCGAGCCCACGGGCAGGCGCTCCCATCGAGATCCATCGCGCAGGCGGTACAGGCTCCTCCCCGCGGAGACATGCAGCACCGCGCCCTGCTCGTCCGCCGTGGCGACGAGCTCCCGGGCGGCATCGCCGGGCGGACCGGAGATGGGCTGCGGCCGCATATCCAGCCCGGCAAGCGACGCCAGCGTCATGACAATGAGCCGCGAGCTCGCCGAATCGCGCGCATACAGCACGCCCGCGCGCCGATCCAGCAGGAGCTGATCCACCCGCTCGGGCGCCGGGTGGACGGCCAGAAGCGACAGGTCGGAGATGGACATGCGAGCCATGGCGCCCGCAGCGGCCGCATACAGCAGTCCGGCTCGGTGATCGAGCGCCAGCGCACCGTAGCGCCCCCGCAGCAGTGCGAGCTCGTCCCCCGCCCGACCGATACGCTGCAGCGCCTCCAGGCCCTTGAAGCTCGCACCGTAGCTGACGAAGGCATCGCCGGTCGCCGGGTCGAAGGTCACGTCCTGGACCCACTGTACGCTCGTGGTGAGGGTGATCGGCCGGTCGACGCCGGGCGGATAGAGTCGCAGGTAGGTGCTGTTGTTGGAGCCGGGCGTCCCGTTGTTCATGGCGACGGCGAGATCACCCGTAACAGGGTTGACCCAGGCCGCGACAGCGTAGGGATTGGGGACAAACCCGTGTGGCGCCGGCAGCGTGCTGTCCAGCTTCCCGGTGAGGCGACCGCTCCGGTCATACACGGTCACGCCGCCATCGACCAGGTAGACCAGGTCGCGTTCCGGGTCGGCCGCAATTGCGCCCGGCTGCGGGAACGAAGCCAGCAGCCGTCCGGTCTGCGAGTCGAGCGCCTGCACCCCCACACTGCTGTTGGTGTAGAGCCGGCCGTTGCGCGCATCGAGGTGCAGCGGCGCGCGCCCCGGCCACGCAGCATGCGCCCAACCCGAGCCGGGGTTCACCACATGGATGCGCTGGTGGTTGTCGGCCACGTACAGGGCGCCGGTGTTCGGGTCCAGCGCCATGTCGAGCAGTTGGACGCCAAGGATCGTCCGCCCCACCGGCCGCAGGCTGTCCGCAGCCAGGTGGCTCACGTGGGCATTGCCGGCCTCGGTGAGCGCCAGCAGGTGTTCGCCGTAACGCTCGAAAACCCCGGGCGGAGTGCCGTCGAGCCACGGCTCCTCCGCGAGCAGCGCCAGGTTCTCCGCGTCAAGCGAATAGACGGTTCGGCCCTTTGCGGCGGTCGCCGACCCGGATAGCGACGCACCCCGCTCGGCCGGCCACACACCGCCAAGCACATAGCGGCGATGCCCCGAATCATAGAACAGCCCACTGCCAGCCGGCGCTGGCGCTGCAGCCTTGGGCCGCAGGCCAGCATCGAAGCGCTGTACGCGCGAAGCAGGATAGCTCAGCCGGACGGCCCAACCGCCGTCCGGCCCTGGAGCCACTGCGTCTGCATAGGCGTCGAGTGCGGCGTCCGCGAGCCGCCCCCCGTGATCCGCCGCGTGGAGCACGAGGCTATCCTGGCGACCGCGCAGCACGACAAGCACGCCATCGAGGCCGGCTGCCAGCGCAATCGGCCTGCTCACGTTCCAGGACCAGAGCGTCAAGGTGTATAGCGCCGCGGCGGACAGCTGGCTCGCCTCGTAGGCGGCCACCCGGCTCTCGCCGATCACGTAGACGCGCCGTCCATCGGGACTGAGAGCGGCTGCCTGAACATCGGGGATCGACTGCGGCTTCAGCTCTCCCGTCCGGGAATCGAAGAGCCGCAGCGTCTTGAGATCGGGGTTGACCAGGTAGCCCTGGCTGCCGTCGGAAGCCAGCAGCACCTGTCCCCCGCTGTTGTAAGCCGCGCCGGGCAGTCGCAGCACGCGCGTCACGACGCCGTGCGCCAGGTCCACCAATGACAGCGCCGGATCACCCGCCGGGCCTCGGGCGCTGTACACATACGCCCTGTCTCGCAGGGCGTCCACCGCAATGCTCGACGGCCGGTAGGCGTCTCCGGCTGGCGCCCCGAATGCGATCTCCGTCTGCTGCGGCAAAGAAGTTGGCGTTGCCGTTGCGGAAGTCGGTGGAGCTTCCCTGTTCGATGCAGGCGCGGCGGCGCGTCGAGAAGCAGCCGCTGCATCCCCGGCAATGACCAGGAATGCACACAGCCCACAGAATGCGATGAGCAAGCGGTATCGCATCATCAGGCTCCCGACCAGGTGGCATGTCCATCATAGCAGTACTGCCGCCTGACGTCAAAGAACGCGAGCCGCACGCCCCGGCGTCCAGACGAGACGCCCGCTTTTGACACGGGCCAAGGCCCGGACTATACTTGCGCATGGCTGTGACATCGCCTTCGTCGGCGGCGCCCGTGCCTGACACCACAGTGGAGCAAGCCAAGCGTTACGGCGTGATCACCTGCACGCCTCAGGCGCTCCTGCAGGCGTTCCTGAGGGAAGCCGTGCGGCGGATGACCGGCGACGACATCAGCGGCCCTGGTCGTCGGCGATGCCGTGGGCTGTCTGGCCGGCATCATCACCCGCACCGACCTGCTGCGAGCGCATGTCCAACACGAGGATTGGGCCGATGTTGGAGATGCACACGGTCAAGGAACTCGAGGAATAGGACAGAACACCCCACGTGCAAAAAGCTACCGCCACCCGAGCTCATCCCGCCCCGGCGCGCCTCACCGGCGAACGCCGTGTCAAAGTCATTCTGTTCTGTGTGATCGTCTTTCTTTACTGGATGGCTTTGTACCTCTACGTGCCCACCCTGCCGACCTATGCGCAGACCAAGACCGACAGCCTGGCCCTGGTCGGCACCATTCTTGCCCAGTACGGTCTTTGGCAGGCGCTCATCCGGCTGCCGGTTGGGATCGCATCCGACTGGGTTGGCCGGCGCAAGCCGTTCATTCTGGTCGGCATTGTGCTGGCCGGCGCAGGCGCGTATGTGATGGGCGCCGCGGAGAGCGCGCAGCAGATCCTGATCGGCCGTGCCGTCACCGGCCTGGCTGCCGCCACTTGGGTGCCGCTGGTTGTGGCGTTCAGCAGCCTGTTTCCTCCGGGTGAGGCCGTGCGAGCCAGCTCGACGCTCACGCTGGTCGGATCTTTGGGGCGCGTGTTGGCAACCGCCGCGAATGGGCCGTTGAATGACGCTGGCGGGTATGCACTTGCCTTCACCCTGGCGGCAATCGTATCGGGCTTGGCCTTTCTGGTCACGCTTGGGGTGCGGGAAACCAGGCTGCCGCCGAAGCCTCCTTCGGTCGATCGCCTGGGACGTCTGGCCTCGCGCCGAGACGTCCTGCTGCCATCGCTGCTCAGCGCCGTGTCGCAGTACGTCGCGTGGGGCGTGTCGTTCGGATTCCTGACGATCCTCGCCAAGCAACTGGGCGCGGGCAGTGTGACGTTGAGCCTGTTCACCACGGTGAACCTGATCTGTTACACCACCGGCAACCTGGCTGCCACGACGGCGGTGCGTCGCTTCGGCGCACAGCGCATGGCATACTTCAGCTTCATCGGCATGTTCGGCGGCACGCTACTGGCAGCCCTGGCCCCATCCCTCGGCGTCCTGATGGCGGCGCAGATCTGCCTGGGCATCGCTGTGGGCACAGCCTACCCGGTGCTGATGGGCATGAGCATCGTCCACGTCGATGAGCAAGAGCGAGCCACTGCGATGGGGCTGCACCAGGCGGTCTATGCCATCGGCATGTTCGCGGGCCCGTGGTTCAGCGGAATTCTGGCCGAAGCGTTGGGCATTCGTCCCATGTTCGGCGTCACGGCGGTGGCAGCCCTGATCCTTGGCTTCCTGGGCACCCGCGTCCTGGCTGAGAAGCCACCCCCTTCATGACGAAAGGAGCCTCGAATGCTGGTCGTACACGTCCATGTCCACGTCAAGCCTGAGGCGCTGGAGGCATTCATCGCGGCGACGGTCGAAAACGCTCGCCACAGCATCCAGGAGCCGGGGATCGCCCGCTTCGATGTGGTTCAGCAGACCGATGATCCGACGCGCTTCGTGCTGATCGAGGTCTACCGCACTGCCGATGATGCTGGCCGGCACAAAGAGACCGCACACTACGCGAAGTGGCGCAACGCCGTTGCGCCGATGATGGCGGAACCGCGCAGCAGTGTGAAGTACGCCAATGTGTTCCCCGCGGATGACGCGTGGTGAAGGCGGCGACATGCGCTTCGAATTCGCCACGTCCTCTCGCATCGTCTTCGGCCCAGGCGCCATCGCCGAGGCCGAGCCGGCCGCACGCAGCCTGGGCCGCCGCGGCCTGGTCGTCACGGGTCGCTCGACCGATCGCGCGGCCGCGCTCTTGGGTGCGCTGGACGCGTCTGGAATGGGTTTTGTCACCTTCGCGGTCACGGGGGAACCGACCACCGCGATGCTGCGTGAGGGGCTTCGGCTGGCCCAGGCCGAGTCGTGCGATGTGGTGATCGGCTTCGGTGGCGGCAGTGCAATCGACGCGGCGAAAGCGATCGCGACCTTGGCGGCAAACGGCGGCGATCCTCTCGACTACATGGAGGGGATCGGTGCGGGCAGACCCCTGACGCAGCCGGCCCTGCCGATCATTGCCATCCCCACCACCGCCGGCACCGGCGCCGAAGTGACGCGCAACGCCGTCGTCGCCTCCCCAGAGCATCGTGTGAAAGCGTCGTTGCGCAGCCCCTACATGCTGCCCAGGCTGGCGATCATCGACCCCGAGCTGACCTACGGCCTGCCGCCTGAGATCACGGCAGGCACCGGACTGGACGCCCTCACCCAGCTCATCGAGCCGTTCGTCAGCCATCGGGGCAACCCGATGACCGACGGGTTCTGCCGGGAAGGGCTCACGCGCGCCGCCCGATCGCTGCGCCGCGCCTATGAGCACGGGAAGGATGCAGCGGCCCGCGAGGATATGGCGTTGGCGAGCCTGTTCGGCGGACTGGCGCTGGCGAACGCCGGGCTGGGAGCGGCGCACGGGTTCGCTGCGCCGCTCTGCGGCATGTTCCCCGCGCCGCACGGCGCTACCTGCGCCGCGCTCTTGCCGCACGTCATGGCGGTCAACGTGGCCGCGCATCGTGCGCGCCAGCCAGACGGGCCGGCGCTGGTCCGCTACGAGGAACTGGCGCGCATCCTGACGGGCCGGACCGAGGCCACAATCGAAGACGCGGTGCACTGGATCGATGCGCTCTGCCGCGATCTGGGCGTCCCGGGGTTGTCCACCTACGGCGTCACGCGCGCTGATTTTCCGGTTCTGGTGCAGAAAGCCGCCGCCGCGTCCAGCATGAAGGCCAACCCGATTGTGTTGACGGAGGACGAGCTGGGGGAGATATTGGAACGGTCCTTCTAGTGGTCTGTCAGCCGTGATTTGACAGGGTGGTAGTGACGACTTAAGTCGTTTTCGTGCCGGACCAGCGACTAAAGCCGCTACTACGAACTCATCACTTGATCATTGACAGACTACCAGCCACTGAGGAACGGTTTCGTCTCTCGTACGGTCGGGGGAGGCTCTCGATCACAAGCGCCAACGGTTCAGGCTCGGCGCGAGGCATCCTCCCGATAGTCGCGCGACCTCATCCCGGCGGCTTGATTCTCCGGAGGGGACGGGTGATGATCATGCCTTCCCGCGCGCCAGATCGGCAGCCAGTCGAATGGCGCCCTGCGCAGGCTCGGTGACCAGTGTGACCGGATCGAGGCGCAGTCCGCGCTGTGCCGCTGCTGCCAGGAATGCGGAGCGCACGCTTCGCCCCTTGACGATCACTCCGCCCGCCAGGGCGCAGGGGATCGGAGCCGGCAGCAGCAGGCGCCGCGACGCGGCCTGCGCGGTGATCGCCAACTCGCGACCGGCCTCTCGTACGATGTCAGCGGCAACGAGGTCGCCGGCGACCGCCGCCTGTTCCACCAACGGCGCCAGGGTCGCGATCTCGGCGGGACTGACAGGCTCCCGATAGACGCGGCCCACCAGGTCGGGCGGCGCCGTCAGCGACCAGTGCGCGAGCACTGCCGTCGTGAGTCCCGTTGCCGGGCCCCGGCCGTCGAACCCCGCCATGACCGCGCGCAGCGCGGCAGCGCCGATCGCATAGCCGCTGCCCGCATCTCCCAAGAGATGCCCCCAGCCGTCGGCCCGCGCCAACTCGCCGGTCGGGCGGCGGGCAACCACGATCGATCCGGTGCCTGAGATGACCGCGATCCCCCAGCCGTCTGGCGTGCCGGCAGCCAGCACCAACTCGGCGTCATTGGCGATGACGACCGGCGCGCCCCGGAACCGGGAGGCCGCCCAGCCCTCGAACAAGGCGCGATCCTCAGGACGATCCACGCCTGCCAGACCCAAGCCCACCGCCGCAACCGCGGTTTCTGCAAGTCCGGCGTCGGCGAATGCTGCGCGAATCGCCGCATCCAGCGCGGCCCACGCGGCTGTCTCGCCGATGTTCTGGTAGTTGGATGCGCCGGCGCCACCGCGGCCGATGATGGCGCCGCCAGCGTCGGCCAGCAGGGCCTGGGTCTTGCTGCCTCCTCCGTCCAGTCCCAAGAGCAATTCACGCATCGATGGCCTCCACGATCGCCCGATGCAGCGCAACCCGGAACTCCAGGATGCCCTTCGCATCGCGGCCATAGTAGACGCGATTCGTACAGCAGGCGACTACGAGCTCACGGCCGGGATCGATCCAGAGTGACCCACCCGTGAAGCCGGTATGGCCGAAGGCGCGCCCGCTGAACGGGTTGCCGCTTGCATCCGGGTCGGGCGACCACAGTGCGAAGCCCAGGCCCCGCCGCGTCGAGCCATCCTGCGCCTGCAGACGGGTCATCTCGGCAATGGTGGCCGGGCGGAGCAAGGCGCCTGAGTCCAGGCCCGGCGAGCGGTCGCTGAAGGACTGCCCGAACGCAGCGAGCTCGTGCGCAGTAGAGAAGAGCCCGGCGTGCCCCGCGACGCCGCCCAGTCGGGCGGCGTTCTCGTCGTGCACCTCGCCGACGATCCGGCGGTTGCGCCAGGCGCAGAATTCGGTAGGCGCCACTTCGAGCGCGGTGGAGGACGGTTGGGCTGCCGAGTGTGGATCGATGGCTCCGAGCTGGTCTGCCGGCGGGTCGGCCTGCCGGTTCAATCGCAGATAGCGAGTCTGCACCAGACCGAGCGACTCAACCACACGGCGCCGCACGACTTCATCGAGCGGTCGACCGGCCAAGCGCTCCACGGCCAGGCCGATATGTATCAAGCCGAGGTCGCTGTAGATCGTGCGTGCGCCGGTAGGATAGGCGAACGTTGTGCCCAGCACTGCGCTGAGGGCGACATCGGCGTTGTCTGCTTGGAAGAGCGGGCGCCAGGCGGGCAAGCCGGAGTTGTGGGCCAGCAGGTGGCGAAAGGTGACGCGTCCGGCATCGACCGAGATGGATTGAGCCCCTTCCCAGGCCACCGACACCATGGCCCCGGGCCGCAGCGGATCCTCGTGGGGTCGGATGGCGCGCACACCGCTAAACTCCGGCAGTACGGTCGCCACCGGCTGGTCGAGGATGACGGCGCCTTCCTCGACCAACGTCATGAATGCCGTGACCACAAACAGCTTGGTCACCGATGCCAGGTCAAAGAGCGTCTGCCGCCCGGTCGGATGCGAACGCCGCTCTGGATCGAGCCAGCCGTAGGCGGCCGACCAGAGGATCTGGCCGCCATGACGCACCTCGACTTGCGCCGCAGGGAAGACATGGCCCAGGGCAGCAGCAACCACAGCTTCAGCGGTCGACAAATCAGCGGTCATGGGCGGATTCCATCACATCACCAGCGACTTACCGAGCATCAGGTACTCGCGATACGGCTTGAACCCGAACTTGCCATAGAAGTCGAGCAGCCCGGTCCAATCGATCACGCAGCCAGCAACGCCGGAGTCCTTCAAGCGGCGCAGCCCGGCGTCGAGCAGCGCCGCGCCGTAGCCTTGGCCCCGGCGGTCCGCGCTGACTCCGATGGAGCCTAGCTGGCCCCATGGCTTCGGCAGCGCGTGCGGAAAGAAGCGATCGAGCGGTCGCCGCGAATCCTCGAAGGTGAGCAAACAGCACCCGTCGACGCCGCGTTCGGTCCACAGCGCCATGAAGTCGGACGCGCGGCCGCCCTCAGCCAGGTGCGCCTCGAACTCGAAGCGCCAACGGCCCGGGAACTCACGGCGCAGAAAGCCGAGCACCGCTTCCTCGTCGACTGGCCGGACCGGGAGAACCTGCGCCTCGTGCGTCTTCAGCGCAGAAGGCGGGGTAACGTAGCTGCGCAGGTCGTGGGCAAGGTCCCAGGCGTGTTCGTAACCCGGCCTTCCCGCGAAGCCGCGATTCCGAAAGAATGCGCCGTCGCCGAGCGAAGCCGGCAGGCCCGGACTGAACGGCCGCATACTGGCGCCCAGGGAGATGCTGGTTGCGCCATGCGCGCGCAACCAGCTCTCCGCCCAGGCCAACAGTGCGG
>CAYRFV010000062.1:0-22230 GCA_964423545.1 uncultured Anaerolineales bacterium | reverse complement strand
AGTTTTGAGCCGTTTTCAACGAATCAGGCTCTGATTGCACAACCGTTACGCTAGCCGGATCATCGAGGGGATAGGCACGGGATTCGTAGCCGTCATGGCGCCGGCGATGATTGCGCCGTGGTTTCCGCACCGTCGCGGGATTGCGCTCGGCATCTGGGCCGCCTGGGTGCCGATCGGCTCGACGATCATGCTGCTGTTGGCTCCTGCGCTGGCCCAGTGGGCCGGCTGGCGCAGTGTTTGGTGGTTCGGTTGTTGCTACACGATCCTGGTCACGTTTCTCTTTCTGGCGGTCGTCAGACCTGCGCCGGCGCAGGCGCATGTTGCGCCGGGCAGGACGACGACCGCCGACGTTGCCAGGCGGACGTTGCGCCGTGGAACCGTTTGGCTGCTCGGTCTGACGTTTGGCTGCTACTGCACGGCCGTCTTCGCCTTTGCAACTTTTCTGCCGACCTATCTCTACGCCGAGCAGGGGGTTCCGCTGGCGCAGGCCGCCAGCCTCGCGAGCATCACGTCGCTGCTTTCGATCTTCTCCGCGCCAGCCGGCGGTCTGATATCGGACCGGATTGGATCGCGGAAACGTCCCTACCTGTTCGGCCTCGTCGCGGCGGCGTTCATCTTTCCGTTGGCGGGCCTCGCCAGCCTGCCACTGCTGGTGCTTCTGATTGCACTACAAGGACTGATCTTGCCCATGGTGCCCACCACGGTGTTCGCTGCCGCTGTCGAGGCGGCGCCGGAGGCCGGCGGCCGCGGGCTGGCGATGGCCGTTGTGATGATGGGACAGAACGCCGGGGTGTTGTTCGGCCCCCTCATGTTTGGGATGCTGGTCGGGGCGAGTGGTGGATGGACGCTCGCCTTTGCCAGCCTGCCGGTGGTCTGCCTCGTGGGTGTCCTGGTTGGCTCGCGCGCGCAGGTGAGATAAATCCCGTTGCAGGCCCGGCGCGCGGGCGGCGCCGGGCGCATACTGCACGAACGCCAACAAAGTGGAGGAAACAGAATGCGTGCTTCTGAAGAAGGGACCAAGCAACCGATCGTCATCTCGTTATGGCCGGATGCTGCGCCTGGCTCTGCGGATTGGCCACAGCACGAACAGGTCTCGGTCATGCCGGACTTCGGGCTGAAGGTGATCCGGAATGTGTCACAGCCGACCCTGACCGTATTCCTGCCGGACCGGGCAGTCGCCGACGGCACGGCCGTCATCGTCTGTCCAGGCGGCGCATTTCACTTTCTTGCGTACGAGCATGAAGGCATTCAGGTGGCGGGGTGGCTGAATGCGCGCGGCATCGCCGCGTTTATGCTGAAATACCGGCTGATTCGCACCGGCGACAACTTCGCGGCGGAGGTGCAGGAGCGCCTCGCCGACCGTACGAAGATGGCCGGCCCGCTGCAGGCGTTGGCGCCGTTGATTCTGGCGGACGCGCAGCAAGCCGTGCGACTTGTGCGGCAGCGCGCCGCGGCATGGGGCGTTCGGCCCGACCGCATCGGCATCATGGGCTTCTCCGCGGGCGGCGCGGTGGCGATGGCGGTCACGCTCAACCACGATACGGACAGTCGGCCCGACTTCGCCGCACCGATCTATGCCGCGCACTTTGGTGAGATCGCCGTTCCGGCCGATGCGCCGCCGCTCTTCCTGGTACATGCGAATGACGATCCTCTCATCCCGGCCGGCATCAGCACGGCAATCTACACGGCATGGCACGCGGCCAGCAAGCCGGTCGAGCTCCACATCTATGACAAGGGCGGCCACGGCTTCGGAATGAACCGCCTGGGGCTGCCGGTGGATGGGTGGATCGAGCGGTTCGGGGAGTGGGTGGGAAGCATGTGATAGGATCTACAGGATGAACAGGAGTGGGTGGATATCTTCCTGTCGATCCTGTAATCCTAATCTCGTTGGGCGTTTACTGCGCCGCCATCCCACGTGCAGCCTGAAGTAGCGCATCCACGATGGCATCGGCGGACACGGGCAACCCGCCTTCCCGGAATTGCAGCAGGCTCAGCAGCGGCATCTCCATCATGAAGCCGGTCGGATCCATGCCGATGCCGCCGCCCTCGCCGCCGAACATCGCCGCAGTCTGCGCCTTGATCTGCTGGTGGAGCGGGTCGAAAGCGATGCGACCGGCCCGGTGTTGGTACCATCCACAGAGACGGTCACGCCGGTCACGTCATCGAAGGTCGGGGCTGAGAGCCTCGGATTGATGCCGTCGTCGCGATTGTATGATAGACTATTCCGTGATGCAGCTGTGCGGGAGATATGGATCATGAAGTCGAGGCTCCTATGTTCCGCGACCTGAACAAGAACGGTCGTTTGGATCCCTATGAGGACCCTGACCGGCCCATCGAAGAGCGAGCGGCCGATCTGTTGGCGCAGATGACACTGGAAGAGAAGGCCGGGCAGATGTTCCACACCTTTGTCCCGGTCAACCCGGAGGACGCAACGCTCCAGGGTCCCGGCATGTTCGGCGGGCCAGGGCTCGGCGAGATGCTCTCGAGGCGTCGCATGACCCACTTCAACCTGGCGCGGATCGCCCCCCCGCGTCAGACGGCGGAGTGGCACAATCGCGTGCAGAAGCTGGCCGAGAGCACGCGCTTGGGGATTCCCGTGACGCTCGCGTCCGATCCTCGCCACGCGTTCACTCGCAACATAGCCGTCGGGTCGATGACCAGCGCGTTCTCACAGTGGCCGGAGCCGATCGGGCTGGCTGCCATCGGCGATGCCGTGCTCGTGCAGGAGTTCGCCGACATCGCACGCCAGGAGTACCTGGCCGTGGGCATCCGCACTGCACTCCACCCGATGGCCGATCTCGCGACGGAGCCGCGCTGGGGCCGCATCAACGGCACCTTCGGCGAGGATGCCGAGCTGAGCGCCCGCTTGACCCACGCCTATATCCGCGGTTTCCAGGGCGAGGCGCTTGGCCCGCACAGCGTCGCCTGCATGACCAAACACTTTCCAGGCGGCGGTCCGCAGAAGGACGGTGAGGATCCGCACTTCCCGGAAGGCAAAGAGCAGGTCTACCCCGGCGGCCGATTCGACTACCACCTGATTCCCTTCGAGGCAGCGTTCCGCGCCGGAACCGCCCAGATCATGCCCTATTATGGCCAGCCCATCGGCCTGCCGGGCATCGAGGAGGTCGGCTTCGGCTTCAATCGAGACATTATCACTGGCTTGTTGCGCGAGAAGTACGGCTTCGATGGCGTGGTCTGCACCGATTGGGGGCTGATCACGTCCTCCGTGCTTCCGGGCGGACAGGTGTTTGAGGCCAGGGCATGGGGCGTTGAGCATTTGAGCCGGGAGCAGCGCGTGCTGAAGGCGTTGCATGCCGGAGTGGACCAACTCGGCGGCGAGGCGTGCCCCGAGGTGATTGTCGAGCTGGTGCGCAGCGGTCAGATCTCTGAGGCGCGCATTGACCAGTCGGTGCGCCGCCTGCTGCGGGATAAGTTCCGGCTCGGCCTCTTTGACCATCCGTATCTCGATGTCGAGGCGGCTGAGCGCATCGCGGGCTGCGCGGCGTTCCGCCGGGCAGGTGAGCTCGCACAGCGCAGGTCCCTGGTGCTGCTTAAGAACGGTGAAAGTGCGCTGGGCAGGGTGCTGCCGCTCGGTGGCCGCCCGCGCATCTACGTCGAAGGAATCGCCGCCGACGCGGCCGCGGCGGTGGGCGAAGTGGTTGGGGAAGTCGAGCAGGCCGAGTACGCCATCTTGCACCTCAGCGCACCGTACGAAAAGCGGACGGGCTTCCTGCGCGAGCATTTCCACGCGGGCGACCTGGACTTCAAGGGTGAGGAATTGGCGCGCATTCTGGGCATCCTCGGCCGCGTCCCCACGATTGTGGTGATCCACCTCGACCGGCCAGCCGTGATCCCGGAGATCGCTTCGCAGAGCGCCGGACTCCTGGCCGACTTCGGCGCCAGTGACGAGGCGCTGCTGGACGTCATCTTCGGTCGTTATGCGCCTGCCGGCAAGCTGCCGTTCGAACTCCCTTCTTCGATGGATGCCGTGTGGACGCAGCACCCCGACGCGCCGTATGACTCCCAGGCGCCGCTGTTTCCGTTCGGGCATGGACTGACCTATTGAGTCCTGAAGTGGCGGACGTCGATTCCGACTCATGGATGGGGTTGCCCGGCTCCGCAGTGTTTTGTATGCGGGTCGATGCCGGTATTGAGGCACTGTACGGTGTCCAGTCCTATTCGGCCGGGGGTCTGCGGCGGTGGTGGATCGGATTCTGACGTTACGTGAGTTGAATCGTGCCACGCTTTCCCGACAGCTTCTTCTGGAGCGTGCGGCGCTGCCTGTGGCCGCGGGCATTGAGCGCCTGATGGGATTGCAGGCGCAGCATCCGGTGTCGCCCTACATTGCATTGTGGACGCGATTAGCGGACTTTCGGCGTGACGACCTGGCCGCAGCCATTGCGGAGCGCGCTGTCGTCAAAGCCACCGCAATGCGCGCGACGCTGCATCTGCTCACCGCGACAGACTACCTGCGCTTCCGGGCGACGCTCCAGCCCATGCTGGCCAACGCTGCGGGGAGCATCACCAAGCGTCGCGAGGGCACTACCATCGATGTGCGCGGCCTGCTGGCGTTGGCGCAAGAATACCTTGCTGAAAGTCCCCGCACCTTCGAAGAGATCAGCGCACTGCTGGCCGAACGGCTGCCGGGCCAGAATGTTGGCGCGCTGCGCTACACCGTGCGGACACATCTCCCGCTGGTGCAGACGCCGACCGACGCCCAGTGGAGTTATCCCGGAAACCCACAGTTCGCTCTTGCCGAGGCCTGGCTGGGCCGACCGATCTCACCACAAGTCGATCTGAAGGCATTGGTCTGCCGGTATCTGGCGGCTTTCGGTCCGGCGTCGGTCCAGGACGTGCAGACATGGTCCGGCTTTCCGTCGTTGAAAGAGGCCATCGCCGCGTTCAAGGGGGAGCTGCGCGCCTATCGCGATGCGCGCGGCCGCGAGCTGCTCGACTTGCCGGACGCCCGGCTGATCGACGCCGACACGACCGCGCCCGTGCGATTCTTGCCGGAATACGACAGCCTTCTCCTCGCGCACCAGAACCGCACCCGTGTGATCTCGGAGGGGCACCACGCACACGTGTTCCTTGCCGGCCTGCGGGTGGCTGCGACCATCCTTGTCGACGGCTTCGTCGCCGGCGCATGGAAGGTCGAGAAGACAAAGGGTGCGGCCACACTGGTGATTGCTCCGTTCGCGCCGCTGCCGCCAGCGGCGCGCGCCGCACTGGAGGAAGAAGCGGAGCAGTTGATTCGCTTCGTGGAGGCGGACGCCAAGGTCTTCGCCGTCCGGTTCGTCGACTCTTTGCCGCGGGTGTGAACTCACGCGGCGTCGCGTTGGTCGATTCGCAGGGGTGCGGCGCGCTGTCGCCTGCATCGCAGCATCCGCTCTGGATATCCTAACGACAGAAAGGAGCATGACATGTCTCCCTGGCAGTCCGGTGACATCGCGGTCAATAAGTTGAAGCTGCACTACACTCGCACGGGCGGCGACAAACCCCCTGTGGTGCTGGCGCACGGCTTCTCGGATGATGGGCTGTGCTGGACGCCCGTCGCGAAGCGATTGGAAGCCGACTATGATGTGATCATGGTCGACGCGCGCGGACATGGTCGTTCGGATGCACCGAAGCGCGGCTACGGCTCTCTCGATCATGCCGGTGATGTCGCAGGCGTCATCACCGGCCTGGGGCTCAAGCGACCGGCCGTGCTGGGCCACTCGATGGGCGCAGCGACCGCTCTGGCGCTTGCAGGAACCTCTCCTGGCCTGCTGCGGGCGATCCTGCTGGAGGACCCGCCGGCCTGGTGGATGGAGGCGACGGCCCCCCGGCCCGGCGGGCGCCGTGCTCGCTTCGGCGACTGGATCATCGAGATCAAGCGCAAGACGCGTGAGGAAATGATTGCGCACGCACATGCGGAGTCCCCCACCTGGTCGGAAGACGAGCTGGGACCGTGGGCCGATTCGAAGCTGCGGCTCAGCTTCAACGTGCTCGGTCGCGGCAAGTCCGCGCCGATGGACTGGCCCGCAACGATCCGGCGCATCACTTGCCCGACGCTATTGATCACTGCCGACACCGATAAGGGTGCGATCGTGCCTGCGGAAGCGGCGACGGCATTCGGGACGCTTGTGCCACAGGCGAAAGTCGTTCACATCGCGGGCGCCGGGCATAGCATCCGGCGGGAGCAGTTTGCACGCTATATGGAGATCGTCAAGGCGTTTCTTGCGGAGACGCGAGGCTGAGAGCTTCGCGTGCGCCGCCCAGGGCAGATTGGTCGCCGATGCCCGGCGCATGATGTTGGGAGGAAGACATGTTCACCCTCACTGAACCGCGGATCATCGAGCGCGGCCCGTACCAAGTGGTCGGCGCCTACGGCGTCTTCACGGGTGACGACGAGGGGCCGGGCTGGCAGAGCGCCGAGCGCAGGTTCTTCCCGCGCAAGCACGAGATCGTGAACCGGACGGATGACTGCGTGCTCGGCTTCCTCTATCGGCCGCACCGCGATCACGCGGATGTGCCGCAGGAGGTCAGAGCCTGTTTCATCGGCGTGGAAGTGACCGATCTCGCCCACGCGCCCGGGGACATGGTGACGACGCAGTTTTCCGGCGGCCAGTATGTGATCGTCGAGAGCCGTGGCGATACGCAAGAAGAGGCTGCGGCCGGCGTTGGCGCAGCGATCGGCCTTCTGACGCAGTGGATGTCGGAGCACGGCTACGTCGAAGGGGACGCCTGCTTTGCCTGCAGCGATGAGAAGGCGATCCGTCCGCCGTATGTTGAGCGCGTGTACATCAAGATTGAGCGCAATTCAGGGGCGCCGGTCACGAGTGCCGGCGCGCAGGAATGATAACGCAACTCGAAGGAGAACGATGACTACTGCTACGAACCTGCGCTGTGAGTATCGTATGAACCCGCTGGGCATTGACGTGCGGCAGCCCCGATTGAGCTGGCAGCTTGCATCCGATCGTCGCGGCGCGGCTCAGACGGCCTACCAACTGCGCGCGGCCGGCGATCCGGCTGACCTGGTCGCGGGACGGAACCTGCTCTGGGACTCCGGCAAGGTGACGACCGATCAATCCATCCATGCGCCCTACGGCGGGCCAGCGTTGCGCCCAGGCCAGCGCGTCACCTGGCAGGTGCGCATTTGGGATGAGACGGGAGCGGCTTCCCCCTGGAGCGCGCCCGCCTGGTGGGAGATGGGGCTGCTGGATTCATCCGACTGGCAGGCCGAGTGGATCACGCCGGACTGGGAAGAGGACGTTACGCAGTCGCAGCCGCAGCCGATGCTGCGCAGACAGTTTGAGCTGGATGGCGCAGTGAAATCAGCGCGCGTCTACGTCACGAGCCTGGGCCTCTATGAGTTGCGCCTTAACGGCAAGCGTGTGGGCGAAGGCGTGCTGGCGCCTGGCTGGACCGCCTATAACCATCGCTTGCAGTTCCAAACCTACGACGTGACCGGCCTGCTTCGCACGGGCGACAATGTGATCGGTGCATTGCTAGGCGATGGCTGGCACCGCGGCTGGATCGGCTTCGACGGCAATCGCAACACCTGGGGGAGCCAGTTGGGGCTGCTGCTGCAACTGCAGGTCACCTATGAGGATGGCCGCACGACCATCCTGGCCAGCGACGCGCAGTGGCGCGCCACGACCGGCCCGATCCGCATGTCCGATATCTATAACGGCGAGACGTACGACGCGCGTCTGGAGCTGCCTGGATGGGATGCGCCGGGCTATGATGCTGGGGGATGGCAGGGTGTCCGCAAGCTCGACCACGGGAAAGCGATGCTGATCGCGCAGAATGGCCCGGAGGTCATCCGCAATGAGGAGCTCAAGCCGGTCAAGATCATCCGCACGCCCGCAGGCGAAACGGTCTTCGACTTCGGCCAGAACATGGTCGGCTGGATACGGCTGTCTGTGCAGGGGCCGGCCGGCACGACCGTGACGCTTCGCCATGCCGAGGTGCTCGACCAGCAGGGCAACTTCTACACAGCTAACCTGCGCGCCGCCAAACAGACCTTACAGTACACGCTGAAGGGGGATGGCGTGGAGATATACGAGCCGCACTTCACCTTCATGGGCTTCCAGTTCGTGGCGGTGGAGGGCTGGCCCGGCGAGCCGACCCTCGACAGCTTGACCGGTGTCGTCATCCATTCCGATATTCCCTCGACCGGCGCCTTCGAGTGCTCCAACCCACTGATCAACCAGTTGCAGCACAATATCGTCTGGGGACAGAAGGGCAACTTCGTGGACGTGCCGACCGACTGCCCGCAGCGCGATGAGCGCCTGGGCTGGACCGGTGATGCTCAAGTCTTCATCCGCACCGCTTGCTTCAACCGTGACGTGGCCGGCTTCTTCACCAAGTGGCTGGCCGACCTGGCCGCGGAGCAGCATCCGAACGGCGCTGTGCCGATGGTGATTCCCGATCCGATGAAGCGCAGCCAGTTCGGGCGCGCGGCCGGCGGGTCGGCGGCGTGGGCAGACGCTGCGACGATCTGCCCGTGGACGATCTACCTGTGCTACGGCGACACGCGCATCCTGGAGCAGCAATACGCGAGCATGGCCGCATGGGTCGGCTACATGGCCGGGCAGGCGGGCGACCGCTGCCTGTGGACGACCGGTTTCCATTTCGGCGACTGGCTTGACTACCGCGGCCGTGGCGGCTTCGATACCACGCCGATGACTGACAAGGAGCTGATCGCCAGCGCCTTCTTCGCCTACTCGACCAGCCTGCTCCAAAAGGCGGCCCACGTGCTGGGCAAGACCGACGACGCGGCGAAGTATGCCGAGCTGCTGGGCAGGATCAAGGCCGCCTGGAACGCCGAGTTCGTTTCGGCCAACGGACGCATCGGGCCGAACAGCCAGACCAGCTACGTGCTGGCATTGTACTTCGATCTGCTTCCGGAGGCGCTGCGGCCGGTCGCGGCGTCCCGCCTGGCCGACGAGGTGCGCAGATTCGGCTATCACCTCACCACCGGTTTTGTCGGCACGCCGTACCTGTGTCACGTGCTCAGCCGCTTCGGCCATACCGACCTGGCCTACGAGCTGCTGAACCAGGAGAGTTACCCGTCGTGGCTCTACCCGGTCAAGAAGAGTGCGACGACGATCTGGGAGCGATGGGACGGCATCAAGCCGGACGGTAGCTTCCAAGATGCCGGTATGAATTCATTCAACCACTACGCCTACGGTGCGATCGGCGACTGGATGTATCGCGTGGTCGCAGGCATTGATACCGCAGACGATGGGGCCGGCTACAAGCATGTGTTGATCCAGCCGCAGCCTGGCGGCGGGCTGACCCACGCCAGCGCCTCGCTCCGCTCCCCCTACGGCGAAATCGTGTCCGCATGGCAATTGACCGATGCTGACTTCCGCCTGCAAGTGACTGTGCCGCCGAATGCCGTGGCAACCGTGCGCATACCGGCAGGTGGCCTGGCTCAGGTCACGGAATCGGGCCAACCGCTCGACCGGGCGCTCGGAGTGGCGTCCGCGAGAGTCGAGGCGGGTGCAGCCGTGGTCGAGGTTGGCGCGGGGCGCTACGCTTTTGTCAGCACGGGGCTGAATCGAGCGCGAGCGTTCGCCAACGTTCGCCACGTGGCCGGCCGGCTGGATGTCGGCTGCAACCTGAGCGAGCTGATGGCCGATCCGCGCGCCAGGGCAGTCCTGCTCAAACACCTGGGCGAAGCGATCACTACGATGCGCGTGCCGCCGTGGGCCGGCGACCAGACGCTGGACGCATTACAACGCATGGCGCCGCACATGCTCACACCGGAGCGGGTCGAGGCGATCCAGGCGGAGTTAATCGCACTCCAGGGGTGATCGGGAACGCGGACGGCGCCACATCCGGCAGATGCGGAGGATGCTGCTCCGCGCTGCCTGGGTCCATCGTTCGACATAAGGAGTGTAACCCATGAATGGCGTGTTGGATCTCATCTTGAGCCGCCGGAGCATCCGGCAGTATACGGAGCAGGAAGTGCCGCGGGAAACCGTCGCACTGCTGCTGCAGGCCGCAATGGCGGCGCCTTCGGCCGCCAACGGCCGGCCCTGGGAGTTTGTGGCGGTGACGGACAAGGTAGTGCTGGCCGAGCTGCGCGAGGCGCTGCCAGGTCACTACAACGGGCAGGCGGCGATCGCCGTCTGCGCCAATCTGGCGTTGGCGAGCAGTCCCGCCAGCGAGCGCTTCTGGCAACAGGATCTTGGCGCGGCCACAGAAAACATCCTGCTGGCAGCGACCGGTCTCGGGCTCGGCACGGTGTGGACCGGCGGCTATCCGGCGATGGAGCGGGTGGAGATTCTCCGCCGCGTCCTGCGCATCCCGGAGAACGTTATCCCGATGTGCCTGATCTGGATCGGTTACGCAGCCGAGAACAAGCCGCCGCGCACGCAATATGATGAGGCGCGCGTCCATTGGCAGCGCTATCCGCGCGCAGCCGCCTCCGAGGACGAGCTGGCTTAGCGAGCGTTGACCCCAAGACGGCGACGAATGGAATCGCAATCCTCCGGGCCGCACTGGAACGGTGTCCGAATCCGGAGGATTGTCCTGCGGGTCTTTGGCGCAATGTAGTGCAAGGAAGCGCACCATGACATCCACCCTGCGTCTCATCCCCCTGGGCGGCCTGGGGGAAATCGGCAAGAACATGATGCTCTTCGAACATGGCCGCCATCTTCTGGTCGTGGATGCTGGGATCATGTTCCCAGAGCACGACATGTGGGGCATCGACGTTGTCATACCCGACTTCGGTTACCTGCGCGAGCGGGCTGCCGACATCCGGGCGATCGTTGTCACCCACGGGCACGAGGATCATATCGGCGCATTGCCCTATCTGCTGGGCGATGTGCTGCCGCTCGACACCCCCGTTTACGCGACGCCGCTGGCGTGTGGTCTGATCGAAGCCAGGTTGAGCGAACGCGCTGACCTCGCCGGCCGCGCACATCTGCGGCGCATCAAGGCGGGCGAAGGTTTCCGCGCCGGCCCCTTCGAGATCGAATTCCTGGCGATCACCCACTCAATACCTGACGGTGTGGGCCTGTGCATCACGACCGACGTCGGCCGCGTGATCCATACGGGCGACTTCAAGTTCGACTATACGCCGGTGCGCGGCGGTGGGCCGGGCTTCGCTCGGCTGGGACAGCTTGGCGCGCAAGGGGTGTTGGCGCTCCTTTCCGATTCCACGGGCAGTGAGCGCAGCGGTTACACGCCCTCCGAGCAGGTGATAGCCCCCGCGTTTGACCGGATCCTGCGCGAGGCGCCGGGCCGCGTGATCGTCGCCACTTTTGCGTCGCTGCTCAGTCGTGTACAGCAGGTGATCAACGCGGCGCTGGCGCACGATCGTGTTGTGGCGTTGGCCGGTTACTCGATGCTCAAGACGGTCGAGATCGCCCGCGAATTGGGTCATCTGGATGCGCCGAAAGGGGTGATCGTTGACCTCAGCGAAGCGCTGCGCCTGCCGGAGAAGCGCGTCGCCATTGTGACCACCGGGAGCCAGGGCCAACCGGAGGCCGCGCTGGCGCGCATGGCCGACGGCGCGCACCGGCAGATTGAGATCAAGCCGGGCGACACGATTGTCTTGTCCTCTACGCCCATCCCCGGCAACGAGGAGGAGGTGGCGCGTGTCATCAACAAGCTGATCGCGCGCGGCGCCGAGGTCATCTATCCGCCCCTTGCGCCGGTGCATGTCTCTGGCCACGCCAGCCAGGAAGAGCAGAAGCTGATGCTGGCGCTCATCCGGCCGCGCTTCTTTGTGCCAATTCACGGCGAACTGCGCCATCTTCACGCGCATGCGCGCCTGGCGCGACAGATGGGGATTCCGTCGGAGAGCATCTTCGTCGTGGAGAACGGCGCAGTGCTGGAGTTCACGGCGGATGCCGCCCGGATCGTAGACCGTATCGCAAGCCAGGATGTCTTTGTGGACGGCTCCGGGGTGGGCGACATCGGTCCGGCAGTGATGCGCGAGCGGGAGGTGCTGGCGCGCGACGGCTTCGTGCTTGCCATCGTGCCGGTCAGCGCGACGACGGGTGAGGTGACCGGCAGACCGGAGCTGGTCTCGCGCGGCTTCGTCTACCTGCGCGAAAGCGGCGACCTGATGGACCGGGCTGCCGAGCGTGCCTGGCAGGCGCTGCGGGCAAGCTCCAGCCGCCGCCCACAGACGATCATCGAACGGGCACAGGAAGCGCTGGGGAAGTTCCTCTACGAGGAGACGCGGCGCAAGCCGATGGTGGTGGCGGTGGTGACGAAGGCATAGGCCAGACGGTCCTCCGCGAACAGCCTGGCGGACTCAGCGTTGGAGGGCAACCTTGAGCGAATTGGCCGGAGCTTTGCTCATCTTCTGCATGCGCGTCATCGACATGTCATTGGACACGGTGCGGCTGATACTGACCGTGCGCGGACGCAAGCTGCTTGCCGGCGGCATCGGTGTTGCGCAGGCCCTCGTCTTCATCCTGGCAGTCAGCGCAGTGCTCAAGGGTCCGCTGACTGCCGGCAACGTGCTCGGGTACGCCTTCGGCTTCGGAGCCGGTGTGATGCTTGGCATCCTCTTCGAGGAGCGGCTGGCGATCGGCCACAGCATGTTCCGCATCTATTCGCCCCCACGCGGCCATGAGATCGCCGTGGCGTTGCGATCGGCAGGCCACGCCGCCACCGAGTTTCCCGCCATCGGCCGCGATGGCACGCTGGTGGTCGTCAACTGCGCCGTCAGCCGGCGAAACGCGTCCGCGGTGCGCGCTGTGATCGAACAGGTCGATCCTGCGGCTTTTGTCACGGTGGATGAAGTGCGGCCGATGCAGCGAGGCTACTTTCGGCACTGATTGGCGGGCTTTGGCTTGACGTCAGGGAAGATCCGTTGTGCTGCGCACGGCGCCTACCGCTCGAAAACGGCGCCGCACCTGGCGATGAGGCGTCGCGCACCTCGAGCCTTCACTCCGACTCGCGCGCCACGACGGGGAGTTCCCCGCTGCAACCAAACGGTCTGCGCTCACGTCTCACTGGTGTCGCCGTCCCTCTATTTCATTCCAGGACGACATCATCTGACCGAAGGCGAACTTATCCATGAATGACCGCTCAGCCGATGAATGGGGCAGCAAGCCGGCGCCGTATCGGCCGTCGGGCCAGCGGCCCGACCCGGCTCAGGCGGGCCAGGATGGCGCTGCACCTGCCCCTCAGCCGCTCGGCCTGGCCCCACCCACGCCGGTTCCCTCAGGGCCGCGCGTCTACGATCGCGCGCTGTTGGCGCGACCCGCGCCGCCGGTCGCCGCGGCCGCGTCACCGCGGCCGTTTCCGGCGAATCCAGGCCCGGCACAGCCCCCGCCCGCCAGGTATTCTCCTGCTGCGTCGCCATCGGGCCGGCGCCGGGGTTGCTGGTCCGTGGCATTGCTGCTGTTGCTCGGCGCTGCATTGGGAATGTGTGCCTTCGGCGGCATCCTTCTCGGCTACGCCAGCATTGCGGCCGGACTGCCTGCGCCCGATGAGCTTCAAGCTCGCGTCAGCCAGTTCAACTCGACCCTGATCTATGATCGTGACGGGGGTCTGCTCAACGAAGTGGCCGATCCGAACTACGGCCGGCGGACGGCCGTGTCGCTCGATGCAATATCGCCCTATCTGACAACGGCGACCCTCGCCACGGAAGACCCGAACTTCTACGAGCACCTCGGCGTCGACCCGGTCGGCATTGCTCGTGCGCTCTATCATGCGGTCAAGTATCGCGACCTTGGGTCAGGGCCGGGCGGCAGCACCATTACGCAGCAGTTGGTGAAGCTGACTTTCCTTTCACCGGAGCGCAGCCTGTCGCGCAAGCTCAAGGAGGCGATCCTGGCAGCCGAGATCACGCGGCGCTATCCCAAGGACAAGATCTTTGAAATCTATCTGAACGAAATCTACTATGGCAACCTGGCATACGGCATCGAAGCCGCTGCCGAGACCTACTTCGGCAAACGCGCAGCCGATCTCTCGCTGGCCGAGGCAGCGTTGCTCGCAGGTCTGCCGCAGGCGCCAGCTTACTACGACCCCTACACGCGGCTCTGGAATGCGGATGGCGCTCCCGGTGCGGTCAAGCGGCGCCAGGCAGCGGTGCTGAGCCTGATGGTCAAGTACGGCGCGATCTCCTCAGATCAGGCGGATGCCGCATGGCAGGAGCCTATTCGGCTCAAGCCGCTGCGCCAGACCTATACATCCAGACACCCTCACTTCGTGCAATATGCACGCAGCCAGGTCGAGCAGGTGTTGGGTCCGGAGCTGCTCGCCAAGGGCGGCCTGCGCATCCACACCACCCTGGATCCGCGCATTCAGACCATCGCGGAGGAAGAGGTGGCGAAACAGGTCAAGGCGCTGGCGGGCCAGGGCGCAGGCAACGGCGCAGTCGTCGCCGTCAGGCCGGCGACAGGTGAGCTGTTGGCGCTGGTGGGCAGCGCGGATTTCGGCAATGAGAAGATCAGCGGTCAGATCGATATGGCGCTCGCGCCCCGGCAGCCCGGTTCCGCAATCAAGCCTTTCACCTATCTCGCTGCCTTCGAGATGCCGGCTGCGGTGCGCCTCGACACCCAGGATGCTTCCTCTCAGATCAGCGCCATTGAGCCGCCCGGGTACTGGACCCCGTCCACTGCCATCATGGATATCCGCACCCAGTTTCCGGATGGTGTGAAGCCCCCTTACGTGCCTGTCAACTACGATGAACGGGAGCACGGGCTCGTCACCGTCCGATCGGCGCTGGCGAATTCATACAACATTCCGGCGGTCAAGGCGCTGGAGCACGTCGGGATCGAGCGACTGAAGGAAATGGCCAAGCGCGTCGGCATTACGACGCTGACCCGGGCCGACTACGGTCTCTCCCTGACATTGGGTGGCGGCGAGGTGACGCTGCTGGAGATGACCGGAGCGTATGCTGTGCTGGCGAATGGCGGCGTGCGCGTCCCCGTCAGTCCGATTGCATGCGTGCTTGACGCGGAGGGCAAATCGATCTGGCGCGGAGCGGGCAGCCAAACGGTGGCTGCATGCAGTGCAGCGCAGCCGGGGCCCGCGCGTATGGTCGCGCCGGCCCCGGCTCAGCCCGTGCTGAACCCGCAGCATGTCTACCTGATGACTTCGATTCTGTCTGACCTGGAGGCGCGGCGACCAATGTTCGGCAGTTCGGCCGACCTGCTGAGCCTGACCGGCCGGCCGGCGGCTGCCAAGACCGGTACAACCAACGACTATCGCGACGCGTGGACCGTGGGTTACACGCCCGATCTCGCAGTGGGCGCGTGGGTGGGCAACGCTGATTACAAACCGATGCAGAAGGTGGCAGGCGGCATCGGAGCCGCCCCGATCTGGCACAACGTGATGCAGCGCAGCCTCCAGGGCAGCCCTGCTCAACCGTTCGTGGAACCGCCGGGCATCCAGCGCATCCGCGTCTGCGCTGATACGGGTGCAGTGCCGAGTGACGCCTGTCCGGTGCAGCGCGATGAGCTGTTTGCGATGGGACAGGGGCCGCTGCCCAGCCAATACGATCTGCACCAACGCGTCCGCATCGACAAGGTTACGGGTCGCCTGGCGACGGCATTCACACCGCCCGATCGGATTGAGGAGCGCAAGCTGCTGCTTTTCCCCCCGAAGTACCGTGCATGGGCTGAAGCGCACGGCATCCCGCAGCCGGCCATCGAGTTGCCAGCTTATGCCTTTCCGCCGGAATTGCGGCTCGATTCGCCTCTCAACGCAGCACAGCTTACGGGAAACACGCGGATTTCGGGGTGGGTGCGCCTGCCTCAGCCATTGACTTGGCGGGTCGAATACGGCGTCGGTCCAAATCCGATCGGCTGGGGAATAATCGGAGGACCCTATGATGGTGACCGCAACGGGGTGTTGGCCGATTGGGACACGGTCGCGCCGGTTCAGGCGCACAACGTGCAGGATTTCTCGGTGCGGCTGGCGGCCTACGATCCGACCCTCCCCGACTATCCGGTTGCGGCGTCCAATGTGGCGTACGTGACGGTGGCAACGCCTACGGTCACGCCGACTGCGCTGCCGACGTCCTCTCCCACCAATTCGCGCACGGCGACCCGACCGGCCACTGCGACAGCCACGCGTACGCCTGCGGTCAGCGCCAGCCCGACTGCGTCGCCGACGGCGACGCCGACTGCGACGCGCACGACCTCTGCGCGTACGGTTGTGGCGCCGACCCCTGGGAACACCGTCACTCCGACGCCGCGGGCCAGCGCCTCCCCGACTGCGACCCTGATGGCGTCCCATACACCGACTCCACTCGCCCCTACCGCCGCTGTCCCCGTCACGACGGCGACCGCTTCGCCTGCCCCAACCGTCACCTTCACGCCGACGGCGACCGCGCAGGCAGCCGGTGAAACGGGCCAAATCCGAGCGGTGATTGCTGCGCCGCAGCCCAACAGCCGCGTGAGCGGCGCCGTGGAAATCCGAGGCAGTGCGGATGGCAGAGGGTTTGCGGGCTACCAGGTGGAGATCGCGGCCGGAGTTCAGCCGCCGGCCGGCGACTGGCAGCCGCTCGGGGCGCCGCAATTGGCTGCGGTCAGTGACGGTCTCCTGGGCGTCTGGCAGACACAAGGTCTGCCGCCAGGCGCGTACTGGCTGCGACTGGAGGTGTTCGATGCAAACGGGCTGGCAGCCACGACGCAGTTCCGAGTGGAGGTGGTGAGGCGGCAGTAAAGCCACCACGCCCGGCCGCAGATGCAGAGCGGACGACCCACGGCCGTCGTGTGCCTGTTACGGCAGGAAGTTGAAAGGATTTTGCTGCGCGCCGCTGCGAATGACTTCGAAGTGCAGGTGTGGACCGGTGGAGTTGCCCGTGGATCCCACATTGCCGATGACGGTTCCCTGGCGGATCGAGTCGCCGGCGTTGACGAAAAAGCGGCTGAGGTGTGCGTAGAGCGTCTGCAGGCCGTTGCCGTGATCCAGCAGGACGTAGTAGCCATACCCCTGGTTGCTCCAACCCGCTGCGGCGACATATCCGGAGTCGGCAGCCTTGACCGGGTTGCCCGTGTAGGAGGCGATATCGATCGCGCGATGATACGCTCGGTAGCCCTGCGTCACGCTTCCTGATGCCGGCCACACCAGCCGTCCGGAACCACGTCCGGCTCCCGTCGGCGCCGGTCCCGCATACACTTGCACCTGACGCGGCACATAAGGCTTGCTGCCCCCCGGAACGACGACCTTGGCGCCCACGGCCAGCGCCGGGTTCTTCGGGTTCAGGTTGTTGAGCGGAAAGCTGACGATGTCTTCTGGTTTCGCCTTGTACTTCTTTGCCACGCTATCCACGGTGTCGCCGGCCTGGACGGTGTGATAGACGCCGTTGACTGGCAACACGATCAATTCCTGGCCCAAACGCAGCAGGTCCGGGTTTTGCTCCAGGCCGTTGGCCCACATTAAGGTCTCGACGCTCACGTTGAATTTTTCTGCGACGCCGTAGAGCGTATCGCCGGCTTCCACGATGTGCGTGAGCAACTCAACGCGCGGGCGATCGGGGATGAGGGTGAACGGCACTGCGGCGCGCACGAGGTTAGTGGCTTCCGACGCACCGGAGTCGACCGCCAACGGTGTCTCGGCCTCCTCGGTCGGTGCACTGGTTCGTTGGACTTCGGCAATGTCCCAGCGCGGCAACTCGAGTCGGCTGATCAGGAGCACCAGGACGGCTACGAACAGGATGACGAGGTGCGATGCCATGCGCACCAGCGAGGTCGTGCCTTCCGGCCCGCGCTGGGCAAGCAGCAATTCGATCGATTTCCAGAAGCGATAGCCCGGCCCCCACGCGTCTTCGGGAATGGGAAGGGACGGGTGATCAGAAACGTCGGCGCGCATAAGCGCGAATGCTCCGGTTATAGACGCGTGAGAAGATTCGCGGAAGCTGGCTGTCTTTCACGAACGATGAGGCCTCACCGAATCCAGGCGCAGGCGTCCGGCGCCCATCTCTTATACTCACACGCTCTGAGATAGCGTCTCCAGGAAAGTCTTGTTGTTGCGCGTGCGGCGCAGACGCTCCAGCACGGGCTCCAACGGGTCCTCCCCGGTCTGCCGCAGCATATCGATCATGCGGCGCAGCGTCCAGACGCGGCCGAGTGTCTCGGGGGCCAGCATCAGCTCCTCGCGACGGGTGCCAGAGCGAACGATGTCCAGGGCAGGGAAGATGCGGCGCTCTGCCAACCGGCGATCGAGATGCAACTCCATGTTGCCGGTACCCTTGAACTCCTCGTAGATCACATCGTCCATGCGGCTGCCGGTATCCACGAGGCAGGTGGCGATGATCGTGAGACTGCCGCCTTCCTCGATCTTGCGGGCGGCGCCGAAGAAGTGCTTGGGTGGGTACAGCGCGGCGGGATCGATGCCGCCGGAAAGGGTGCGACCGGAAGCCGGCACCGTCAGATTGTAGGCACGAGTCAGCCGCGTGATGGAATCGAGCAGAATCACGACATCCCGCTCGGCCTCCACCAGGCGTTTTGCCCGTTCGAGACCCATCTCCGCCACCCGCACATGCGACTGGACTGGTTCGTCGAAGGTGGAGCTGAGCACCTCGGCTTCCACCGAACGGTCCATGTCGGTGACTTCTTCCGGGCGTTCGCCGATCAACAGCACCATCAGGTAGACATCGACGAAATTGGCGCTAATGCCGTTGGCGATCTGCTTGAGGATGGTGGTCTTGCCGGCCTTGGGAGGTGAAACGATCAGGCCGCGCTGGCCGCGTCCGATGGGCGCCACCATGTCGATCAGGCGCGTGGCGAGGATCGCGGGCTGCGTTTCCAACATCAGTTGTTGGTTCGGGAAGATCGGAGTCAGTTCCTCGAACTTAGGACGCCGTTTGGCCACTTCAGGGTCCAACCCGTTGACCGCTTCGACTTTCAGCAGGCCGTAGTATTTCTCAGACTCTTTCGGGGGGCGCACCTGGCCGACGACGAAGTCGCCGGTGCGCAGCCCGAAGCGTCGGATCTGGCTCTGTGAAATATAGACATCATCCGGGCCGGGATTCATCTGCTTGTCGGCGCGAAGGAATCCGATTCCGTCTTGGATCACTTCCAGCGTGCCACCGCCAAAAATCAGCCCTTGGGCTTCCGTATCCGCCTTGAGCAGGCGCATGATCAGGTCATATTTCTTGAGGCGCGTGTAACCGGTGACGCTCAGGGCGCGCGCCATCTCCTGAAGTTCCACAAGGGTCTTGGTTTCCAGTTCCGAGATATTCATGATCTTGCTCCGGTTAGCGTAACGAACCGATGTGCGCGACGCATCGTCCTGGAGTGAAGCGCGCGCTCGAGGGCTTAACAATGACTATGACGAGGCTTAGAAGACGCTCTAAGGTCGGTACTTAACCCTGGTCCGCCCTATCGACGAGATCGCACCCATCTTGTGGCCCAACCGCCAGATCGGTACCGATGACCGGTCCGGTGCAGAGAAGCCAGAATGATTGAAAGGAGGATAAATCCCGACTGTGGACAATCACGACGTCCTGACCGCCCCTTCTCAAGGACTGGTGCAACTCACCGTGAAACTTGTGAATAGCCGCTCGGGGCAGGTTGTGAGGGCGCTGATGAATGTTACCTTATTGCTGTGACTATACCATATATGCAATTCGAGGTCAAATACCGCGAACAGCGTTGAGGCTCATGGCGGAAGGCTGCCTGCTGTCCCAGAGTGCACAGCAAGCGCATGGCTCGATTGTGCGCTGAACGCCAGCGCGAACCGCAGCAACCGGCCGCAGCGGAGGGGATCAGCAAAGTGTCAACGCCGGCCGCGTGTTCCAGGTTCCGAAGACCAACTGTCGATATCCTCGTCCTCGTCTTCTTCCTCTTCTTCAGTCTCAATATCCTCCCACTCATCCTCACCCAGCTCATCCAATTCCAGTTCCTCGTCTTCGTCCTCTTCCCAGTTCACATCCTCACTGCGGGCGGGCAGGTCGAGCTCATCCGCAGTCTCTTCAGGGATCTCCTCATAGGTCGCGCAGTACCCCTCTCGATCGATGCGGATCTCCTCGGTGCCGCACAGACCATTGTCCCAGTTCACGCAGTCGGCAAGCTTGCAGAACACCTTCACGGTCATGGCGTTCCCCTCCGGTGAAAAGCTTGCAGGTCAGCGGGCAAAACGCGATTGCCATTGTTCCTGCACGTGGCGGCTTGGAGAATGCCACAAGTCCGCAAGTTGCGCAAGTTTGCGCTGAGGGCAAGGCCCCATGCGAGTCAGATCAGCCGATGCCGCAGACAGGCTGTCTCGAAGATCGCGCGAATGAGGTCGTCATATGCCATTCCCATCGCTCCCGCCTCCAGCACGAGGTCGCTCAAACCGGGATACAGGCCGGGCAGCGGATTCACCTCCAGAATGTACGGCTTGTCACCATCGTCGGCGTCCAACCGAAAGTCGACGCGCGCCACATCGACGCAACCGGTGACACGGAACACCGCCGCAGTGAGCCATTGCAGTCGCTCCAACAGCACAGCGTCCAGGGGCGCCGGACAGAACAGATGAAAGTCGTGCGCCCATTCCGTCTTCATGCGATTGGTGTAGATTCCCGCCTCACTGTCCGGATAGGCAGCAAAGTCAACCTCCAGGGCGGGCAGAAAACTAAGCCCCTCGATGACCCGAGCGGTCTGCTCGTCCTCGGGCACGCGCCAGGCCACCGGCGCCACGAGGTTGCCGATAACACCAAGCGTCACTTCGCGGCCGCGGATGAAACGTTCGACCAGGATCGGCTGGCGATAGCGCGCGATCTGCTCGCTCAGCCGGACGCGCAATTGCGCTTCCGAGCGCACGATGGAGTCGCCGCTGACCCCCATGCCCGTGCCCTCCCGGCTTGGCTTGACGAAAAGCGGAAACGCCAGATCGGGGTCGATCGGCTCGTCGGCGCGCTCAAAAACCTGAAAGGCCGGCGTGGGCAAGCCATGAAACGACAGCACGCGCTTGGTCATCGGCTTGTCGAGGGTCAACGCCAACGTCATGACGCCGCTGCCGGTGTAAGGAATGCGCATCATTTCCAACAGCGCCGGCACATGGGATTCCCGCGAATCGCCCCAATGCCCCTCGCAGATATTGAAGCAGATGTCAGGCTTGAACTTGGGCAGGGCATCGACCAGCGCAAGGTTGCCTTCCATGAAGACCGCCCGATGTCCGCGCGATTCCAGAGCCGCCACGATGGCGTTGACCGTGATTTCCGAATCGAGGTCATCCCATGCGTCGGCGGGCATGCCCTTGTACCTGGGTGCATTCTTCTTCAGGTTTGCCAGGACCGCAACTCTCAAGCCCATGACCTGCCTTCCTACTGCGTGGTGTCTTTCTCGTTCTTGCGGCGCCGGTGGTGCGGGGGAAGGAGAGGCCCGCGCCCCATCTCTCCTTCCCGTTGCAGCAGGCGCTGCGCTCTGCCCGTCAGTCTCGATGCCCGTTTCTTCCGTCGTCAGCGACAGCGCCGTCAGCGACAGCGCCGCCAACGACAGCGTCGCCAACGACAGCGTCGCCAACGACAGCGCCGCCAACGACGATTGCGGTCTCGATGTGCACGCGTCCCGTGGGCTCCGGGGGCACGGGGCGCCAATCGAGAGGCCCGATGGCGGGCGGTTCTTCGCGCCCGCGCGCATGCAGCGCATCGAAACCCTGCGGCTTGATCGAATCGGCGTTGCCGGCCAGCAGGCCGGCGATCCCTTCCTGGCCATGCGGCGGCTTTGATGAGCATGCTTCCGGTCGGGCGGTGGTGTGTCCGGTGTAGTCGTTGGGCTCGCTGTAGGTGGTGATGTAGCCCTCGAAGTTGCGTAACACCACTTTGCCGGGCGCCTGGCTGACCAGGTACTGCGGCATGATCGGAATCTTGCCGCCTCCGCCGGGCGCGTCGACCACGTACGTGGGGATCGCGTAGCCACTAGTATGCCCACGCAGCCCCTCGATGATCTCGATCCCCTTGCTGACTGTCGTGCGGAAATGACCGGCGCCTTCCACCAAGTCGCACTGGTATAGATAGTAGGGCCGGACGCGGTTGCGCACAAGCTTATGCAGCAACTCTCGCATCACCTCAACTGAGTCGTTGACACCGGCGAGCAGCACAGTCTGTGCGCCCAGTGGAATGCCCGCGTCCGCCAGACGCGCAAGTGCGACTGCGACCTCCGGGGCCAGTTCCTTCGCATGGTTGAAATGGATATTCATCCACAGCGGATGGAATTGGCGGAGCATCTCCACCAGGTCGGGAGTGATCCTTTGCGGCAGAAAGGCAGGCACGCGGCTGCCGATGCGGATGATCTCGACGTGCTCGATTGCCCGCAGCCGGCGCAGCAGCCCTTCCAGAAT
>CAYRFV010000061.1:10920-22284 GCA_964423545.1 uncultured Anaerolineales bacterium | reverse complement strand
CGCACTGAAGCACATTGCGCCCGCGCTCGCGCGCGAGATCGAGCGGCGGGCGCAGATGGGTATCGCCGAACCGCTGAACATCATCGTCTGCGAAAATCTGAAGGGGGCGGCCAGCGTGCTGCGCGAGCTGGTGCGAGCCGCCCTTGCACCGGCGCATCACGATTTCATGACGGGCCACATCGGCTTCGTCGACACCGTGATCGCCCGCATGGTGCCTCCGCTGACCCCGGAGATGCGCGCACAGGACCCAAGCCTGATCATCGTCGAACCCTACAAGGAGCTGCCTGTGGATCGCGACGGCTTCGTCGGCGAGCCGCCAGCGATTGCCGGCATGATCCCACAGGCGCCGTTTGCCTTGTTCACCGAGCGCAAGCTCTACATCCATAACGCGGGACACGCCGTATTGGCCTACCTGGGCTATCGGTTTGGCTATGAATACGGCTACCAGGCGCTGGGCAACGACGAGATCTACTTCCAGGTGCGGGGCGCGATGGAGGAATCGGCCCTGGCGCTGACGCGCAAGTATCGACCGCCCGCAGGCGCACTGCTCGCCAACGTGGATGATCTGCTGCACCGGTTCGGCAACCGGGCGCTGGGCGACACGATCCTGCGCCTGGGTCGCGACCCGCTGCGAAAGCTGGCGCGCACCGACCGGCTGGTGGGCGCGGCGCTCAATGCCCTGGCCGAAGGGGTGACGCCGGTCAACCTGGTGACCGGAATCGCCGCGGGGCTCTGCTTCGACCACCCCGAAGACCCGATCGCGGGCGAGATGCAGGCGCGGTTGCACAGCTACGGCATTGGCCGCGTGCTGTCCGAGGTCTGCGAGATCGCAGCGGGCGAGCCGTTGTTCGAGCTGATCCTCGGCCGCTATCGGGCGATGGTGACCTGAGCCACAAATCGGTCAGATGCGCGCCGATTCCATTTCCTCTCTCACCCACGAATTGTCTTCCCGCTGAAGGGCGTCGCGCAGTGCGTTCATCGCCGTCGCCCCGCCGATCCGGCCCAGCGCCCAGGCCGCATGCCCGCGCACCAGCGGTTCGGCATCGGCCAGCAGCGGGATGAGTCCTGGGAGCGCGCGCGGATCACCCCAATTGCCCGCGGCAATGCATGCATTGCGCACAAATCCGCCTCGCTTCGCCCTAAGAATCGCCGTCCCGCGAAAGCGCGCCCGAAACCTGGCTTCGTCCAAAGTGAGCAACTCCAAGAGCTCCAGCGCCGCCATGCTACGTCGTGCGAGAAACAGCGGAGCCTGCGGGACGCCTGAGCCGGCAGCAGCAGGCGGCACGGCTCGGTTGTACGGGCAGACCTCCTGGCACACATCGCAGCCGAAGATCCAGCTGCCCATGAGCGGCCGCAGCTCGCGCGGGATGGGGCCGCGGAGCTCGATGGTCAGATAGGAAATGCAGCGCCGCGCATCGAGCACGTACGGGCCGACAAACGCGCGGGTCGGGCAGGCATCCAGGCAACGGGTGCAGTGGCCGCAGCCGACGAAAGACGAAGCAGGAAGCGCCGACGAGTCTTCGTCTTTCCTCTTTCGTCCTTGATCCAGCCCTTCCGGTGTCGCCAGCGCCGCGAGAAACGTCCACGACCCCAGTCCCGGAGTGATCAGACAGGTGTTGCGGCCGATGAAGCCCAGGCCGGCCTGCTCGGCGAAGTCGCGCTCGAGCAGGGGCGCGGTGTCCACGCACGCCCGGCCGTAGAGCGTTCGCCCCGTGCGCTCGCGAATGAAGGCATCGAGCGCGTGGAGGCGCGGCCTGAGCAGGTCGTGATAGTCGGGACCCCAGGCATACCGGGCAAGCTGGCCATACGCCGGATCGCGCCATGCAGGAGGCGGAACGCCAGGGTTGTAGCTGGCAGCCAGCAGGATCAGACTGGCCGCGTCCGGCAGCCAGGCTGGTGGATCGAGACGTTCGGCCGCGCGTGCGGCGAGATAGGCCATCTCTCCGTGACGGTTCGCCGCCAGCCAGTCGGCGAACGCGGCTGCATGCTGCGGCCGGCCGAGCGGGATGATCCCGGCCAGATCAAACCCGAGTGCAAGGGCATGCGCAAGCAGATCGTCGGAGAGCGACATGGCCGGCATTATAGCATCCCGACCTGTTGTCGTCCATGGGGCGGCGCGCGGTATAATCCCCTCATGTCCGTCGAAAGTGCACTCCAGGCGCTGCGGCTGCAGCCGCGGTTCATGCGCAACGTGGCCCACTGGGTGCGTGAGCCCGCCTGTCCGGCGCGCACCGCCCCCTTTCCATTGGAGCTCAATCCTCGGTTGGCCGCGGCGCTGGCAGCCCGCGGCATCCAGCAGCTTTACACCCACCAGGCCGAGGCGGTTGAGGCGGGACTGCGCGGGGAGCACGTGGTAGTCGTCACGCCGGCAGCCAGCGGCAAGACGCTTTGCTACAATCTGCCGGTGCTCCACCATCTGTTGGCCGACCCGGCGGCACGCGCGCTGTACCTCTACCCGACAAAGGCGTTGGCGCAGGATCAGCTGGCGGAGCTGCACGCGTGGCAAGAGCATCTGGGGGTCGAGGGAAGCGTTGGCCGGCGAGACACAACCAAGGGCAGGCAAGGCGCAGTGGGCGCTGCTTCCACCTCCTCGCTCATACGCTCGCCGGCGCTCCTCACGGCCGCCACCTACGACGGCGACACACCGTCCTCACGGCGAGCGAACATCCGAGACGGCGCCCGCCTCGTGCTCTCGAATCCCGACATGCTGCATGCTGGCATCTTGCCACAGCACCCGCGCTGGGCTGCGTTCTTCGCCGGCCTGCGGGCAGTGGTGATCGACGAAATGCACGTTTACCGGGGCGTCTTTGGGTCGCATGTGGCTAATGTGCTGCGCCGCCTGCGCCGCATCTGCCGCTTCTATGGGAGCAAGCCACAGTTCTTCCTGGCGTCGGCGACCATTGCGAATCCGGATCTGCTGGCCGAACGGCTGACCGAAGCGCCTGTGACGCTGATCGGACCGGATCGCAACGGTGCTCCGCGTAGCGCCAGAGAGATCCTTTTCTACAACCCTCCGCTCCTTGATCCTGCGCTGGGCATTCGCCGGAGCAGCACCCTGGAGGCCAGCGACCTTGCCGCGCACTTCCTGGCGCACGATGTGCAGACCATCGTTTTCGCCCGAACGCGGCTGGCCACGGAACTGATGCTGACCGAACTGCGATCAGCCCAGGGCGCGGCGCACGAGCGCGCCAACCACGCGATTCGCGGCTATCGCGGCGGCTATCTCCCTGCGGAGCGGCGCGAGATCGAACGCGGACTCCGTGACGGAGACGTAACGGCGGTCGTGGCGACGAATGCGTTGGAGTTGGGCATAGACATCGGCCAGTTGGATGCCGCCGTGCTTGCCGGCTATCCAGGCGCCATCGCCAGCACACGCCAACAGATGGGACGCGCCGGCCGCAGGCAGGGGTTGGCAGTGGGCGTCTTGGTGGCCGCAGCCGACGCCATTGATCAATACCTGATTGCTCACCCGGAATACTTGCTGGAGCGCAGTCCGGAACACGCGCGTCTGAACCCCGACAACGAGGCCATCCTGGCCGGTCACCTGGCCTGCGCAGCAGCCGAGCTTCCGCTCGACTCGGGTGAACGTCTGGGCCTGACGCGGGACACCTCACCGGAGGATTCGCTTCCGAGCCTGCTCGCCGACCTGGTGGAAGCCGGCAGACTGTATCGCAGTGGAGGGCGCTACTTCTGGGCAGGCGAGGGTTCGCCGGCGACCAATATTGGACTGCGCAGCAGCTCGCCGGAACGGATCGTGATCCAACGCCAAGGTGCAGATGGCAGGCCGCTGGTCATCGGTGAGATGGAGCGGTCGAGCGTGCCCCGCTTCCTGTATGAAAACGCCATCTACCTCCACGAAGGCGCCAGTCACCTGGTGGAGCGGTTGGATTGGGAGGCCGGCGTCGCCTCGGTGCGTCCCATCGAGGTGGACTTCTATACGCGCCCCACCATCGGTGAGACCATCGAAGTCCTCACGACGCGCGCCCGAGCCACTCAGACGGCGGGGTGTTGGCAGGCCAGCGCCGCGGCCGAGCCCCATCCGCCATCGGCATGTGCCGAACCACATTCCTTGATCGCCTGGGGCGATGTGCGCGTGGTGAGCCGTGCAACGGGCTATCGCATCCTGCGCAAGGGAAGCAATGAGACACTGGGCTTTGGCCGGATCGACTTGCCAGAGCAGGCTATCGAGACTCAGGGCTGTTGGCTGGCATTCACCGAGACATTGGTCGAACGACTCAGGGCAGCCGGAGCATGGGTCTCCGATCCGAATGAATACGGGCCGAACTGGTCTCGCCAGCGCGATGCGGCACGCGCCCGCGATGGCTACCGCTGCCAGGGCTGCGGTGCAGCGGAAACAACGGGCAAACAGCACGATGTGCATCACCGCGTCCCATTTCGGTCGTTCGTCGCGGACGCAGCGCGGCGCGGCGGGCTCCCACCGGAGCGCGCGTGGGAAACAGCCAACGTGCTCGAAAACCTGGTGACGCTCTGCCCGGCGTGCCATCGCCGAGCCGAAGCAAGTGTGCGCATCCGCTCCGGGCTGGGCGGCGCGGCGGCGCTGCTGGCGGGAGTGGCGCCCCTGTTCCTGATGTGCGATCCAGACGACCTGGGCGTAGTGGCGGAGCAGCAAGCGCCTGTGTCCGGTCTGCCAACGATCACCCTCTTCGAGCACACGCCGGGGGGTGTAGGTTTCGCCGAGCAGTTGTATCATTCCATGCCCGATCTGCTCCGGGCTGCGCTTGACCTGGTGCGGTCCTGTCCGTGCGCACAGGGCTGTCCGAGCTGCATCGGCCCGGCGCCCGAGCATGAGTACGCGCTCGACGCGAAGGCGCTGGCGCGTGCGATCCTGGAGGCGCTTGCTGTCTCGGACCGGGAGCGCTCCCTGCCTCGGATGGGCTGAGATTGCGCACGGCGCGCCTCGCTACAGGCTTTTCGACCCGGAGAACTGCTCGAATTGCCAACCACCACATCCATGCTATAATGCGGCTCACCGTCCTCTGACCCTCCGGCGAACAGGGAGCTTCGCCGAGAGGCTCTGCCTTCGCTGGCTGACGGTCGCACATCTCACTCAGCAGCTTGCATCTACATGAATCTATCCCATTCGGTCGCTCTTGTCACAGGCGGATCGAGCGGCATCGGGCTGGCCACGGCGAAGCTCCTCGCTGCGTCCGGCGCGCACGTCTGGCTCGTCGCGCGCGATGGCGCGCGGCTGCACACCGCGCTGGGCGAAGTGAATGCGGCGCGGCGATCCACAACGCAGTGCTGCGGCGCGCTCTCTGCCGATGTATCAGACGAGCATCAGGCAGCCGCTGCCGTCCACCGCGTCGCGACTGAAGCGGGGCCGCCCGAGATCGTCGTCAACTCGGCGGGGATCGTGCATGCCGGCTACGTGGAAGCGCTCGATGCGGCCGCGTTTCGCCGGCAGATCGAGGTGAACTACCTGGGCGCAGTGCACATCGTCCAGGCGGCACTGCCAGCGATGCTTGAGCGTCACACCGGCCACATCGTCAACGTCTGTTCGGTGGCCGGTTTTCTGGGTGTATTCGGCTACGCTGCCTACGGCGCATCGAAATATGCGCTTCGCGGCTATTCCGAGGCGCTGCGCGCCGAACTCAAGCCGCGCGGGATACACGTTGCAGTTGTCTTTCCGCCCGACACGGACACGCCGCAGTTGGTCTTCGACAGGGCGACCCGCCCGCCGGAAGTCGACATCATGCTGGGCCGAAAGATTTCGACCAAGTCGCCGGAGTTTGTTGCACGCGCCATCCTGGACGGCATCGCTCGCCGCCGCTATATCATCACCCCCGGCCTGGACACGACTCTTCTCTACCGGCTGAGCGGCGTAGCCGGATCGCTCCAGTATCGAATCATGGATCACCTCGTCACGCGTGCCTTGCACGAAACGGGGCATGGGCGCACCTCATCTGTCCTACAGAAGGCGGAACCATGAGCACAGTCACAGTCGAGCCGGTCACCGACAAGAAGGGCGTACTGGAGTTCGTAAGATTTCCCTTCAAGCTTTACAAAGGTGACCCTAACTGGGTGCCGCCCTTCATCGAGGAGCGCCGGGACTTCTTCGATCCCAAAAAGAACCCATTCCACGAACACGCACGCTTCCAGCTCTACCTGGCGCGACGCGACGGCGAGCTGGTTGGCACGATCGGTGCAGTGGTCAACGATAACCAGAACAGCTTCCATGCGGAGCAATCGGGCGCCTGGGGCTTTTTTGAGTGCGTGAACGACCAAGCGGTGGCGAATGCGCTGTTCGAGGCCGCCGAAGCCTGGGTGCGCGGCCAGGGGATGACGCTGATTCGGGGCCCGTTGAGCTTCTCGACCAACGACGAAGTTGGAACGTTGATCGACGGGTTTGATGAGCCGGCGATGGTGATGATGACCTACAACCCGCGCTACTACCCGGGGTTGATCGAGGGATACGGCTTCGCCAAAGCCATGGATCTGTACGCATGGATCACGAATGACATCCAGAAGACCCTCGACAACGCGCCGGCCAAGCTGTTTCGCGTCACAGAGAAGGTCATCGAGAAAGAAGGAATCCGCCTTCGGGCGCTCAACAAGCGCAACATCAGGCACGACATCGATCTCGTCAAGCAGATCTACAACAGCGCCTGGGAGAGGAATTGGGGCTTCGTGCCGCTGACCGACCACGAGATCGAGCATCTGGTGCATTCGCTCCTCCCGCTCATCGACCCTCGGCTTGTGCTGCTGGCTGAGACGGCGGAAGGCGAGCCGGTCGGCGTCTCCATCACCCTGCCCGATCTGCACCAGGCTTTGCGGTGGTCAGGCGGCGGCAGAATGTATCCATTCGGTCTGCTGAAGTTCCTGTGGTACAAGCGCAGGATCAACCAGACACGTTTGCTCATCATGGGGGTGGTCGAGAAGTATCGCGGCCGGGGTGTGGACGCCTACTTCTATCTGACCACGGCGCGCAGAGCAGCGGAGCTGGGCTACAAGCGCATGGAGGGTTCCTGGATCTTGGAAACGAACACGATGATGAATCGCATCATCGAGCGCTTGGGCGGCGAGCGCTACAAGACCTATCGCGTCTATGAGAAGCCCTTGTGAGAGTGCTCGTCACGGGCGGTTCAGGGTTCATCGGATCACAGCTCGTCGCGGCGCTGAGACGCAGGGGCGATCAGGTGCGCATCCTGCGACGAGCCCATTCCAGCCTGCTTGGGCTTGAAGGACTGCCGGACGTCGAGCACGTGATCGGGGACCTTTCGGAACCGGAAGCAGTTGCTCAGGCAGTGAGGTGCTGTGATCTGGTGTTCCATGTAGCTGCGCTCTCGTCCTACTGGAGGGCGCAGCGGCAGCAGATCTACCGCGTCAACGTCGATGGCACGCGCGCGGTCATGGAGGCTTGCCTGCAGGCGCGCGTCTCGCGGGTGGTGTTCACCTCCTCGGTCGCGGCCATCGGCATCCGGCCGGATGGCAAGCCTGCCGATGAGACGACAGCCTTCGACAGGATCAGCGCCAGCCTGGCGTATGCCGACAGCAAGCATCAAGCCGAAAAGGTGGTGCAGAGGCTTGTCAAGCTGGGGTTGGATGCAGTCATCGTCAACCCGGCCGCGGTGTTCGGCCCCGGCGATCATTATCAGATCTCCGGCAGCATCCTTGTGGCGACTGCGCAGAAGCGTCTTCCAGTCGTGCCACCCGGTGGCCTATGCGTGGCGGACATCGATGCGGTGGTGCATGGGCACCTCGCTGCGGCCGAGCGGGGCCGCACGGGCGAGCGCTACATCCTGGGCGGCGAGAACCTGACGCATCGCACGGTCACCACAGTCATCTGCGAGGTGGTCGGCCGGACGCCGCCGCGCTGGACGATTCCGGGCTGGTCGCTGGCGCCTGCAGCCGTGGGCATCGACCTGTTCAACCGAATCCATCCCGGGCCGCCCAAACTCAGTGGCGATCAGGCGCGCCTGAGCGCCGTGAACTTCTTCTTCGATTCCAGCAAGGCGCAGCGCGAGCTGGATTATCCACTGCTGCCGTTCCGCGGCGCGGTGGAACGGGCATACGCATGGTACAAGGCACACGGCTACATCACATGACGGGCAGCCAGCACCGCCAGGCTCGCGGTTCGCAGGGCCTCTGCGATGCAGCGCCCGTCATGCATCACTCATCTTGCATCTCCTGAGGAGGTCTGATCGTGGATCTTTTCGATAAGTGCTATAGCTTCACCGAGGCCAAAGTCGCCATCGCCGCAGGCTACTATCCCTATTTCGTGCCCCTGACCGGGAATGAGGGAACGGAGGCGGTCTTTCGTGACAAACGGTTGATCATGTGCGGCTCCAACAACTACCTGGGGTTGACGGTGGACCCGCGCGTGCGAAAGGCGGCCATCGAAGCGATCGAGCGGTTCGGCTCCAGCTGCACCGGCTCGCGTTTCCTCAATGGCAACCTCGAATTCCACGAACAACTGGAACGCGAGCTTGCGGAATACGTCGGCAAGGAGGCCGCACTTGTCTTTTCCACCGGCATGCAGGTCAACCTGGGCACGATCAGCGCGCTGATCGGTCGCGGTGATTATGTCATCCTGGACAAGGAAGATCATGCCAGCATCGTGGACGGCGCCATATTGAGCATGGGTGAGATTCGCCGCTACGCACACAACGACATGGGGGAGCTGGAGCGGGTGCTTGCGCGGCTGCCCAAAGACAAGGGCAAGCTGGTCGTGGTCGACGGGGTCTTCTCGATGGGAGGCGATTTGGCGCCTCTGCCTGAAATCGTGGCGCTCTGCAAGGAGTACGATGCGCGGCTGATGGTCGATGACGCGCACGGCCTGGGCGTCACGGGCGGCGGCCGGGGCACCGCCTGGCAGATGGGCGTAACCGAGGACGTGGACTTGATCATGTCGACCTTCAGCAAGTCCTTTGCATCGTTGGGCGGCTTCGTCGCTGGCGACGAGCCGGTGATACACTACATCAAACACCATGCCCGATCGCTGCTCTTCAGCGCCAGCATTCCGCCCTCCAGCGCTGCGGCTGCACTGGCCGCGCTGAAGATCATGCGTGACGAGCCGGAACGCGTGCAGCGGTTGAACGAGATCGGCGACTACATGCGCGCCGGCTACAAGCGTTTGGGCTTCAACACCGGAAGCTCGGTCACACCGATCATCCCGATCATCATCGGCGACCGAATGCGCACGATCATGATCTGGCATGCGGTGTTCGAGGCCGGTGTATTCGTCAATCCCGTCTTGACGCCCGCCGTGCCCCAGGGCATGGACCTTCTGCGCACCAGCTATATGGCCACGCACACCGATGAGCAGTTGAACCAAGTCCTGGATATCTTCGCCGCGGTGGGCAAGCAGGTAGGACTGATCTAGCGCACCGGTCAAGTAATCCGCCGCGGGCGACCCAGGTCGCGGCAACCCTTGCGAAGTCGCCCTGCGGCGACTGGATGCAGCCGACGAAAGTCGACTTTGCGCTGGTCGCAGCGGTTTCTAACCGCCCGACAGTGTGGCTTGGCATTACTTGATCGACGTTCTGGGTGGCTCTAGGGCGTCCGCGGACTCGGCACGGGTTCCCGCGAATGCGACCATGACGCGATCGATTCTGACTCTGCGCTGGTGCCTGGGTTCAGTACCAGCGCACTGCGCGATGCGTAACGCCCGGAGCGCCGCAGACGCGCGCGGGCGGCGTACATCACATCAGGGGCCTGCCGGCTCAGCGCGCCGGTCGCCCGCGACGATAGTCGACGAAGCGATAACCGACCCCGCGTTCGGTGAAAATGTAGCGCGGAACGGACGGATCCGGCTCGATCTTCTTGCGGAGATAGTTGATGTAGAGCCGCAGCAACTGGGTGTCGTCGCGGTATTCCGGCCCCCAGACCTTCGCCAGCAGCGTCTCCTGGGGCACGATCCAGGGTGAATTCTCCACCAGGTGCAGCAGTAGACGATACTCGGTCGGACGCAGCTTAATACGCTCCCCACGCACGATCACCTCGCGACGCGGGAAGTCGATGGCGAGCTCGTCGTCGACGTCGAGCGGCTCCTGGGCCTGCGTCTTCGTCGGCTCGACGCGGCGCAGCACAGCACGGATGCGACTGACCAGCTCGCGCGGGCTGAACGGCTTGGTGACGTAATCGTCGGCGCCGAGATCGAGGCCGCGAATCCGATCATCTTCGTCGCCCTTCACCGTCAGCATGATCACTGGCACCGACGACATCTCGCGGAGCCGCGCCAGCGTCTCGAACCCGTCCAGATCGGGCATCATCACGTCGAGCAGAACAAGGTCGGGCATTTCATCGCGCACGCGCTGCAGCGCGACCAGCCCGTTCTCCGCCTCAAACACCTCGTAGCCCTCGAGATCCAGGTTCATGCGCACAAAGCGGCGCATGCGGGCTTCGTCGTCGACCACCAGGATGCGGCTTTTCACTCTGTCACCTCAAGGGGCAGCGCGAAGAAGACCGTGGCGCCCTTACCGGGCTCGCTGCGCAGCCAGATGCGACCGCCATGCGCCTCCACGATCGACTTGCATAGGTAGAGGCCCAGGCCGGCGCCCTGCGTGCTGCGGCGTAGACTGGAATCGACACGGTAGAAACGTTGGAACAGCCGGCCCTGTTCCTCCGCCGGGATTCCGATGCCCTGGTCGGCGACATAGATCGTGACGTTGGCGCCGTCGCTCCAGCCGCCCACGCGGATCTCTCCGCCCGCCGGTGAATACTTGATGGCGTTGCTGACGAGGTTGTCGAGCACCTGGCGCAGCCGCGCCTCATCGCCCGGCACAACCGGAAAATCCTGGGCAAAGTCCAGAAAGAAGCGATGGTTCTCGCTCTGAATGCGAAAACTCTCGACCACGCGTTCCGCCAGCTTCGAGAGGTGGACATCTCCCTTCTCCAGCTTGAACGCGCCAGCCTGGATGCGAGAGGCGTCCAACAAGTTGTTGATGAGGGCGTTGAGCCGGTCGCTCTCCTCACCGATGACCTGCAAACCTTCACGCAGCGTAACGCTGTCCCAGCGCACATCGTCGCGCGCCAGGGTGTTGGCGTAGCCCTTGATGAGCGCCACCGGCGTTTTCAGCTCATGTGAGATGACTGAAACAAAGGTGGACTTCATCTCCTCAGCCTCGCGGAAGCGCGTGATATCCACCACGTTGGCGATGACCTGCGCCAGCCGCCCCTCCTCATCGTAGAGCGGCGAATAGGTCACACTGACGGCAATGCGCGAGCCGCCTGGCCGCGCCAACAGGCCCTCGACATTGAGGGGCTGCCCCTCCGGAAACACCAATGCGCCAGGCTCGGAGCCGCAGAGATTCGGGCCGCTTGCGTCATCCAGTGCCAACACCTCGTAACAGGGCCGGCCGATAGCCGCCTCCGGGTAGTACGGCAACACGAAGCTGGCGATCA
>CAYRFV010000061.1:0-10910 GCA_964423545.1 uncultured Anaerolineales bacterium | reverse complement strand
GCCTCCTCGCGCCACCCGGTCATCTGGCCCATTGCGCGATTGAACACCTGGATGCGCAGGTCAGGATCGAGATTCATGACCCCATCGGCGCTGTGCTGGATGATGGCATCCAACTGCTGCTTTTCGGCGGTCACCTGCTGGTAGAGCTGAGCGTTGCGCACGGCGATAGCCGCCTGATCGGCGAAGCTGCCGAGCACGGCACGATCATTCGCCGTGAAAGCGCTGCTGCCACTGCGAAAGAGATAGATCACGCCGAGCAGGCGCTCCTCGAAGGTCAACGGCAGTGCGACGACTTGGTGCAGCGGCAACCGGATGGCGCGAGCCACCAGCTCGACGCGCGTTTCGAGATCGGGAAAAGCAAAGTCTTCCGCCCGCAGCGGCACATCGGTTAGGAGCGGCGCGAAGCGAGAGAGCAGTGCAGCGGGAATGCTGTAGCTGGCGCTGATTGCCAGCGAGCTTGATTGGCCGCGGCGCAGCGCGATCAATCCGGCTTCGGCCCGCACGATTTCCGCCGCGTTGGTCAGGATGAGCCGCAGCAGAGACGGCAGATCGAGCCGCGAGGTCATCGCCCGGCTGATTTGCAGCAGGTATTCACGCTGGCGGAGTTGGTAACTGATCATGACCACCTCGCCGCCATGATAGCAAAAAGGCGGAAGATGAACAAGAAACGCGGCCCGTAGCGGAGGGTTGCTTGAGGATGCACCCTGTGCTATAATCTCCACCATGCTCCCGGCCGAACCGCGGAGCCCCATTGTCGATCAAAGGAATCACTTGTATGCGAGGCCAAGACCGCAGACTCGAGGTGATCGGCGGCCTGCTGATCGCCACCGGGATCATTATCGTTCTGGCCGTCGGCGCCTGGTTCGTGAGCCAGCAGTTGCGCGGCCAGCAGTTGCGCGCCCAACTCCAACAGACGCCCAACGCCACACCTGCTGCGCCTGCGGTCTCGACCCAGGCGCCGACGGCAACTGCGCCCGCACCGACCGCGACTGCGCCGACCGCGCCCGCACCGACCCTGCCACCCCAACCTACGCCGACACCGCGGCCGACCGATGCCGCGCCAGCGCCAGCACAGGCGGCGATGGCCAGCCCGGCGCCGGCGACCGCGCCGGCGTCGAGCCCCATGCCCACGATACGGCCTCGCCCCATCGTGCCGACGCCGACTGCTTCGCCCGAGGCGCCGGTGCGCCTGCTGATCCCCGATCTCAACATCGATGCGAAAGTGGTCGAGATGGGCTGGGAAGTGATCAACACCTCCGCCGGACCGCAATCCGATTGGGTGATCCCGAAGAACGCGGCCGGACACCATATCAACAGCGCCACCCTGGATCAGCCAGGCAATCTCGTGATTTCGGGCCATAACAATATCGACGGCAAGGTGTTCGAAGCGATCAGCATGGCCTGGGACGACGCCAGCCGTGCACGGGTTGACGAATTCACCGATCGGTCCGACATCCTGAAGGGGCGCCAGATTCGCCTCTTCAGCGCCCTGGGTAGGCCGGTCGACTACACGATCACCGATTTCTTTCGCCTGCGCGACTCCGGCGTCACGCTGGCGCAACGCATCAAAAACGCGCGTTTCATGGAGCCGACCGCCGAGAGTCAACTCACGCTCGTGACCTGCTGGCCACCGTGGAGCAACACGCATCGACTGGTGGTGATCGCCAAGCCAGTTCAGCCGTGAACGGAACGCAGGAAGCCGAGCTCGCCCTCGCGCCAGGTCGCGCATCGCGCCGGTGGTTCGGCACTCGCCTCCAGATCTGGCTGGGGCTGATTGTGGCAGTTGTCACGCTGTATCTCGCAGCGCGTTCGGTCGACTTCGGGCAGTTGAGGGTGGCGCTGCACGAAGCACACCTGCCGCTCGTGGTATTGGCCCTGTTGGCTACTGTCGTGATGACCGTCCTGAAGGGGCTGCGCTGGCGAGCGATCTTTTACCCGGATCGACCGAATCTCAGCCTGGTGCAACTGTGTGACCTGATGGTCATCGGTCAGGCTGTGAACTACTACATCCCGGCGCGGCTGGGTGAGGTCGTGCGAGCCTACCTGACGGGCGAGGAGGCCCGAATCAGCAAAGCGTACGCGTTCGGCACCATCGCCGCAGAAAAGCTGATCGACGTCATCATGCTTGCCATCCTTGTCGCCCTGCTGCTCCCCTTCCTGGCGCCGCCGGAGTGGCTGGCAGCGCGACTGTGGCCGGTGATCCTGGCGGGGCTGGCTGTGACGATACTGGCTGTGGTGTTGCTAGGGGGCCGGCGCGCGATCATGGGGGCCACTGACTGGGTGTTGCGCCGGCTGCCACCGTCCCTGGCCGAGCGGTGGCGCTCGCGCATCCATGCCGGCCTCGACGGATTGACCGGTCTGGGAAAGCCCAGACCGGCGCTTGCAGTCTGGGGATGGACGATCGCTTTCTGGGGGGCCGCAGCCTTGACGAACTACCTGGTGTTGCTGGCCTTCGACTTGCCGGCTTCGCTGCTGATCTCGCTCTCCCTGCTGGTCGTGCTCCAGGCCGGCGTCGCCGTGCCTTCGACCCCTGGGAAGATCGGGGTGTTTCACTACTTGTGCATGATCACCTTGGCGATGTTTCATGTGCCCGCCACCGCAGGGTTGGCCTACGGCTTGGTGCTGCATGCGCTCTCCGTCGGAACCATCAGCGTCTGGGCGGCAATTGCGCTGTGGCGGCGCAGTTGGGGCCTGCGGCGACTTGCCGAGGCGTCCCAGGCGGCGCCAGATGTTTTCCGAACTACTTGACGAAAGCCGGAAGGCGGCGACAGAGGTCAGATCTATGAGACGCAACTATCGATTGGCTGGCTATCTGTTGGTCGCCATGCTGCTGGTGGGTGTGACGACCACGGGGACGCACGCCTGGGCCACACCCAGTCAGACTTCGGGTGCAGACACCGTGCCGACGCGCACGCCCAAGCCGCAAGCCACAGCACGGCCCACCGACCAACCCACCGGACAACCGACCGATCGACCCACGAGCGAACCGCCCCCGGCGACGCCGGGTCCGCCCACTGCAACATCTCAGCCGGCTGTCCCGACCGTCAGCGGAACCGTCGCGCCTCAAGGGACGGCAACGCGCATCACTGTCACCCCGACTCCACCCGCTGCCACCCCAACAGTCACGCCGACTGCCGGTGGGCCGGCCCTCACGCTGGCAATGCGGGCGAATCCGAGCCAGGTCTGGGCTGATCAACCCGTTGAGTTTACCCTCATCCTGGCCAATCGGTCGACAAGCCCGGTTCGCAATGTCGTCTTGCTCAACGCGCTTCCGGCTGACCTGGCGCCGGGTGCGATCATTTCGGGCGCCGGAGCCGTCTGGCGGGATCGGACGCTACGGATGGAAAGGAGCGAGCTGGCGCCGGGCGAGCAGTTGGAGATCGTGTTCCAGGCGATCGTCGGTGCGGAGCTGCCGGCTGGAGCCGCCATCGTGAACCGGGCGAGCGCCACGGCAGCAGGCGGACTGGAAGCCAGCGCCAGCGCCATCCTCGCGATGCCGCCGTCGGAACTGCCGCGAGTGGGCGGCATGATGCATGGAGCACAGTGACGCCGAGGTCCCTCGCAACCGAACCATGGGGTCCTCGGCAGCGTTGCGTTCGGCGTGGCCCGCTCTGGTTACCGGCGGGCTGGCGCTGGGGCTGTATGTGCGCACCATGGCGCCCGGGCTCACGTGGGCGCACCACGGCGCCGATGGCGGCGATCTGCTGGCAGCCGCCCTGACGCGCGGCGTGCCGCACCCGACCGGCTATCCCACCTACATGCTCCTGCTGGCTGCGGCTGCCCGACTCGCGCCCGAACAGCCGGCCCGCGCAGGCAACTGGCTCTCTGCTGTCGCCGCAGCGCTGGCCGCAGCCCTGATGGCCGATCTGGCGCGGCGCACACTCGCAGGTCAGCCGTGGCGCAATGCCGCCGCTCTGACCGCCGGGCTGGTCTGGGCGACTACGCCGGGCCTGTGGAGCCAGGCGGTCATCACCGAGGTGTACGCACCGCATGCACTGGCGGTGATCGCCCTGCTCTGGCTGATGTGGCGCTGGCGCGAGGCGGTGATCGCCAGTCGCCGGGGCTGGCCGTGGCTGTCGGCTGCCGGCCTGGTGTTGGGTCTGGGGCTGGGCAACCATCTGACGCTGGCATTGATGGCGCCGGGGCTGATCGCCTGGATCTGGCCGCTGCGGCAATCGGTCGTGCACCACGGGGCCTGGCAGGCGCGTCTTCTGCCCCTGGTGGCCGGCGCACTGGGTCTGGCGACGTATGCGTACCTGCCGTGGGCTGCCGGCGGTGTTCCGCCAATTAACTGGGGCAATCCCCGGACGTTCAGCGGCTTCGGCTGGCTGGTTTCCGCCGCGGCCTATCGCGAGTTGGTCTTCGGCGTGCCGATCGCATATCTGCCGGGCCGGCTGGCTGCCTGGGCGAGCGAAACGGGACGGCAGCTCGGCGGCGGCGTGTGGGGGATGTTGGTGGCCTTGCTGGGGCTCTGGCGGCTGGAGCGGACTGATCGCGCCTGGTGGCTCACAACGCTGCTCGTTGCGCTGTGTTACACCGTCTATGCCATAGGATATAACACCACCGACTCCGACGTCTACCTGATCCCGGCGTGGGGCATGGCCTGCCTGTGGATTGCCTGCGGCGTGTCGTGGATCGCACAGGGCGTGCTGCCGCAGGGCAACCCGCGCTGGACGATTGCAGTACTGCTGATCCTGACAGTGGGACTCCCGCTCGGCGCAGCGATCCGCCATGGGCCCGAGATGGATCTAAGCAGGGACCATGCGGCCCGCGAGTTCATTGACGCTGCGCTGTCAAGTGCGGCGCCGGGCGCGCTGATCCTGGTAGCCGACGATCAGCCGACGTTCGCGTTGTGGTATGCGCGCTATGGGCTGCGTCAACGGCCGGACGTGATTCCCATCAACGTGCACCTGCTCGGCAGTGCGTGGTATGAGGCCAGCCTTCTGCGGCATCATCCAGCGTTGGCAGCGGTGGCGCCCGACGGCAAGTTGCCGCCGCTGGAGGAATTCGCACCCGCAGCTGTCCGCCGCTGGCCTCTCTATCGCGCCGGTTCGCTCGACGATGCTGTGACAGGACTGAACGAGGAATCCATGGGAGCCCTGGTGCTCCTGACCGCGCCCTGAGCACCCTTCATCGATCATATGAGAACACGAACCTTCCTGATCATTTTGCTGCTTCTGATTGCCATCGCGGTCGCCTGGCTCGGCCTGACCGGCTATCGCACTGCGGTCCAGGCGCGCCTGGCGCTGGCCGATCTGCGCCAGTTGCAGGCAGTGGCGAACAATCCATCGGTGGATGCGCTGCCCGCCGTGCGCGATCACCTCGCCGACCTGGAGACGCACCTGGCGGCAACTCAGCGAATCGGCCGGCCCTTTTTGGGCCTTGCGCCCCACCTGGGCTGGCTGCCCGAGATCGGGTCGACCCTGCGAGATGCGCCGCAGCTCCTCGAAATGGGCCTGGAACTGGCGGGGGGTGGCCGACAGGCGCTCGATGCGCTGACCCCCCTGGTCGAGTTGTTGGGTCAGCGCGGTCAGGGCGAGCTGTTGGCGCGTGCGTTGCCGGTGATCGCTGCCGCTCGCCCGGAACTCGCGGCAGCCGATGTGCGTCTGGCGCGTGCAGAAGAGCTGGCGGCACAGATGCGCGGTCCACTTCACCCAATGTTGGAACCCCAACTCGCGCGTCTGAATCGGTTTCTGCCGCTCGTACGCACCGGACTCAAGGGGGCGCAGGCGGCGCCCGGTCTCTTGGGCCTGAGCGGTCCGCGCACCTACCTGCTGCTGGCCCAGAACAACGACGAGCTGCGTTCCACCGGTGGTTTCATCAGCGGCGCCGGTCACATCCGGCTTGACAACGGCCGGATCATGGAGGTCAAACTGGGTGACAGCTATGCGGTCGACAACTTCGCACAGCCACATCCCGAGCCGCCGGCCGCGCTGCGCGAGCAGATGGGCATCGACCTGCTGCTGCTCCGCGACAGCAATTGGTCACCGGACTTCCCGACCAGTGCGTTGGTGGCGCGCGCGCTCTATGCACAGGATCGTGGCATCGACACCGACGGCGCGATTGCGCTCGATATGGAAGCGGTGAGGTTGCTTGTCGAGGCGCTGGGCCCGCTGCAGTTGCCCGGCACGCAGCAGCGGATCACGGGCGAGAACACGATCGCGGCGCTCAAACAGGCGTGGGAAGCACCGCTCACAAGCCTGTCGACTATTCAACAGGCCACCACCTCCAACTGGTGGGAGAAACGCAAGGATTTCATGGGCGCGGTGGTGACCGCAGCCCTCGCAAAGCTTCAGAGCGGCGGCGATCTCGATCCGATCGCGCTGGCAAGCGCTCTTTCGGAGACGCTCGACGGCCGGCACATGCAGATCGCGGTCGATGATCCGACGCTCGCTCCGCTGCTGACTGAGCGACGATGGGACGGCGCCTTGCAGTTGCCTCGCGAGGGTGATTTCCTGGCCGTGGTCGACACGAATATCGGCTTCAACAAAGCGAACGCAGTCGTCCGACAGCAGATCGACTACCAGGTGGCGCCGGATGGCGGCGGCCTGGCGGCAACCTTGACACTCACCTACACACATCCGGCGCATCCGGCTTCGTCCGAACCAGTCTGCGACCGTACGCCCCGTTACGGTGACTCATACGATGAGCTAACGCAACGTTGCTACTGGAACTATCTGCGCGTCTACGCTCCGGCGGGCAGCGAGTTGGTGGCTGCCGAGGGACTCGGGCGTCTTACCGTCGCGCGCGGGGAAAACAACAGCACGGTGTTCAGCGGTGACTTCGTCGTGAAGCCCGGCGCCACCTATGTGGTCACGATGCAGTATCGGCTGCCGAGATCGGTCGCCCCCACGCCCTATCGGTTGTTCGTACGCAAACAGGCGGGGACAGCGGCGACGCCGCTGCGCGTGCAGGTCGGCTACTGCCTCTGGCAGACCGAGCTCAGCCGCGATCGCAGCTTCGTGTGCGCGTCTGCTCGCTGAGCGGACGAGTGCGCGACATCCCGGTGAGGAGAGCGATGCGTATCCATCGTGTTACAAACGGTTCAATGTGTCTTGTAGCGCTGATCCTGCTGCTGTGGACCAACACAGGATGCGCAGCGCCGGTGCGCATCTCCTGGAGCACCGAAACCGAGATCAACACTGCCGGCTTCAACATCTATCGCGGCGAGTCTCCGGAGGGCCCCTTCGACACCAAGATTAACGAGCAGCTGATTCCGCCTTCGCCCGATCCGATGACAGGGGGCCAGTATAGCTATGTCGACCATTCGGCGAGAATCGGCAAACTCTACTACTATCAGTTGGAGGAAATCGAGAGGAACGGCGCCCAGACGAAACTCGGAGTGACGGAGGCCCAGGCAAGCGGGTTCAGTTGGCCGATGGCGCTCGTGCTTGGCGGACTGGCCATCGCCGTTCTGATTGTCTGGATTGCCGGCGCAAAGCGCGCCACGGCCCTGCGTCCGGCGGCGGATTCGCCGGCTGCGGCGTATCCGACGGAGAGCGCCAGCACGCCTGCCCGCACACGAGGTGAGCCATGAAGATCGAAGAAGTCACCGCTGTCACCGATGAAGTTGTCACCGCCTTCGAGCGGCTGATTCCGCAGCTGTCCTCGTCCAACCCGCCCCCCACGCGCGCTGAAATCGCTGAGATGGTGGCATCACCCGCCGTTGTCCTCTTCATTGCGCGCGACCCGAACCGGCACGACGAAATCGTGGGTGCTCTGACCCTTGCGCTCTTCCGCATTCCGACGGCGCTGCGCGCATGGATCGAAGATGTGATCGTCGACGCCTCCAGCCGAGGCCAGGGCATCGGCGAGGCGCTCTGCCGCGCGGCGCTCGAGCATGCCAGACAGGCTGGCGCCACCACCGTCGACTTGACGTCGCGACCCTCCCGTGAGGCAGCGAATCGGCTCTATCAGCGCATCGGCTTTGAGAGGCGCGAGACCAACGTTTACCGCTACCACCTGGGACGCTGACGGCGACGCCACATCTTGCTGGCGGACGGGCCATCTCTTTCCGACCCCTACCGGCTACCTCCGGCTCGGCTGCCGCAGCAGGCGCGAGGAGTTGCCGAGGATACCCAGATCAGGCAGTGACTGCGCCGCCGCCGCCAGGACGGGTGGCAGGAAGCCGAAGGCTGCGAGCGAGAGACCGACGGTATTATAGATGGCTGTGAAGGCCAGGTTGGTTTTCACCACGCGCATGGTCCGGTGCGCCAGGCGAAAAAGATCCGCCACCAGCATCCAGTCGTCTCGCATCAGCGCCACATGTGCGGCCTCGATGGCGATATCGGAGCCGGTCGCCGCCATGGCGATCCCGACGTCAGCCTGGGCGAGCGCGGGCGCATCGTTGATGCCATCACCCACCATCGCAACTCGGTGTCCCTGCGCCTGATACTCCTTGACGATGCGGATCTTGTCTTCCGGCAGCAGGCCTGCGCGATAGGGGACGCCGAGTTCGCCGGCCAACGCGCGCGCCGCTCCCTCGTTGTCGCCGGTGAGCAACTCGATCCGGTGGACGCCCTGGTCGCGCAGCACAGCCAGGGCAGCAGGGGACTCCGGACGCAACGTATCAGCCAGCGCTATTGCGCCTGCCAGGTCGCCGTTGATGGCGACGAACAAAGTCGTCCGCGCCCGTTTCTCCCACGCCTGCGCTGCGTCCAGCACGCTGTTTCCGGCTGGACTCTCCGATTCCATGCCCGGGCCTCGATCATCCACGAGCCGGCGGTTGCCGACGACCACCCTCACCCCCTCCACGGTTGCGCGCACACCCAGGCCAGGCAGCGCCTCGAAATGAGATGGCTCGGCCAAAAGCAGCCCCTGCGCGCGCGCGGCGTCTCGCAATGCCTTGGCCAACGGATGCTCGGAATAACGCTCGGCCGATGCGGCAAGCCGCAGAAGTTCGGCTTCCGGTTTCCAGCTCTCAGCGTCACCCCGGAAAGGGCCTTCATGCGGCAAGCCGGAAATCGATGCCAGCTCAATGACCCGCGGACGGCCCAACGTGACCGTTCCCGTCTTGTCGAGCAGCAGCACATCGACTTGCGCCAGCAGCTCCAGATAGCGGCCCCCCTTGATCAGCAGGCCGCGCTGCGCGCCGGCGCCGATGGAAGCGAGCATGGCGATAGGCGTCGCCAGCGCGATCGAGCAGGAACAGGCAACGACCAACACCGAAGCGGTGGCCAGGGGATCGCCGCTGATCACGAGGGTCAGCGCAGCAATGGCTGCCACCAACGGCAGGAAACGCGCAGAAAAGCGATCGGCAGCGCGCTGGACATCGGCTCGTTGGGCTTCCGCCTCCTCCACAAGCCGGATGACCTTGCCGAAGGTCGTGTCCGGGCCAGCCCGCATGGTGCGTATCCGCAGATGACCGAGACGGGCATAGGTGGCAGCATACACCTGGCTGCCCGGTCCGGCTTCGACAGGCAGCCCCTCGCCAGTGATCGCCGCCTGATCGAGCGTCGCCTGGCCGCCCACTACCTCCCCGTCGACGGGGATCCGCTCGCCGGGGCGCACGATCACCAGATCACCGGGTCGCACTTGGGCGACCGGCGCCTCGATCTCCGCGCCATCCCGCTCGATGCGAGCCATCTGCGGCGCAAGCGCAGCGAGATCCTTGACCGCCCGGCGAGCGCGTTCGCTCGTAAAGCGCTCCACCGCATCGCCGACGCGCATGAAGAAGACAATCAACAGCGCCGTCACCCACTGGCCGACGACCAGCGCCGCGATCACGCCAAGCGTCATCAGCGTATGCGAGATGATGCGCCGCTTGAGGGCAGCCCGCACAACATTGCGGAAGACCGGGAAACCCGCGATCAGCACCACGGCCGCACCGACGGAAAGCGGAAGCGCTGCGTCGAGCGCCTCGAACAGCCCCAGCCACTCCCCGCCGATCACGATGAAGAGCACCGCAGCGAAGAGTCCCACCAGAAGAAGGCGCGTCCTGCGCGTCACATCGATCTGCGCTGGTGCCGCGACATTCACCTGCCCGCTATCGGGCACGGAATAGCCTGCGTCTGCCACCGCCTGGCGGATCGCAGACAGATCGACCCGGGAAGGATCGAGGCGCACGATCGCTTTTTCAGAGGCCAGGAGGACTTCGACCGACGCGACACCGGACAGACCGGCAATCGCACGGCGGACGTGCTGAGTGCACTCGGCACAGTCCATCCCGGCGACGGCGACTTCCACCGTGGTGACTTCAGTCATGGAGAGCAGCATAGCATGAGGCAGTCGCCGAGGATGTAGGGCAGCAGACAGACTGTGATGCTCACTCGCGCTGCGCCGCGCCGCGCAGGACGACGAGACTCGCCACGGCCAGCAACACGCTGAGCACAAAAAGCAGCGTGTACGCATCCAGACCGGCGTAGGCAATTGGGGCGCTCTGGACGCCTTGCAGCACACGGCCAGCGAGAATCGCGCCCATCGCACCCGTGATGCCGAGCCAGGCATAGAACACGGCCATGTATTGCGGCGTACTGGCCGGCGGCACGACATCCATGAAGAGAAACCGGCTCGACCCGATCGCCCACGCCGGCAGACTCGCGCCGGTGAGGAATGCGGCTGCGAGCGCCAACCCAAAACTGGCGGCGCCCAGCACCGGTACGGCCAACCAGATGAGCGGCAGGGCGGCTGCGGCAGCCACGCCGGTCAACATGATCGGCTTGCTGCCCCGGCGGTCGGCCGCCCAACCCCACAGATAGCTTGACAATAGCCCGCCCACCAACACGGCTCCCTGCAGGAAGATCACCTGTGCCTGCGCCAGACCGATCCGCTCGATCGCAAACAGCGGCAGGAATGCGTTGAGCGGCACGATCGCCAGGGTCATCAATCCCAGACCGGCGAGGAAACGCCTGAAGGAACGGTCGGAGAGCGTGGCCGACATGGCGCGGCGATCCAGGCTGCGCACCGCCTCC
>CAYRFV010000060.1:18166-22456 GCA_964423545.1 uncultured Anaerolineales bacterium | reverse complement strand
AGATACATGTCCTGCGTCGTCAGCGCCCGAAGCTGCATCGGTCCGGTCGTCTGCAGGCTGAGCACCACCGAAATCAGAGTCGCCCCCGAGATGAGGCTGGCCAGCGACCAGCCGACCGTGCTGAAAAAGGGATTCAGGGCGATGCGCACGGGATATTTCCAGATCAGCTTCCATTCGTTCAAACCCTTGGCGCGCGCCAGCTCGACGTAGGGCTTGTTGAGCTCATCCAGCAGGTTCGCCCGCGTGGTGCGGATGCTCCCCGCGGTGCCCTCGATGGCCAGAATCACGACCGGAATCCAAAGGTGCTTCGCCATGTCGATCACCCGGTCGACGCTCCAGGGCGCATTGATGTACTGCTCCGAGAAGAGCCCCCCCACGTTCATGCCAAGTTGGCTCTGCGCAAAGTACATGACGATCAGCGCCAGCAGAAAGCCAGGCACCCCCACGCCGATGAAGCTGATGATCGACATGACGTAGTCGGGGATCGAGTACTGGTGCGTGGCCGAATAGACCCCCACCGGGATCGCCACGAACCAGCTGACCATCAGCGAGACCAGAGAGAGCACGACCGTCAGCAGAATGCGCTCGCCGATCAGCTCCTTCACCGGCTTCTGCCACTCCATGGACTGGCCCCAGTCGCCGCGCAACAGGATGCCGCTGATCCACTTGACGTACTGCACGTAGATCGGCTCGCCCAGCCCGTAGCGCTCCCGGAGATTGTCGATCTGCTCCTGGTCTATGTTTTCGCCCATGGTGCGCAGCCCTGCCACATAAGAGGTCAGGTAATCGCCGGGCGGGAGCTGGATGGCGACGAAAGAGACGATCGAAATCAGCAGAAGCATCGGGATCATCAACAGAACGCGGCGCAGGATATAGGCGAACATGGGCGGCCTCCGGTAGGCGCTCACAAGACGGGCCGGCACACCTCAGCAGACGGGCCGGGCGAACTCCACACATCAGGGCACAGGATGGTCTTTCGTATCGCGATCCACTGGATTGCAGAGGCAATCGCCGGTTTCACTGCCCAGGCGTCACGCGCGTCACGACGAATCCGAGTAATACGCGCCAGGCGCCGGGCGTCCCTGGAAGACGGCTGCGGGACGCCCGGCGCGAACCCTGACCTAGCTGGTGTGCTTGGCAGGATCGTCCCAGAAGTACGTCTCGGTATGGAGCAGATGCTCGTCGGCGGTCGTGTCATCGATCGGCATGCCCGGCAGGTAGTTCTTGAAGCCGTTCTTCACGATGATGGGCGCCGGCTGCTCGCCCAGAACGCCGACGTACGGCAACTCTTCGGCCCAGATGTCCAGGATCTTCTTGAAGGCATCGTTCTGCTTCTTCGGATCCGGCTCCACTGCGATCTCCTCGTCCCAGATCTTCCAGATCGTGCGAATCCAGTGGCCCTGGGGCGGCTCCTCCGCGTTCGGATTCTTGGGATCGCCGTAGTAGAGGCCCCAGGCAGGCGCCCACGGCCGGTCGATCATCGTGGCGCGGAAGATGGGCGCTTCCGGCGCCAGGGGCACCACCGTCCGATCGCCACCCCACCAGGCCGCGTCGAGCTCGTTCGCGTTGTAGCGCGATTCGTACAGCGACCGCTCGACGTACTTGAACGACGCCTTGAGCCCGACCTTCGCCAGATCCTTCGCCAGCAACAGCACCGCGTCCTCGTCCGGTGTGCCGGTCTGACTCGTGCTCTCGATGATCCAAGAGATAGGCGTCGTGCCGTCCTTGTGCAAGCGGATGCCGTCGGCGCCCTTCTTGCTGTAGCCGGCCTCATCCAGCAGCTTGTTGGCGGTGTCCGGGTCGTACTTGATGTAGGCGTTGGAGAGCTTCTCGTAGTAGTTCGGCGACATGGAGAGCGGGCTGTACTGCCGCGGCTTCAGCAGGCCGTTGAAGACCAGCTGGTTGATCTGGTCGCGGTTGATGGCGTGCGAGATCGCGATGCGCACCTTGCGCTCGTTGAAGAACTCGCGCAGCAGCTTGTTCTTGGTCGTCAGGTTGAGCTGCATGGCAAGATGGCCCGCACTGATCCCCAAGAGCGTCTTGTAATCCCCCTTCGCCTCGCCGCTCTTGTAGAGCGCCAGGTCGGAGATGCCCATGTGGCGGTTCTGGAAGTCGATTTCGCCGTTGGTGACCCACAGGTTCTTGACTTCGTTGTTCTCGAACAGCCGATGCGTCACCTTGTCGATGTAGGGCAGCTGGTTGCCGTCCTTGTCGACCGCCCAGAAGTAAGGGTTGCGCTCCATGATGAACAGCTCTTTGGCGAGCGGCCCCTTGGCCAGCCAGCCGCCGAGGAACGGCCGCTCCGGGTTGGCATACCAGTACTGCGCGTAGTCCAGGTAGTAGCGCTCCCAGCTATCGAAGCCCCTTGCCTTGACCTCGGCCGCCAGCTTCGCCTTGTCGGACGTCGTGTCCTCGTGCTTCTCCTTCATGTAGTGCGAGGGCGTGTTCGGCCCCGTCACGGAGCGAGCAACGCCGTAGAGGAACAGCGGCTTGGGATCGTCGTAGGTAAACTTGACCGTGTACTTGTCCGGGGCTTCCGCCTTGACGATGTTTCGGGTCTTGGCGCTCCGCCATTGGCTGGGGATCGAGGGATTCAGCTTCTTGTTCTGCAGCTCGTACTGGTACCACCACATCGTGTCGTCGCTGGTGTAGTCTATGCCGTCCGACCACTTCAGCCCTTCGCGCAACTTGAAGGTCCATTGTTTGGCGTCCGGACTGACCTGCCACGATTCGACGATGCGCGGCTGCAGGTTGAGGCTCTTGTCATACCAGACCCAGAAGCGATCCACCAGCTTCGTGGGCCCCCAGCGGTCCGACACACCGCTGAACGCGCGGCGCATCGTGCCGCCATACTTCCCCGTCGCCTCCTGCGTCGGAAACACCGCCGGCTTCTTGGGCAGGCGGGCATCGACGGCCGGCAGCTTGCCGCTCTTCACCAGCTCAGCCAGCATCGGAGCTTCCTTGTACTGGCCGGCCGCAGCCGCCGGGGCCTTGGTGGGCTCCGGGGCCTTGGTTGCAGCAGGCGCAGCCGTGGGAGCAGCGGCCGGCGCCTTGGTCGGCTCCGGCGCTTTCGTCGGCTCCGGCGCCTTGGTGGGCTCGGCCTTGGCAGCCGGGGCTGCGGTCGGCGCGGGCGCCTTGGTCGGGGTGGCCTGCGCGCCGCAGGCCGCCGCGGTGGCGCCCGCAGCCGTCAGCGCCGACAGCTTCAGGAACTCACGCCGATTGATCAGCTTCTTCATGGTCCTTGCCTCCTTTTTGAGATGACGAATCGCTCATGGTGCAACGAAGCATTCTTATCGACTTTCATCGCAAGCTCTATAGACACCGCCTTTCTGCATGCCGGGCCAGGGGCGCCGGGTGTGCCCTCACAGCCCATGGTAAACGTGGACCACGCATCCGACGCCGGGTCTCGGACACCCAAGCGGCAGCGACTCCGGCCGCTACGACATGCTCATGACGCCAGCGAGCTCCAGCTCCTCCGCGCGATGACAGCTGACGAAGTGATCCGGCGAAATCTCGCGCAATGCCGGCTCCTCGCTCTTGCAGCGGTCCAGGCAGTAGCGGCAGCGCGGGTGAAAATAGCAGCCGCTGGGCGGATGCGCGGGATCGGCCACCTCTCCAGGCATGATGATCGGCTCGGTGCGGATGCGCGGGTCCGGTTTGGGCACCGACGAGAGGAGCGCCTCGGTATACGGATGCCGGGGATTGAGGAACAGCTCAGCGGTGCCGGCGCTTTCCACGAGCTTGCCGACGTACATCACCGCCACCCGGTCGCTGATGTGCTCCACCACGCTCAGATCGTGCGAGATGAACAGGTACGTGAGACCGAACTGGGCCTGAAGCCGTTGGAGCAGGTTGAGGATCTGCGCCTGGACCGACACATCGAGCGCCGACACCGGCTCATCGCAAACGACGAGCTGCGGGTTCAGCGCCAGCGCGCGCGCGACGCCGATGCGTTGGCGCTGGCCGCCGCTGAAGGCGTGCGGATAGCGCGTCAGATACTCCGGCCTCAGCCCCACCACCTTGAGCAGTTCGGCGACTCGCTCTTTCATCTCCGCGCCCTTGGCGACGCCGTTGGTATAGAGGGGTTCGCCGACGATCTCGAGCAGCGTCATGCGGGGGTTGAGGGACGAATACGGATCCTGGAAGATCAACTGCATATTCTGGCGCAGCTGCCGCAGCTTGTCCTCGTCCATCTCGGCCACATTCACCCGGCCGAGCCTCCGATCATTGAACCAGATATCGCCGGCCGTCAGCTTATAGGCGCGCAGGATCAGCCGGCCGATGGTCGTC
>CAYRFV010000060.1:0-18156 GCA_964423545.1 uncultured Anaerolineales bacterium | reverse complement strand
ATGGTCGTCTTGCCGCAGCCGCTCTCACCGACCAACCCGAGCGTTTCGCCTTCCCGGATGAAGAAACTGACGCCATCGACCGCCTTGACGCTGCCAACCTGCTTGGAGATGAGGAAGCCCTTCTTGATCGGAAAGTGCTTCTTCAGGCCAACGACATCCAGGAGCTTCGGGGGTGCGGAGATCTGTTCTGTCATCGGTGCGATCCCTGTCATCGGTGCGATCCGTGTCATCGGTGCGATCCGTGTCATCGGTGCAATCCGCGTCATCGGTGCGATCCGCGTCATCGGTTCTGCAAGCCGTCGCGCTGAACGCCGGCCTGTTTCAGCGCCGCCACGAAATCATCGTACAGCACGGTCTTCGGCAGATGGCCGACCGCTGCTTCTTCCCACTCCTCCGTGGGTCCTTCGAGCCCGGAGTAGAGGAGCACCGGAATGTGGCGCGTGTCGGCTTCTGCGCGCAGGCCGAGCAGCATGTTCGATCCGGTGCCGCCTGGCAGCTCGGTGTCCAAGATGATCAATACAGGGTGGGTGTGGTGCGCCAGGTCCAGCACATCTTTGCCCTGGCAAGCGTTGACCGTGCGGAAGCCGCTCTCCTCCGCGTAGCGCTGCAGCAGATAGGTGATATTCGGGTCATTTGCGACGATCATGATCGTCTCGGGCATCGCCTGTCCCTTCTTCGAAACCCGAAGCGCCGCCTGCGACGGCGAAATGTGGGGCAATCTCAGTATCGCGCAGTTCCGGGGAAAATGCTTCTGAAATTGGGACAGACTTTCAGGAATTTGGGGCAAGATTGCGACGTTGGTATTCGCGCGGAGACACTCCCACTTCGCGCCGAAACGCGTCAGTGAAATAGCCGCTGCTGGCGAAGCCGACCCCGCCGGCCACTTCAGTGATGCTGCCGCCTGCGTCGAGAAGCGCCTTGGCCTGCTTCACGCGGTATCGGTTGAGATACGCGATCGGCGATAGGCCCACCTCTTCCTGGAAACAGCGCGTCAGATGGCGGGGGCTGACCCCGACATGCGACGCCACCTCCTCGCGTGAGAGCGACTCTGCGTAATGCTCGTGGATGTAGGCCATGGCCTTGCGCGCGGTTCGCTGCGCCTCGGTGCCCAACTGCCTGTTGCGTGCCAGCGCCTCCTCGATATGCAGCAGCGTTTCGTCGGCGGTGAAGACCCCCTTTTGGAGAACGGCGGCCACCCCGGCCGTGAGCTGCGCCATCTCGTCGTGGCCGAGGGTCTGCGCTGTGAGGACGATGACCGGGATGCCGCGCAGCCGCGCATCCCCCTGCATCGCCGCCAACACGCGCATCCCGTCCACTTCCGGCATCATCAGATCGAGCAGCACCAGCGCCGGTCGCTCGTGGCGCATGATCTCCAACGCAATCCGCCCGTTGGATGCCTGCAGCACGCGGCCGCCTGGCAGGGCAGCCTGCACCACCCGAGTATGCATCTCCCGGATCCCCGGATCATCGTCGACCACCAGCACGGTCCGCTTGCCATCCTGCGGTCCGCTGCCTGACCCATACCGCTCGAGGGCGCGCGACAGGGCGTCTGCGCTCAGCGGCTTGGTGTGATAATCCAATGCCAGGAGCGAACCGGCGTCCCGATCCGGCGACGCGGGAAGCGTATAGAAAAGCACCGGGATGTCCAGCGTGTTGGGATGCTGTTTCAACCGCTCGATCAGCTCCCACCCACGCGCCGAGTCAGGCGCGCAGTCCAGCACGATCGCCCCGGGGGTGCGCGCGAATACCTGCGCCTGCCAGTCTTCCATCTCATCGATGCGCAGCCGCTCAACCTCGAACCCTTCGCTGATCAGACGCGCTTCAAGACGGTCTCCGCCCCCGGCGCGCGTCGACAGCAGCAGCACCGCCTGTGAAGCAACCGGACGCTCAGCCTGAACGTGCGTCGCTTCGCGCACGATCGGCAGAGTGAAGTAGAAAGTCGCGCCGCTCTGCTCCTCGCCGGACGATCGCACGCCGATCTGTCCGCCGTGCAGGTCGACGATCTCCTTGCAAAGCGCCAGGCCGATGCCCAGACCACCGTAGCCGCGCGCTGCGGTCCGCTCCGACTGGCGGAACTCGTCGAAGATCGCCTCCTGCTCGGCTTCCGGCACCCCGACTCCGGTGTCGCTCACCAGCACCCTCACCACGCCGGGCTCCTCCACGGCTCGAAGACCGACCTCGCCGCACGCGGTGAACTTGACGGCGTTGGTCAGGAGATTCAGCACCACCTGCCGCAGGCGCGCCGGATCGCCGCTGACTGGCGGAAGGTGATCGGGCAGGTCGAGACGCCATCCCAGTCCCTTGGCGTGCGCCATCTGTTCGCCAACCAACGCGACCGCCTTGAGCAGTTTCGCCAGGTCGAGGCGCTCCATCGCCAGCAGGAGCTGGCCCCGTTGGCTCCGCGTCAGATCGAGCACATCGCGCACCAGGCTGTCCAATTGCTGCGCGCTGACGTGAATCCGCGCCAGGTCTTGCCGATATGGCTCCGGCAGCGGAGGTCGATGATCGCCCGTTCGCTCGCGCAGCATCATTTCGCTCAGGCCGACCAGCAGCACCAGAGGCGTACGCAGTTCATGACTGACCATCGAGAGGAAGCGGCTCTTCAGGCGGTCGGCTTCCTCGGCCAGCCGCCGGCCCTCGGTCGCCTCCAGCTCGGCCGCGCGCGCCTGTTGGTAGAGCTCCACATTGCGCTCCGCGAGCAGCACCCCTTTGAGGGTGACGCTGATCTCCTCTCGCAACACCTCGTAGATGTCGCCGGCCGATCGCTGTTCGAAGAGCACCACGCCGAGCTGCTCATCCCCGAAATGGAGCGGCTGGACCAGGGTGCTGTAAGGCGGATTCGGGCCTGCGCCGGCCAGCGGTTCGTCGTCGCCGGGGCTGCCCGCACTCATCACGAGATCGTGCGTGCGCATGCGAGCCTGCTCGGGCGTCACGTCGCGTCGCCCCTGCGCGTCATAGGCCAGCGCCAGCCGACACCACTCGGTTGGCTTCGCGGGATCCTCGTAGAGTGCGAGATGACAGCGCTCGATGCCCAGCTGCGGCAGCTCCTCTGCAAGCAAGTTCATCAAGTCCGGCACACGCGTGGTCGTCGCCAACACATGCCCGATGCGCCGCAGTCGCTGCGTCTGTTGCTGCGTCTGCCATTCGCGGTAGCGCTGCGCGCGCTGGACATGCTCGCCGATCAAGATGCGGGCCTGCTGCAGCAGGCTCTCGGCGCGGATCAGGAGACGCTGATCGTGAAGAAAGATCGACACCACATGGTGGCGCAGCTGGCCAATCGCCTGCTGCCAGGCAAGACCGTCACTGCCGTCGTCCGCGCTGCGCCGCAACAGGCGGTCCAGCGCGGGCAGAAAGCCGCCCGCGCCCGTGCCGGTCACTTCGCCGATGAACGCGTCATAGAGCCGGATCGCGGCCTGGGCCTTGTTGCCCGGCGCGTCGCCGCCAGCCGCCGGCAGTCCGGCGGGCGCCGGTCCTTCGAGTGCTGCTTCGCCGTCCAACACGACCTGAAGCGCGGACAGCACCGCGTCGCGTCCCACACTCTCGACAGTAAGGGCTGGCTCCGGCGCCGCATCGAGCGCCGAGAGCACAGAGGGAGGGAGACAGCCGCACGACTGGCGAACGATCAGGGACGCAGGCAACAGCACTTGATCGGGCGCCGGTTCACCGGCCAGCATCGCCAACAGGAGCTCGGCGGCCCGCTGCCCGCGCTCGTACATGCGCCACGGCACCGTGGTAAGCGGCGGGGTGATCGCCCGGCTCAATGGCGTGTCGTTGAAGCCGACAACCGAGACATCCTCGGGGACGCGCACGCCGCGCGTCCGGAGCAGCGCCATCGCTTGGACTGCGAGGTCGTCGTTGACGCACACTACGGCATCGAAGTCTACCCGCCGCTCGTCCATCAGCAGGCGCACCATCGAAGCCCCGCCCGGGTCGAACCACATGTTGTGAGGTGAGACCAAGTCGGCCGAGAAGGGCAATGCGTAATCGCGCAGCGTCTCCACGTAGGCGCGATAGCGTTCGTCGGCATCGCGATGGCCGGCCGGCCCGCGCACGAACGCCAGCCGCCTGCGACCATGCACCTCGATCAGGTGCGTCACCGCATCGCGCATCCCCTGGTAGCTGTCGAGCACGACGCCCGGGATGCCATCCAACACGATCCCGATGCTGACCATCGGCAAGGGGCGATAGCGCGCACAGAAGCGCGGCAGGCATTCCGGTCCCACGTCGCTGGCGAGCGAAGACGCCCAAATAATCAGACCGTCGAGCCGGCCCGGGTCGATGAAGTCATAGACGAGGTTGCCCTGCCGGGTGAAATCGTGAGGATCATGGAGGCAGCCGCCGGCAAAGCAGAGCAGGTTGCCCCCGTGTGCACGGATCGTGTCGGCGATGCCCGGCCACAGGCTGGAGCGCGACTCGCCGGACACGTGGTCCATGATGACCCCGATGGTCATTGTCGAGCGCCCCGCCCGTGCCGCTCCGGTTAAGCGTTTCGTCATTGACACGTCTGCCCGCGATCTCGCCGCGCCTTGAGCTGCGCGGCGCCGGCGCATGTGCCGGCCTAAGCTGGATGCTCGCGCCTCATCGCTGCAGTGCGCGACTCTATCTCGCAGCTGGCCAGGATGAACGCGGCGACCCCCTTGTAGTCGTTGGCGACGACCGGCTCGCCGATATAGTACTCGAACGAACCGTCGCGATACGGGACGCCGCCCAGTCCGCCTACGCTGCACACTTGGGTCAGGCTGGCGCCGGCCGCAGCGTCCGCGACGACAAACTGGCGCAGAATGCCGTCATACCCGCGGCGGGCGGTTTCCAGCCAGCCCGCATCCAGGTAGCCGCACCGCACGCCCTTCGCCATCGCATAGACGAACATGCACGAGGCCGACGCCTCCAGGTAGTTGCCAGGCCGATCGCCCTGGTCGAGCACCTGGCGCCAGACACCGCTCGCCCGATCCTGCACGCGGCCCATCGCGGCCACCAGGTCACGCAGGACCGCGATGATCCGGCTTCGCTGCCGATGGGCCAAGGGGAGCGTGTCAAGCACATCCACCATCGCCATGGCATACCAGCCGACCGCCCGGCCCCAAAAATGCGGCGAGCATCCCGTGTCGGGATTCGCCCAGCGCTGCAGCCGGCTTTCATCCCAGCCGTGGTAGTAGAGGCCCGTGCGTGAGTCTCGCAGGTGCTGCTCGACGAGCAGGATCTCGCGCGCCACCTCATCGAACGCCTCCGGTTCGTTGAACGTGGCTGCATACTGAGCCAGGAAGGGGCCGGCCATATAGACACCGTCCAGCCAGATCTGGTGCGGATAGATCAGCTTGTGCCAGAACCCACCCTCGCGCGTGCGCGGCTGCCAGCGAAGCTGCTCGCGCAGTCCTGCCATGGCGCGTCCGTAACGCGGCTCTTTCGTCTCGCTCAGAAGGGTGAAGAGGCTGCGGCCCGGGTTGATCTGATCCAGGTTGAAGTCAGTGATGGTGTAGGTGCGGATGTCGCCCGTGGGGTCCACCAGAGAGTCGATCACATCCCGGATGTAGCGCCCGTAGCGGTCATCGCCCGTGGCGCGCCACACTCGTTCGAGCGCCAGCAGCATGAAGCCGTGCTCGTAGTGCCAGCGGGAGGCCGATACGGGATGCCGTGCCAACACGGCGTCGGCCATACGAACCGACCACGGGGAGTCGGGACCCTCAGTGTGCGCATCGAGCGGCATCGTCTCTTTTCGCCTCCGAGTGCTGTGGGCTGTGGCAGATTGACCAGGCTTCATTATAAGGGCATAATGGGTCTGCTGCAACTCGTTCGCTCGATTTGCGCATCAGGGAGGGTGGAGTGGAGACCGCAGATTCAGCCGCCGGCCAGGGCCTGGCGCTTCACGAGGATCACGTCTGGGGCTACCAGTTCCAGCACCCGGCCGACTGGCATCGCTTCACGCTGTTGGAGAACCGGCAAGGGGTGCTCTTTGCGCCTGATCCGGCGGACTATGCCACGAGCTTCTCGGTAGAGGTGAAGGACCTGGGCACGCGCATCACGCGGGCGGATGCGCCCGACCTGCGTGAAGGATTCCTGGAGGGGGTGCGCTCGCTGCCGGAGTGCAAACTGCAGATGGAGACGAGCTGGGCGATCGGCGACCTGGTCGGCCTGGAAGCGCAGTATACCTTTCGCGAGCGTGGCTGTCTGCGCAAGCGCTGGGTGCGCCTCCTGTTCCGGGGGCAGCGCCGGCTTCACGCCGTGGCGCAGGGCGCATCTCCAGGCGAGTATGAGTACTGGCTGCCGCAGCTCTCCGCCGCGATGGAGAGCCTGGAGCTCATGTGAAGCGGCCTCTCCGGCGCGATGCGTGAATGCCAGGCGCCCGGGTGCCGTGACACCCGGGCGCGACTTGCCAGCTCGACGTCCGGCGCCTCACCTGCCGCGCAGATCGTCCCCCGCCGTGCACCTGGCAACCTGCTCCAGGTCGAGCTCCAGCCCCAGCCCCGGTGCGTCAGGAATGGGCAGCATCCCTTCCGCGTCCAGCCTCCAACTTCGTGTCACGATCTCATCGACGTACGGCGAGCCGTACAGGTACTCCACCAGGTCCGTCTCCGGGAAGGCGGAGGCGAGCTGCAGGTCGGCCGCCACCCCCACCGCCGTATTCCAGCCGTGAGGAATGAAGCGCACCCCGTGCTCCTGCTCCATCCACGCAATGCGCCGCTCCTCGCTGATGCCCCCGACCTTGGTCACGTCGGGCTGGACGATGTCGAACGCGCCGGCCTCCAGCCACGGCTGGAACGCCTGCCGCCGCGTGAGCACTTCTCCCCCGGCGATCGGCGTCGGCGCAGACCGTCGCAGCGCGATATAGTCGGCCAGCGCATCGGGCTTCAGCGGCTCCTCGAACCAAGCCACATCGTAGGCGGCTAGCATCTCGGCGGTGCGCACCGCCCACTTGTAGCCATGCGGCCAGAACGCGTCGCTGCCACCAGCGTCCACCATCAGCTTGCACTCCGTGCCGATCGCGTCCCGCGCGGCCGCCACGATGGCCTCATCAAGGGCATGGCTCACGCGACCAAACGGACCCCAGCCGATCTTGAACGCTCGGAAGCCGCGCGCCCGGATTTCCAGCAGCTGTTCAGCCAGCGGCGCGGGCTGCTGCATCAGGATCGAGGCGTATGGCTGCACCCGGTCGCGGTGGCGGCCACCCAGCAGCCGGCCCACCGGCTGCCCCGTGGCTTTGCCCAGGATGTCCCACAGTGCGATGTCGATGCCGCTGATCGTATGCGTCATCGAGCCGCCGCGACCGAGCCAGAAGGTGTTCTGGTGCAGCTTCTCACTGACTCGCTCCGGCTCCAACGGGTTTTCACCGAGGACGAGCGGCTCCAGCACCTTGAGCGCTGCCTTCACCAGTCCATCGTTCGAGAAGACGCTGCCGTAGCCGGTCAGACCTTCATCGGTCAGCACGGCAATGAGAGTGTGCACGCAGTCTTCGGGCTGAATCTCGCTGCTCCACCCGCCCTCAGGGGTCATCCCGCGCAGCCCCGCCGCGCGGATCTCTCGGATCTTCACTGGCTAACTCCACAGCCGATCCCACGATCGCTCGCTATCCCAGCGGTCGGTCGGGGTGTCGAAGAAGATCGGCGAGGCGGCCCCTCGCGGCAGCGAGGCAGCCCCTCGCGGCGGCGAGGCAGCCCCTCGCTGCGGCGAGGCGGGGTCAAGGTGCGCCCGAAAGAGCTCCTCGTTAATCCCGGCGAAGCCGAGCCCGGGCGTCTCCGGCACGGCGATGTGTCCATCTTGCACCAGCGGCTTCGGCAGGCCCGTCACAAGGTCATCCCACCACGGCACGTCGGTCGCGTGATTCTCCAGCACCAGGAAGTTCTCGGTGGCCGCGGCGCAGTGGACGCTCGCAAGCGTGGCAATGGGCGAGGCCGCCATGTGCATCGCCATGGCCACGCCGTGCTCCTGAGCCGCGTCACCGATCTTCTTCGTCTCAAGGATGCCGCCTGAGGTCGCCAGGTCCGGATGAATCACCGAGACCCCGCGCGCTGCGAGCAGCGGGAGGAAGCCTTCCTTAAGATAGATGTCCTCGCCGGTGCAGATCGGCGTTCGCACGGCGCGCGACAGCGCCACATACTGGTCGGTATACTGCCACGGCAGCATGTCCTCGTACCAGGCCAGGGTGAAGCGATCCAGCGCCTGCCCGATCCGGATGCACGACTCCAATCCGATGTGGCCGAAGTGGTCGGCGGCGAGCGGCACTTCATAGCCGATCACATCGCGCACGGCGGCAACGTAGTCGCTCAAGACGCCCACCCCCTTCTCCGTGACCTGAATGCCGGTGAAGGGGTGCTGGACCTCGCGCGTCGCCAGCATGCCGGGCGGCGCGATCAGGGCGCCGGGAATTCCCTGCAGCAGGCCGATCCCGACATCCATCTTGAGGAACTTGTAGCCGCGCGCCATGCGCTCCTGCAAGCGCCGGCCCATTGCGGTCCCGTCCTGCTCGGTCGGGGTGTCGCAATAGCACAGCACGCGGTCCCGGAACTTGCCGCCCGCCAGTTGGTAGGCGGGCACGCCGTAGGCGCGTCCTGCCAGGTCCATCAGCGCCATCTCGACCGCGGCAACACCGCCGGCCTGGCGCGCATGATGCCCGAACTGCTTGATACGGCGGAAGATACGATCGACGTTGCATGGATTCTCGCCCAAGATGCGGCTCTTGAGCAGCAGCGCGTAACTCGCGCTGGCGCCGTCGCGCACCTCGCCGTAGCCGGAAAGGCCCTGGTTCGTATCGATGCGGATGATCGTGCTGCGGAAAGGAGCGCCGACAATGTTGGCGATGCGCATGTCGGTGATGCGCAGCTGCGAGGGCTGAGAAAAGGTGTTGACTTTGTTCATGGCTAGACGGTTCACCTGCACGTTCTGACCTGGGACGAAGACGGAAAACGGGCGGTCCTCCGGCCTTTCTCATGGGTCTGGCTACATGCGCACGAAGCGGTCGGCTTCCAGCACGAACACCGTAGCGCCGTACGACGGCATGCCGCTCTCCACAGGCCGCGCTTCGGTGCGCGTTCGGCAGTTGGCCTGAATGACTTTCAGGGCGTCATCCACCTTTTCCGCCTCGACGCCGATCAGCAGCGTCACATTGCCACGGCGCAAGAAGCCGCCCGCCGTGTTGAGGCGCGTCACGCGGAATCCGGCCGCGAGCAAGCCCCCGGCCGCCTGGTCGGCATCTTCGTTCTGCATGATGGCAAGGATCAGGTTCATGGTGGAGCCCCCTTTCTCGGATGCTGGCTGAAGCGAGCGGGATGACGGCGCATAGCTTTGGTCGGTGGCGGGCGGCGCCGAGCCGCCGCGCAGGCGCACGAAGCGCAGCACCGGGAAGGTGAAAACGATCGCGCCGCCCACGGTCACCTCGAGCGGCATGACGACCGCCAGCGATGCATGCGGCGCCTCGATCTGCGGCAGGGCGTTGAGGAAGGTGCGCCGGGTCTTGCACGTCGCCCGTAGAATCTCGAAGACCGGCTCGACCTGGTCATCTTCCACACCCACAACGATGGTCGCGTTGCCGCGCGAGAGGAAGCTGCCGACCGAGTTCAAGCGAGTGACCCGGATGCCCTGCTTGATCAGACGATCCAGCAGCACATCGGCGTCTTCGGCCTGCACGACGGCAAGAAGCAGCTGCATAGCCTCACCTCCTTCGGTGCGGAAGATGTGCGATCTGCGCAGAATGGACGCGGCAGAGCACGCCCAGCGGCGCATTCCTGCGCCAGACTATCACATTCGGCGCTTGCCTGTCAAACTGCCTGCGGGCCGAGGGAACTGTGAGAAGCTCGCCTGCCGCGCAAGCGCCTGCACCTCGACGCTTGCGCGGCCGGTGGGGAATCAGCCTACTCGATCAGGCGTTGTTGGATATGCTCGTAGATTGTGCGGTAGATGGTGTTGAGATCCGCGGCACTCGGCGCATAGAAGTGCTCGCCCCCGGTGAGGCTCGCCACGTCCTGCATCAGCGTCTGATCCGCCTTGTCACCCAACGAAATCGTGTAGATGGTGATCCGCTCTGCGGCGGCCGCTTGCGCCTCGTCGCGCGTTGCGGTCTTTGCCGCTGGACAGTTGTCCGGACACCCCGAGCAGTACGGATAATTCGGCAGTCCGTCTGTCAGAAAGACGATCACATCCATTGCTTCTGGCCGGCTGCGCGCACCGGTCAGCTCACTGCGCGCCTGCCTGATGCCGGCCGGCGCAGCGGTACAGCCGTCCGCCACGAGGCTGTTGATGGAGGTCTTGACCGCAGGAAAATCCGCTGTCAGCCCCTGGTTGAGCGTTGCGCCGTCTGCATACGACACCAGACCGAGGCGGGCCAGCGTCGGGTTGTTCAGATCCACGAACGTCGTCGCTGCCGCCTTGGCCGCCGTCATCGGCTGAGGCGGCAGGGTCCATACGCCGTACTCTCTGACCGACCCCTGCAGCACATAGCACCGCGTGCAATTCGTCTGGTTCACCGGCAGGCTGCAACTCACGCCGCTTGCCGGCGGGTAGGGCTTCCAACTGCACGAATCGTCGTCCATGCTCCCCGAACGATCCATCACCAGCACGATGTCGACCAGCCCCATCCCGCCCGCACCCACGGCCTGCGCTGTCACCGTCGAGATGCCCAATACCCCGGCCAGGAATGAGGGCACGCTCCTGCGTGCATTCACGCGCACCCCGGACGCGCCCGAGGGGATGCTCCCCCCCCCCACGCTGCCCAGCACAGCGCCTCCAGGTCCGCCGATGTATGACGCCTGCACCTGATCGGCGTGGTTCTCGAATGCGGCGTACCTCTCCACCGCGGCCCACACCTCGGCATCGGCACCCCCGCGCGAGAGCACCGAAACCCCGGCCAGCGCGCCCGCATCGGCCGCATTCTGCATGCGCCGCCGCTCCACAAACGCCAGACCCGTGTCGATCGCCAACGCCACGAAGCCCAACAGCACGACCATCGCCACGGCCAGATACACCAGGCTCTGGCCTCGCTCGTCTCTCCAAGCGATCATTGCCCGTCGCATGCCCACCTCCAGACCCATGGGGCGATCACCAGCCGCCGAGCTATGGGCTCTTTCCAGCGCTCGGCATGGTGGCCGAACTGCTCATCGTGAAATTTGCGACGCCGGAGCTGCCCGATAATACGGTGGCATATGGGTATGAGACGGTCACCAGGATCGGCAGACCCTCCGGCTGGCACCCATCCTCCACCGGCCGAGGACTGATCGTCACAGTCAGGTCGGCCGGCGCAACGATGACGCCTTCCACCTCATCACGGGCGCTCTGGACGATGCGTTCCGCGTACATGCCGCGCTGCGCAGCGTCACCCGCGTCGCAGGGCAACCGGACAGCCGTACGTGCACCTTCGCGGGCGGCATTGGTGATCTGGATGTAGCTATAGAAGGCTCGCCCCAGGTCTGCCACGCCTGCCAGCAGCAGCAGCAGCAGAGACACGGCCAGCGCATACTCGACGAGATTCTGTCCACGTTCCGTACGCCTCATGGTTGCGCCATCCTTTCACGGCGAGACTCTGAGAGCCATAAAAGCGCCGGGTGCGCGCCGATCACCCTGCATGGCGCTATTTCACCCAGATCGGATCGAACTCATCCCACGTCGTCGCAACAAGCTTCCTGGCGTTGCGGCCATCGGCGTCGATGGTGTAAATCTGCTTGGCGCCCTCGCGGTTGGTCCAGAAGACGATCTTCCGACTGTCGGGCGAAAAGGATGGATGCTTGTCCCACTCCCACTCGTTCGGGGTATAATTCCACAGATTCGTGCCGTCCGGGTTGATCACATACAAGTCGTCGCTGCCCTTTTCCTGGCTGACGAAGGCGATGCGGCTGCCATCGGGCGCCCAAACGGGATCGTAGGTGGTGCCGGACAGGTAGGTCAACTGCCGCGTCCACATCTCTCCTGGCTGGTTCCCCTGGCACTGCATGTAGATCTGCGGGTATTTGTCCGATTTGCCCTGCGTGGTGTAGATGCGACAGCGTCCGTCAGGCGAGAGCTGGTCCCGCTGCACCAGCTCATCATACTGCTTGTGCAGGGTGCCGGAATCACCCAGGTAGCGGCGGTTGCTGCCGTCCGCGTTCATCACCCAGAAGCCGGGCTGGTCCGCATGGCTCGACTTGAATACGATTTGATTGCGATAGGTGGCGAGCGGCGCTGCCGGCGTGGCCGACGGGAGCGCGGTGGGCGGCACGTAGATGTAGGGCGTCGGGGTCGGGATCGGCGTCGCGGTGGGCGTATGCACGGGGGTCGGGGTGGGCGTGATCCTCAGCGCCACGGCCGCTCTGCGCTGCACCGCGAGGACCGTATCGACGGGCAGCGCCGCAGCCTTGTTATACTGGTTCCACGCATCGGCCCAACGCTCCGCGGCCGCGTGCGCGTCGCCGCTGGCGATGTAGGCCTCATAGAGCTGCGGTACGTAGATGTCGCCCAGGTAACCCTTGCGCTGTCCGTACACCGCCTCGAACCAGCGGACCGACTCATCCCAGAGACGCGCCTCGTAGGCCGCCTGCCCGGCAAGGAACAGGTTCACCAGCCGCTCCTGGTTCATTGCCTCGGCATCGCGCGGCCTGAGCGCCACCGCCTGGCGGAAGTACTCGAGCGCCTGCAGCAGTCGATCGGTCACCACAGGTCGCGCCTCTACGATCGCGCGGCCCATCTGCATGTAACTGTCGAACAGCCGGCCCGCCACTGCGTCGCGGCGGTAGCTGGTATTGAGGCTCTGGAGCTGGCGGTACCCCGCGACAGCCTCGGCATGGCGTCCCGCGGCGAACTCGGCCTCCGCCCGGTCGAAGAGCAGATCCTCCGTCATGCGCTGCTTGATCTCGGCGATGCGCACCGTGGCATCGCGATAGTTGGTGCGCTGATTCAAAATGTCGCTGAACATCGCCAGCGCCTGCTGCGCGCGGCCCGCCTCCATCGCGCTGACGGCGTCGCGATACTGGTCGGCCAGCTTGCGCTCTGTCTCAAGCTGCTTCATCCCTGCGAGCGCCTCAGCGTTGCCCTGGTCGAAGGCCAAGACGCGCTGATAGGCCGCGGCGGCGCGAGCCAGGTCGCCCGCCTCGCCGAAACGCTTCGCTTCGGCAAGGGCGCTGCTGATCTGCTGCGAAAGCTGAGCGGCGCGCACCTCAGGTGCGACCCGCGCCTGGATCAGCCCCAGCGACACCGCGGCCGCGATGGCGATGCCGACCACCACAGCCGCCCGCACCAGGATGCTGCGCCACGGGATGATCCAGCGCTGGCCGCGCACGCGTGCCCCAGCGTCGAGCTGCGCTTTGAAGCGCGCTTCCCTGAGTGCACGCTGGATGTGCGGATCGCCGGGACTCTGTCGCGCGGCGTCCTCCAGCGCGTCGATCGCTGCCTGCCACTCCCCCGCCTGCAAACGCCTCAGGCCTTCGTCATAGCGGGAATTGCTTGCGCGGCCGCCGGGAATCACGTTGTCGGGATAGTCGCTCATCGGCAACACTCACCTCGCACCGGGGCGCCTAACCGCCGGCCATGCCGCGCAGCGTCGCAAGCAGCCGCGGCACGGAAGGCCCCAGGATCACCACAAACAGGGCCGGAAAGATCAGAAAAACGAGCGGAAAGGTGATCTTGATGCTGGCCTGGCGAGCCAGTTCTTCGGCGCGCTGGCGGCGCTTGGTGCGCATCTCGGCCGCCTGGGCGTGCAGCACCTGCGCGATGCTGACCCCAAGCTGCGTGGATTGGATCAACACCGCCACGAAGGTGTTCAGCTCCACCACGTCGCACCGGCCGGCCATGCGCTGCAACGCAACTTCGCGGCTGGCGCCCACCCGCATCTCGGCCACCGTGCGTCGGAACTCCTGGGTCAGCGCGTTCTCCCACTTCTCGCCCACACGCAACATGGCGGACTCGAAGGCCAGGCCCGCCTCGACGCCGATAGTCAGCATGTCCAGCGCGTCGGGGAGCGCGCGCATGATGGCATGCTGCCGCGCCCGCACGCGCGAGCGCAGCAGGAATCCTGGGACAAGGTAGCCGAGCGCAACCAACACCGCCGCGTAGAGGAGGGCGCTGGACAATGCCATGCTCTGGGCCGCGAACATCAGGAAGCCGCCGCCCAGCATCGCGGCCGCCAGCAGGCGCAGCCCCAGAAAGTCGAGAGCAGAGAAACCGCCAGGCTCGCCAGCCTGGACCAGCATGGTGTGCATCTGCGCCAGGCTGCGCTGCGGCGCCAGCCGGCCAAGGCTGCGGAGCAGCTTGCGGAACAGGGGCATGACCACGCGAGTGCCGAACGGGCGCCGCATCTCTGCGTCATCCAGCAAGTCTCCCCGCTCCACATAGCCCTCGAGACGCTCCTCCATTTGCTTCGCCGGCCGCGCGGGCGCGAGGGAGAGCCACACAGCGATCCCTGCCAGCATCACCAACACGCCGAAGAGCACCGGTGAACCCAGGAAGCCGTACGTTGTCAGGAAGGAGCCGGTCTCCATGCCTCACACCTCGATATCTACGATCTTGCGGATGATCAGGAAGCCAAGGATCATCATGGCAGCGGCCGCTACCGGCATGATGCGAATCGGGCCGGGCGCGAACAGCGGATCCAGATATCCGGGGCTCAGGACGGAGAGGCCAAGCGCCAGCGCAACCGGCAGAGCGGCGAGGATGTAGCCGGTGAGCCGCTGCTGCGAGGTCAGCGTCCGAATCTCGCGCTTGATGCGGATGCGGTCGCGCACCAGGTCGCCGATCGTCTCCAGCGTCTGCGCCAGGTTGCCGCCCAACTCATGTTGGATGTTGATCGCCGTCACGACCAGGTCGAGGTCGTCACTGCGCACCCGCTCCGCCATCTGATTCAGCGCCCGCTGCACCTGCATGCCCAGGCCGACCCCGCGCATCACCCGGCCGAACTCGACCGAGGCGGGCGCCGGCAGCTGCTCGACCAACATCGCCATTGCCTGCGACAGGCCGTACCCGGCCCGCAGCCCGCCCACCAGGTAGGTCAGCACGTCGGGCAACTGGTCATTGAGCTGCTGCGTCCGGCGCTGACCGAGCATGCGCAGGTAGACAAAGGGCGCCGCGGCGCAGAGCACCCCCAACGCCAGGCCCAGCAGCAGGCCGCCGCGCCATGCAGCCAGGAGGAAACCGGCAGCGCCTGAGGCGAGCGCAATCAGCACGAACTCCGCCGCGGTGAGAGGCGCATCGGCTCGCACCAGGCTGCTGGCAAGCACCGGGCCGAGCCCGAAACCTTTGATGATCCGATCTGCAAAGGAGTAGGTTCGCAGTCTTGCTCTCCGGCCGCCCGCTCCGCTTGCGTCCGATGCCACGACTGCGCCGTACTGCTTGAGCCGCACATCGACCGGATCGCGGGCGTCCTGCATCGACCGCAGCGCCAGGAAGACCGCCAGCACCGTGAGCGACAACAAGACGCCAAATAGCAGCGCGTAGATCACAGGCATCCGCCTCACTCCTCCGGGCCGCTCACGGCGTCCGCGCAGGGGATGGCCGCAGCCAGCCGAGCAGCTTGCCGCGCTCCGGCTGAGCGACGGCAGGCTTCGGCGATTGGTCCGCCGCCAGGTTGCTGGCGAACACGCGGAACGCCTTCGCCAGCGCGGTATTGCCGTGGCTCATCACCAGCGGAACGCCGCGGTTGACGCTGTGCGTCGCCAGTGGCTGGTCATCTGGGATGAGGTGCTGGATGGTCACGTGCAGCCGCGCTTCGACGTCGGGCATCGGCACCCCCCCGCGCAGCGTCGCCCGATTGACCACCAGCCACACCTTCTCGGACGGATAGCCGCGCGCCACGAGCTGATCCAGCATCAGCCGGGTGTTGCGCAGCCCGACCATCTCGGGCAGCACCGACATCACGATGCGATCGGCGCCGTCGAGGAAGGCGAAGGCGGTCTCATCCATCGGGAGCCCCAGGTCGACGAGCACCCAGGAGCACATCCGCTTGAGCCACACCAACACCTGCTGCACCTGCGGCAGCGAGATCGGGTGGGTGAGATCGGCGGGCGGAGGCGCCATCAGAACCCGGACACCTGAGGCATGGTCGGCAAGGACGCTGGAAACCAGGTCGGTATCGAGGCGGCCCATCTCCGGCAGCAGGTCGATGATGTTGCGCCGCGGATCAAGATTCAGCGCCACGTCGAGGGCCGGTGCAGCGAAGTCCGCGTCCACCAACACCACCTGCTGGCCGGTGAGCTTCTGCAAACTGATCCCCGTGTTGACGGCCAGGGTCGTGCGGCCGGTGCCGCCCTTGGGCGCGCAGAAGACGACAATACGGCCGTCTTCCATCTGTGACCGCTCAGCGATCGGCTGGGCCGCACGATTGGAGAGGAGCTGGCGCAGCGCAGAGATCAGTTCATCCGCTTGGATCGGCTTCAAGATGAAGGCGCGCGCGCCCACCAGCACCGCCTGGCGCGCCACGCCGATCGCGTCCGCGCCGACCAGGGCCAGGACAATCGAGGTCGACATGCGCGCGCTCAGCTGGCCGATCAGCGTCACCGGATTTGCGCCATCCAGGTCATCGTCGACGATGATCACGTGCGGCAGCAGATCCTGGCTGCGGCCTGCAGCCAGATCGGGCTGCGTCACCCAATACAGGCGATGATCACCGGCGCGGCCCATCAGCGCCTGGCCGAGCTCATCACGCACCTTTTCTTGCCGACTCACCAGCAAGATCCGCAGTGTTTCACCGCTGATCAAGTTCGCCACCTGAATCTCCTCCAGTCATGCCACCCGTGCGACGCGCCACCGATCATCCGTGTCCACGGCGAACGATCGCCGGCTATCGTCCCACTTCGGTCGGGATGCGGAAACGCCGGATCAGGTAATCCACGTCGACCGGATCGGCAGTCGATGGCTGCTCGGCGCCCGGCGGACGCAAGACCATATCCAACGTACCGCCGGCGTCCTTCACGTATTTCAGCACCAACGCATCCTGCGGACTGACCATCAACATGATCGCTTGTGGCGCCGCCTGGCCTCCGCTGCCGGTGGCCGACGCGGTCCCCGCCACGATCGCCGACACGATGGCATTGGGCAGCGCGTTGATGGTGGCTTGCTCTTTGAGGGTCGTGCCAGCTCCGCTGCCTGCCTCGCCGGCTGCGACGGCCAGGACGCGATTCGTGGGCACCTCCAGCGAGAAGAGCATGTCCACACGATCGCCCGGCTTGAGCACCCCGACCTTGCTCATCAGGTCACTCGCAGGCAGCGCCATCAGAACCTGCTCGCCGGCCACCATCAGCGCCATGCGGCCATCGCCCGATTTGACGTTCGGATCCGCCAACCGCTGCTGCAGGATCGCCTCGCCGGGGTACAAGTCCACCATGGTGACTTTACCGACCGCCGAACGCACATCGCGCAGGGCGCCCTCGGGCACGCCGTTGGCGGGCAGGCGCCGCAAGACCACATCTTTCTCGGCCAGAGGTGACCGCACCTTGACCGCCTGCGCAGCCACCACCACGGGCACATCGGTTGCGTCCGATGCGGGCGCAGCCTGTCGTGCGGCCGCGCGCGAGAGCGCCAGATAGCCCACCAGCCCGGCAAGCACGGCCAGCACCACGCCGATCGTCAACCAGAGGCACCCGCGCATGCGTCCCATTGTCGGCTCCTTGCTATCGATTGGACTGTGTCACACGGCAGACGACAGGCCTGCCGGCAGCGCCGCGGCCCGTGCCGCAGTGCGACCCCACCGCGGGAATCCCATCGGCTTCCGCCCCTTGCATGGCCGAACGACGCCAGGTGCTTCCGGCCGGGCTGCGCTGGCCCATCCGTCGGAACTGGCTCGCGCACAGGCGCGAGGACCCGACGTCGAGCTGTGGCGCGAACTCCACCGGACATGGCTCCGTCATGGCCTGCATGGACGGACCGCACAAACTGATAGATTTGACGGGAGACTGACACCATTATAGCACGGTTTCTGACATTTGCAAGATTCAAAAAACGCCCTCGGCCGTCTTGGATTGGCGCCAACCCCCTAAAACAATCCTAAGACAACACGAAGGAAGTTCTGAGACACCCGGTGCGCTGGGGGTGCTAGAATAATGGCGCGCTGGAAAGTAAATTCGAAATCGTCGCGCAAGTTGGAGCCGCCCCGCCGGCCGCGCGGCCTGCGCCGGCCGGGCCGCAAGCGGCGCCGGATGACAACCCACCGACCATTCATGAGAGCCACCGCCATGCCAGACACACCGGCCACCTTCGAGCGTTCTGCGGACG
>CAYRFV010000059.1:11981-22456 GCA_964423545.1 uncultured Anaerolineales bacterium | reverse complement strand
AGCCTCTATACGAGTGTGCTGCCTAACCTGCTGGTGGACGACCTGACCCAGGCGATCGCATCGGCACGGGCGGCTAAGGTGTACGTCTGCAACGTGGCGACGCAAGCCGGCGAAACCGAGGGTTATGATGTAGAGGGCCACGTGGAAGCATTGCGCCGGCACGTCGGCCCGGATCTGTTTCCCGTCGTGCTCGCGAACAATATCTTCAGCGGGCCGAAGCCCCCGGGCGAAGGGGTTGACTGGGTGCGCCTGCCCGCAAGCGAGCCGCGTGGTTACTATCTCATGTCACGGGATCTGGCCGATCGCGAGTATCCGTGGCGTCACGATTCGAACAAACTAGCGCAGGCCCTGATGGAGCTGGTGAACGGATGAACGGCGGAGTCTCAGCGATCGAGGTGAAGACGGCCCTCCAGGTCTTCTCGTGACGGGTCGGCCGGTTCCGAAACCCTCGCGCGCACCCTCCGATGTGACTTAGCTCATACACGTTGCGCGGGAACTGTGCTACACTACGGGTGATTGTAGAATTCTAGCGATTTGTGCCACAGTCGTCGTACAAGGGCGCCGGCATCTGTCTCCGGCGCCTTATCATGGCTGAGCCAGCTAACTCCAGAGGAGGCACTGCAATGGCAGTCAAGGTAGGCATCAACGGGTTTGGCCGCATCGGGCGGCAGGTGTTCAAGGCGATCCGCGACGAGTACGCGGGCGTCCTCGAAGTGGTGGCATTCAACGACATCGGCGATCTGAAGACGATGGCGCACCTGTTGAAGTACGACACCAACTATGGGCGCTTCGATGGAACGGTCGAAGTGAGCGGTGAGGATACCCTGGTCATCGATGGCTCCCCGGTCAAGGTCTTCAAGGAGACCGATCCCGGCAAGTTGCCATGGGGCGCGCTTGGCGTCGACATCGTCGTGGAGTCCACCGGCCTTTTCACCATCAAGAAGGACGGGGTGAACAAGAAGGGCAAGGTGGTTCAGGGCGCCGAAAACCACATCACCAAGGGTGGCGCGAAGAAGGTCATCATCTCGGCGCCAGCCGAAGGGGAAGATCTCACCATCGTTATGGGCGTCAATGATGACAAGTACGACCCCGCGACGCACCACGTGATCTCCAACGCGTCGTGCACCACGAACTGCCTGGCGCCGGCGGCCAAGGTCGTCAACGACAAGTTCAAGATCATGCGCGGCCTGATGACCACCATCCATGCGTACACCAACGATCAGCGTATCCTCGATATGCCGCACAGTGACCTGCGCCGGGCGCGTGCTGCGGCCATGAGTATTATTCCGACCACGACTGGGGCCGCCAAAGCCGTCGCGCTGGTCATCCCCGACCTCAAAGGCAAGTTCGACGGCTACGCGCTGCGCGTTCCCACCAGCACCGTCTCCGTGGTGGACTTCACGGCGCAGATCGAGACGCCGACCACCACCGAGGAGCTTCGCCAGGCGTTCCGCGATGCGGCCGCCGGTCCCATGAAGGGCATCCTCGCCGCAGTCGATGAGCCGCTGGTCTCCATTGATTTCAAGGGTGATCCGCACAGCTCGTCGGTGGATCTCCCCTTTACCTCGGTGCTCGGCAAGGACAAGAGCGACTTCATCAAGGTCGTGACCTGGTACGACAACGAGTGGGGTTACAGCGTTCGCACCGCCGACCTCGCTGCGATGATCGCCCGGAAGCTGTAGAGCCGATCGACGACCGGGGACGAGCGACGAGAAGCAGCGCTGCGTTCCCGGTCTTTCGTCATGGGTCAGAGGTGTTCCATGAACAAGAAGACTGTCCGCGACATCGATCTGAAGGGCAAGCGCGTCCTGATGCGCGTCGACTTCAATGTGCCGATGGCCGACGGCGCCGTCACTGACGACAAGCGCATCCGCGCGGCCTTGCCCACCATCCAGTACGTGCTTGACCAGGCCGCGTCGTTGATCCTGATGAGCCACCTGGGCCGCCCCAAAGGCGTCGGATTCGACCCGGAGTTCAGCCTGAAGGCGGCAGCCGAGGCGCTGAGCAAGCTGTTGGGCAAGCCTGTGCAGATGGCGCCCGACTGCGTTGGCCCGGAAGTCGAGGCGCTGGCCAAAGCTCTCAAGCCCGGCGACGTGCTGATGCTCGAGAATACCCGCTTTCACAAGGGCGAGGAGAAGAACGATCTCGAATTGGCGAGACAGATGGCGGCCTTGGGCGAGGTATACGTGAATGACGCGTTCGGATCGGCGCATCGCGCGCACGCATCTACCGAGGGAGTCGCCCGCTATCTGCCCGCCGTCTCCGGTTTCCTCATGGAGCAGGAGTTGGAGTATCTGGGCCGGGCCACGGACAACCCCGCCCGGCCCTACGTCGCTGTCCTGGGCGGCGCCAAGATCAGCGACAAGATCCTGGTCGTCGAGAATCTGCTTACCAAGTGCGATACGCTGATCATCGGCGGCGGCATGGCGAATACGTTTCTGGCCGCCAAGGGCTACGCGATGCAGGATAGCCTGGTGGAGGCCGGTTCGGTCGACACTGCCAAAGCGATCATGGCGAAGGCCGGAAACAAGCTGCTGTTGCCGGTCGATGCCGTCGTAGCCGATAAGTTCGATGCCGAGGCGAACAGTCAGGTCGTGGACGTCGACAAGGTGCCCGCAGGGTGGCGCATCATGGATGTCGGCCCGAAGAGCATCGAGAAGTTCGGCGTTGTGCTCAAGGCCGCGAAGCTGGTGGTCTGGAACGGCCCGATGGGCGTGTTCGAGATGCCGAAGTTCGCTGAAGGCACCTTTGCCGTCGCCAGACTGCTGGCCGACAGCGGTGCAACGACTGTCATCGGCGGCGGCGACAGCGCCAGTGCGGTGAAGAAGGCTGGCGTCGCCAAGAAGATGACCCATGTCTCCACCGGTGGCGGCGCGAGCCTGGAGTTCCTTGAAGGCAAGGTGCTGCCGGGAGTTGCCGCACTGAACGACAAGTGAGCCGCCGGCTATCGGGTCAAGCCATTGCGCAACCCTGAGCGACCGGGCCTCCACCGTGAGGCCCGGTCATCGTATCTTATGGAGCTGCAATTTGACTCGTAATGTGTTGCTGGTAAAGTAGGAGGGCGGGCGCGTGGGTGTGCGTCCGCGCAGGAGAATCCGCTGACTGATGTCTGCGCAGCGGAGCATCATCGCGATCGTGCTTCTACCAACGACGTACGCAGACTGAGAAGAGATCATGCCGCTTCACAGCATTGTGTTTTCTGTCATCGCCATGATCGCCGCGCTCCTGGTGATCGGCGTCGCTCACGAGAGCGGCCACTTTCTGGCTGCGCGCTGGCTGCGCATTCCTGTGCGCCGGGTCACGTTCGGCCACGGACCGATTTTGTGGCGTCGCTCCCTGGGGCGCGATTCTGAGTTCGTGCTGCGCGCAGTTCCGACCGGCATGGCCATCGGGGTGCCGGGGCGGCGTGATCCGGATGGCACGATGCGCCGTCCGCTGAGCCAGGACGTGCTCTTGGCCGTGGGCGGTCCGGTGGCAAGCTTCGTCTTTGCAGGCGTGCTCCTGGCGGCGGCTCAGATCGTCTTCCTTCCGTTGGGGTTTCAATACTGGCTGACCGCCAGTGCTCTCCTATCTGTCGCATTGGCGGTTGCAAACCTCATCCCTCTGCCAGGACTGGATGGTGGTCATCTGCTGCTGCTGGGCCTGGCGCGCCTGGGCATCCAGCTTTCCCCGCAGCGAGAGCTACGCGTGCAGCGGCTCGGCGTGAATCTGCTCGCGGCCGGCTGCCTGGTCGTGTTGGGCATTGCACTCGCCCGGCGTCTCTAGCACCTCTCTTCGGATGCTGTTCCACACATCTCCATTACGTTTTGCGTTACACGCATCTCGTCGAATTTTACATAGGTCGCCTCTCAGGGTATAATGGGGACACCCATTCCCAGGATGCGTTAGTCCCGTTGCCTGTTGCTTTGCGCGCGCACACCGCTTTCGATGCGTGAGTGCGGGCTGCAGCCTGTTGCTGTACGCGTCCATCATCGCTTGGGAGGCCGCCGCCATGTGCGCACGTGATTCCCGCCGGCTGCTCTCGATCGGCTTACTGATTGTCCTCTGGCTGACGCAGGTGACCGGCGTCGCCTGGGCTGCAAGAGGCGCACCGGAGGCGCTGACGATCACCGTCCTGCCTCTCGGCTCAGGCGCTGAGATCGTGCCAGCGGATCTCGTGGCGCTGCCGGCGAAATCGGCGCCGGGCAGGCTCGAGAGCACACTCATGCATATCGCCACTGCCTATGCTGCCGGCGATTCGGCGGCGCTCAGCGCCTTCGCCGCCCACCCGCATGTGAGCCTCGCCGATGAGCATGTGCGCATCGTCATGGAAATGGCTATCCCGATCGAAGCCCAGGTGACGGAGGGGGCGACAGAGGTCGTGACGCTGCCGGGCGGCGAGCGCGTGACGATCGAACATGCGCCCAACGTCACGATCAACCCGATCATGGGGGCCATGATCCAGGGCGCCGGTGCTCATTACGAGACGGCCTCTCAGAACCTCGTGCAGGTGTGGGCCCCGTTCAGCAGTCTGACCTCCTTGAGCGATCTGCCGGGCGTCTCCCACGTGCGTCTGCCCTACTCGGCCCAGCCAGCCATTCTGCCGGCTCGCAGCAGCCACACCCCCAGTGCGCCGCAGGCCGGCGCACTGGCCACCGAGGGCGTTGTTGTGGCGGGCGCAGGCCTCTGGCATTCAGCCGGCTTCGACGGCGCCGGGGTGAACGTCGCCGTGTTCGATTTCGGGTTCACAGGCTGGGCGGCGCGCGAAACGGCGGGTGACTTGCCGCCCGGCAGCCGGCTCGTGCAGAAAGATTTCAGCGCCGACTATGACTTCAGCCCAGATACTGCCGGCTACGAGCATGGCACTGCCTGCGCCGAGGTTGCCTACGATATGGCGCCGGGCAGCACGATCTACCTCTATGCCTTCAACACGGATGTCGAGTTTGCCAACGCCGTGAACGACTACCGCACGAATGTCGCAATCACCGGCAAGAAAGTGGCCACGATGTCCGTCGGGTGGGTGAACGCCGGCCCGTACGATGGCACAGGCAGCATCAATGCGGTCGTGAACAATGCACAGGCGGATGGCATTCTGTGGGTGAACTCGGTCGGCAACAATCGAAAGGCGCACTGGTCGGGCACGGCAGCCCAGTATGGGACGGGCCATTCTGTTGCCTTCGGGGCGGGCAACGTCCAGGGTGTCGGCCCGGCGTCGGGCAGTCTATGGAACATCGCTAGCGGGACGGAGCTGCGCTTTTTCCTGGAATGGAATGATTGGAATGCCGGCCGGACTGGCAATCAGAGCCACATTGACTACGACATCTATCTGCTGCGTTGGACAGGCGCAGGGTGGACCCTGGTCGCCTCATCCATTGACAACCAGTGTGCCACGGCCGTTGCGCCGATCGAAGGCATTGCATATACGGTGCCCAATGGAGGTCCGTATAACTACGGCATCTTGATCCAGCGCTATGCGACGGCGAGTTGTCCCAACAACTTCGGCCACTGGCTGCAACTCCACAGCTTCAACAGCGCTGATCCTCAGAACCTGTTCTGGTATACTAGCGAGTGCAACAGCGTGGTGATCCCCTCCGATGGCGATAGCGCCGTGGCAGCCGGCGCGATTTTTTGGAACGAGGATGGCGCGGCGCCGCTCTATGGCCTGGAGAGTTTTTCCGGTTGCGGCCCGCGTAACGCCCCGGGCGGCGGCCAGCCGGTGGGCGCGATCAATAAACCGGATGTCGTCGCGCCGGACGGCGTGAGCACGGTCACATACGGTGCCAGCAACGGCGTCAGCTTCGCCAACAATGGCGCCGGCTTCTGGGGCACTTCAGCAGCTGCACCCCACGTGGCGGGGATGGCGGCGTCCGCATGGTCGGGCCGTCCGGATCTGACGCTGGCGCAGCTTCGCGGCAGGATCCAGTCGAAAGCGGTTATCAAGGGGGACGGCGACAGCTGTGGAGGCGTTTTCGGCGGACAAAACAACCGCTACGGGTACGGACGGATCGCCCTCGGTTCCCTGCCAATCGCCGGGCTGTGGGACGGTGGCGGCGTCACCGGCAACTGGAGCGAAGCGGCGAACTGGGATAACGGTGCAGTGCCCGGCGCCAGCATCCCGATCCTCTTCGACAGCGTCTCGACCAAGGACGCCGTGGTCGACGCCGACGTCGTCGCAGCCAGCCTGACGCTTGCAGCAGGCTACACCGGCGTCGTGACGTTGGGCGGCAGCCTGACGGTGAGCAGCGATGTTGAGCTGGCCGGAGGCACGCTGGATGTCTCTGCGAGCAACTACCCGCTTGCGATCGGAGGCAGCTTCGGCCGCTCGGGGGGGACGTTTACCCCACGTGCGGGCGTCGTCACGTTCAACGGTGCAGGCGTGCAGAGCATCAATGGCGATCTCGCTTTCAACGACCTGACAGTGAGCAGTGGGACGACCCTCACGACTTCGAGCCACGTCACGGTGGGTGGCACCCTGACCAACAATGGCTGGACGATCGAAACCAGAGCGGTGGGTGAGACCGGGGCGTTGGCGTTTGGACTGGCGCAGGTCGGCGTGGATATCGTCGCTCAAGGGAGTCTGTCGAGCCTGGAGATCGCACGCCGGGATCAGAGTTACGGCGGTGCACCCGTTGCCGTCCAGACGGGCAAGTATTGGACGATCAGCCCTACCGGAGCAGGCTTTGTCGCGGATCTCACACTGCCGCACGCCGCGCTGACCGATCCATCCGCCTGCCGGAACATGGGCGCATGGTGGGATTGTTTGCAAAGCAGTTCCACCGGCGCCACCGTCACCCGATCGGGCATCACCGAGTTTTCGGATTGGTCCGTCGGCAGCAGTGTGCAGCCGCCTGTGGCTCCGGCACCCGTCACGGCGGCGATCGATGCCGGGAACACCCGGCTAGATTGGATGCACGTTCCGGCCAACGCCAACGGCTACCAGGTGTGGTGGAGCAGCGATCCATACTTCGCGCCCGGTGCGGGAGCGAACTACACGACGGCGCCCGCGCCAGCTGAAACCTTCACCCAGCCGGAAACAGCTGGTGCGAGCTACTACTACGTCGTGCTCGGCGTCAACAGCGCCCATGCCACGTCAGGCAGCTCGAATCGCATTGGCAAATTCGTCTTCGAGCTGGCGCCAGGGAGCGCAACCCCGTAACCCATCGGGTGACTGCCATGCGCCAACATGCGCGGCGTCATGGCGCATGGCTGCGCGATGCTGGATACTTGAGGCTGAAGGGTCTGACAGCTTCCGGTGTCCAGCTTTAAGTTTCAGGAGGGAACGATGGGCTTCCTGGACAGTGTGCGCAAGGCGTTCGGCGGGTCGAGCAGACAAGGCAGTGGCGGCGGCAAGAGCAGCTTCGGTGATGACGCCAACACGTATTGGATCTATGCGCAGTGCCGGCGCTGCGGCGAGCCGCTGAAAGCCCGCGTCAATCTGATGAACGAGCCGAGCGAGACGGATGACGGTGAGGGCTGGATCGTGCGCAAGGGGCTGGTTGGTTCGGGCGCGAATCGCTGCTTCCAGACTGTGGAAGTGACCCTCCGCTTCGATGCGCAAAAGAAGCAGCTTGTTGAGAGCGACGCTGTGGGCGGAAGGCTGCTCACGGCAGAAGAATATGAGACCTTGGTGCGGAGCACTACTGCGTAAGGAGCAAGATCGTCATGCGCAAACCGATCCTGGCTGGCAACTGGAAGATGAACAAGACCCCTGCTGAAGCTGTTGAGTTCGTGCGGATGCTGATCCCGCTCGTCACCCCATACCAGCAAGTGGAGACCGTCGTCTGCACACCGTTCGTGGCGTTGCCGGCCGTGGCAGAGGCGGTGAAGGGCGTTCCTCTCGGCGTCGGCGCGCAGAATTGCCACTGGGCGGACAGTGGGGCCTACACCGGCGAGGTGTCGCCGGCGATGCTTGAGGGGCTGGCCGGGTATGTGATCATCGGTCACTCCGAGCGCCGCCAATACTTCGCGGAGACCGACGAGAGCGTCAACAAGAAAATCAAGGCCGCATTGGCGCATGCTCTCGTGCCGATCGTCTGCGTGGGTGAGGACCTTGCGCAGAACGAGGCTGGCATCACCGAGCCTTGGGTCAGCGGGCAGGTGCGGGCAGCATTCGCCGGCTTGAGCGCCGAGCAGGCAGCAGGCGTTGTCATCGCCTATGAGCCTATCTGGGCCATCGGCACGGGCAAGACCGCGACCTCCGAGGTCGCCAACCACGTATGCGGACAGGTGGTGCGCGGCACCATCGCCGAGTTGTACGGCCCGACCGTCGCCCAGGCGATTCGCATCCAGTACGGCGGCAGCGCCAACGAGAAAAACATCGGCGAGCTGATGGCGCAGCCGGACATCGACGGCGCACTCATCGGGGGCGCCAGCCTGAAAACCGAGGCCTTCTCGGCGATGGTGCGGATCACGGCGGAACAAAGGTAGATCGGTAGAGCGGTCAACCGATCAGAAGGCGGCCGGTGGACTCCGCATGGGCCGAGTCCGCCAGTCGCCCCATCTGTCTGCGCAGTCTCGTCACAGCAACGATGACGCTTCTTCCCCAATCCTTCGCCTTTGCCATCACCCTGGCCGGCCTGCTGCTGCTCAGCCGCTGGATTACGCAGCAGGTGCTGTGGCTGGGACACCGCCTGACAAACGACGAGAACAGCGCACTGATCGGCTACTATCTGTTGCTCTTCCCAGGCATTCTGCTGCACGAGCTGAGCCATGTAGCCATGGCCAAGCTCGTGGGACTGAAGGTGGGCAAGTTCAGCCTGGGGCCCAAGCCGCGGCGGAACACGGTTGAACTCGGATCAGTGATGGTGAGCCGAGGCGATGCTCTCCGCGAGAGCCTGGTCGGCCTGGCGCCGTTCATCGGCGGTACGATTGCACTGCTCGCCATCGGCTATGGGGTGTTCGATGTGGAGGCGCTGGGGCAGGCCTGGCGCACGGGCGGCTGGCTGGCAGCGCTGCACGCCAGCGATGGCATCTGGCGCGTGCCGGATTTCTGGCTGTGGGCCTATCTGATCTTCGCGATCAGCAACGCCATGACACCCAGTCCGGCCGATCGCCAACCGTGGCTGCTGGCGAGCATCTATGTGGGCGCGGCGCTGGTCGTGGCCTACTTCCTGGGCGCGCTGGCGTGGCTGCCGGTGGGGTTGGGCGAGCAGGTGACGGTTGCGCTGCAAGTGCTGACGCTGGCGTTCGCTTTCACCTTGATCTTCGATGTGCTGGCCGCCGTGGCTCTATTTGTGGCGGAGATCGTCATCGTTCAGGTGCAGGCGCGTCGGGGCTGATCACGGTCCCGGCGAGATGACTTTCCGGCTGCCGTACAGCTTCCGGTAGTACTCCTTGAATTCCCCGGACTTGATCTTGCGCCACCACCATTCGTTGTCGACATACCAGCGCACCGTCTGGCGGATCGCCTCCTCATGGGTGTGTCGCGGCTGCCAACCGAGATCCCTCAACTTGTCCACATTGAGACAATAGCGCCGGTCGTGACCGGGGCGGTCTTCCACATGCTGGATCAGGCTGTGCGGTTTGCCCAACTCGTCCAGCAAGATTTCGACCATCGCCAGGTTCTCCATCTCCGACCCGGTGCCCACGTTGTAGATCTCGCCCGGCGCGCCGCGGTGCAGCACGACGTCGATCCCCTCGCAGTGATCGAGCACATACTGATAGTCGCGGCGCTGCTTACCGTCGCCGTAGACCGGCAGCGACTGGTTGTCGATGGCGTTGGTGACAAAGAGGGGAACCACCTTCTCGGGATACTGGTACGGGCCGATGTTATTGGCGCCGCGGGTGATAGTCACGGGCAGGCCATACGTCACGAAATAGGCGATTGCCATCAGGTCGCCGCTGGTCTTGCTGGCGGCATAGGGGCTGCGCGGAGCCACCGGATCCGTCTCCAACGAGCGGTGATCGCCGTGGATGTGGCCATACACCTCGTCGGTGCTGATCTGGTGATAGCGCTCCAGTCCGAACTGGCGCGCCGCTTCCAGCAAGACGTAGACGCCGTAGACATCGGTGCGGATGAACGCATCAGGATCGATGATCGAGCGATCGACGTGGGTCTCGGCGGCGAAATTCACGATCGTGTCGATCTTGTGCGCCTTGATTGTCTCGCTCACGGCCGCTGCATCGCAGATGTCGCCCTTGACGAAGCGATAGCGCGGATCATCGTCCACATCGAGCAGGTTATCCAGGTTGCCGGCGTAGGTCAGCTTGTCAAACACGATGATCTGGTAATCGGTATATCGACCCAACATATAGCGCACGAAATTCGAGCCGATGAAACCTGCCCCGCCGGTGACCATGAGGTTTTTCATGCTGTCATGTCCTGAAAGTAAGCCTGTACCGCAATCCTCCGGATTGCGTCGGGTGGCGCTCCGACAAGCCGGAGGCTTGTGTTACGTTGGCATCCGCCGCGCCCGCGACGCCGCAAACCGCCGGATGGCGGCGGGTGGCGCTCCGACAAGCCGGAGGCTTGTGTTACGTTGGCATCCGCCGCGCCC
>CAYRFV010000059.1:0-11881 GCA_964423545.1 uncultured Anaerolineales bacterium | reverse complement strand
CGACGCCGTGAGCCGCCGGATGGCGCTCCGACAAGCCGGAGGCTTGTGTTACGTTGGCATCCGCCGCGCCCGCGACGCCGTGAGCCGCCGGATGGCGCTCCGACAAGCCGGAGGCTTGTGTTACGTTAACATCCGCCGTGGCGGCGACGGCGTAAGCCGCCGGATGGCGGCGGGTGGCGCTCCGACAAGCCGGAGGCTTGTGTTACGGTGGCTACCGTCGTGGCGGCGGCGCCGGCATGGGCATCTGTGCTGAATCGGCCGAGACGCGGACCGGGGATGAAGGAGCTGCACCCGATGGATGCGATGGACTGCATCCTTCGTATTTGGCCCTTCGTCTGCGGTCACGCGGTTGCGTCCACGAGGGCAACCCCAACCACCAGGGCGCCCACTTTCTCCAAGGCTTCTTTTGCGCGCTGCGCCTGGTCGCGCTTGGTCTGCCCCGCGCGTACGGTCAGAAGAACGCCATCCACCTGCGTCGCCAACTCGACGGCGTCGGTGGCCTGCGAGACCGGCGCGGCATCGATCAGCACGATATCCGCCTGGCCGCGCAGCCGGGCGATCAAGTCGGCCATCGCTGGAGAGGCCAACGCATCGGCTGGCACTGCGACGGACGGTCCGCTAGCGAGAACGCTCAGCCCTGCCACTTCGGTTGCCTGCAGCGGCAAGGCGCCTCCGGCCGGCGCCAGCGCCGTAGTGACGCCTTCCCCGTTCTCCAGGCCGAACAAGGTGTGCTGAGCGGGATGTCGCAGGTCGCAATCTGCCACGATAACCTGCTTGCCGACCCTGGCAAAGGCGATGGCCAGGTTTGCCACGACCTGCGCTTTGGTTTCATCCGGGCCGGCCGCAACAACCAGCACCGTTTTCAGCGGTGTGTCCCGACCGGTCGAAGCCAGGTTGACGCGAAGACGTCGATAGGCCTCGGCGATAGGCGAAGCGGGGTCGGTGAGGATGGCGAGATTGGCGGTCATGGCTTCACTTCTTGCTCGCAGTGGGCGTCATTGCCGGGATGATTCCCAGGACTGGAAGGCCGGTTGCCTTCTCGACGTTTTCCGGCGTGGTCAGGATGTCGGCCGATATCCACTCCAGCGCCAGGACGATCAGCGCGCCGATGATCGCCCCCAACACGAAGCCGGCAATCGTGTTCATCAGCGGCTTCGGCTGGAAAAGCGGCGCATCGATCACGCTGTCTACCAGCTTGACCTCGATGCGGTTGTTCTTGTCCTGGGTATTGTAGTAAGCGAGCCGTTCATCCACAAACAAGTCCGCCATCTTCTTGACGATGCGTTTGGCGATTTCCGGGTCGCGGTCCTTGGCATCGATGCGGATGATGAAGTTCTCCGGCTCTGCACTGACCGCGACCTTCGCCAGCAGGTCATAGGAGTTCATGTCGAGCTGCGCCTGGGCGATGACCCGGTTGGCCATGTCGTGGGTGTTGATGTTGTTGACGAAATTGCGCAGCAGGTCCTTGGCGCTGTTACCCAGACCCCAGTCAGGCCGCGCCGGCACCGCACTGATGCGCGCCGTTGCGCGGTAGATCTTGGTTTGCACCAGGCTGAGACCGAGCGCCGCAACCGCCGCGATCAGAGCGACGACCAGGATCATCCAGCCGCGCCGGCGCAGTATGTCGAGGTAGGCTCCTAGATCCATTGCGCGGCCTCCTGCCGCCAGCAAACCCGGGGATGTCCAACCAAACCCGCGTCATTCTACACGCGATCAGCCCATCCGGCAAACGCCGCGGACGTTTTGACAGGCGAGGTGGGCGGAGCGTAGAATGGCATGCGTCACGAGCAGCATCTGATGCAGCGGTAGGCGATCGCCGTGGGCTGCTGCCCGCCAGGATGCGTCTCAACTGCCAGCGTCCACCCCGGAGACGCCGCTGTGTCCGATCCCGTTCCCGTGAAGGCGTCTATCCAGCAGCACTCAGGTGTGTGGCGCGACTATCCGCCGCGGCAGAGCCGGCTCGTGCCGGATGAAACAGTGGGCGCGGATGGAGAGGTTGCAGGCGGCGAGAATTCCTCGGGCCTGAAGCTCGTGAATGCCCGTGTGCGCGGGGAAGGGGGGCGGCAAGGTCGGCAGCGGTTTGCCGAACCGAACCAAGCGAGGAAAAGGGAGGACGAAGGGCGCTCTTCCGTCTTGCGCTCTTCGTCCTCCGGATCCCTTACTTGCTCACCACCTGAATCGTCTTCGGCTTGACCGCCTCGGCCTTCGGAATGACCAACGTCAGCAGGCCATCTTCGAACTTAGCCTCGGCTTTGTTCGCGTCAACCGGGATGTTGATGTTGAGCGTGCGCTGGAATTTGCCGTAGGTGCGCTCCTGCAGCACATAGTCCACATTGCCGATCGGTGCAGGCCGCTCGCCCTTGATCGTGAGGCTGTCACCCTCAATGGTGATCTCCACCTGATCCGGCTTCACGCCGGGCATGTTCGCCACGATCACAATCTCTTCGGCGGTGATGTAGGCATCCAGCGGCAGGCGCCACACCTGCTCACGCTGCTCGGCCTGGCGCCGAGCCGGCACGTAGCTGTCCTCAAAGAGGCGGTCCATTGCCTCGCGCAAAGTCACTGCCTCACGGAAAGGATCCCAACGGGTGATATAGTTAGCCATGTCTGTTCTCTCCTTCGGGTATCGGTTTGTGGCGGCCACGTCAAACATCCGCGGCGAACGCACTGATACTTCGCGCCTACGCAAGGACGTATGACGCATCACTTCGCTACGACTTTCACACTCTTGGTCTTCACGGCCTCAGTCTTCGGCAGGTCGAGGGTCAGCACGCCGTTCTCGTAGGAGGCCTGAACACTCTCGGCCTTCACCGGCACCGGCAGATTCACCTGGCGGCAGAAGCTGCCGTAGCGCCGCTCCTGGCGCAGATAATGGTCCTTTTCGACCTTCTCTTCCGACTTCATCTCGCCCTTGATTGTCAACAGGTCGCCGGTGATGGTCACTTCGATATCCTCAGGCTTGACGCCCGGCGCCGCAGCCTTGACGACGATGTGGTCCTCCGTCTCGTAGATGTCCATTGGCATCGCAACGGCCTGCGGATCGGCCATGCCGAACCAGCCAGGTCGCAGGAAGCTCTCCTCGAACAGCCGATCCATCGCATCGCGCAGGCTCATCATTTCGCGGGCCGGATTCGAACGCACTAGCTCAGCCATCTTGCACCTCCATTTGCTCCTGGTTTCTCTCGTTGCAGCGGCCCGTCGACCGTTATCTGCCGTCGCGGACCGTCCGCTCATCGTTACGACCTCACCTTAGCCCCTTCGCGTTAGATGAGCATTGGACGACCGTTAGAGAAGCGTAAGCGCGGGGGCGGCCGGTGACTGGATGTTTTGACAGCAGCGGATATCGCGAGTATCCTGCCTGGGAGGGCAGGATCAGCGTGGCGCGACCGTGCAACGAGGAGGATGTTCGGCTACGTCGCGCGTGGCGCCTCCTCGATGCTCGTCTGATCTGCTGGAGCGACCATGTTCTTCGATGAAGCCAGGATCTATGTCAAGGCCGGTGACGGCGGCAACGGCGTCGTTGCTTTCCGGCGCGAGGCGCATGTGCCGCGCGGCGGGCCGAGCGGCGGCAATGGCGGCAAGGGCGCCGATGTCTGCCTGATCGCCGACCCGCAGGTTACTACGCTGATCCAGTTCAGCCAACAGGCTCACTTTCGCGCGCCCGATGGCGAGCACGGTCGCGGCAAGAACCAGACTGGCGCGCAGGGCGGCGACCTCGTGATTCGTGTGCCTGTCGGAACAGTGGCGTTTGACGACGAAACCGGCGAGCTGCTGGCGGATCTGGTGACGCCCGGCCAGCGAGCAGTGCTGGTGCGCGGCGGCCGCGGGGGTCGCGGCAACCACGCGTTCAAGTCGCCAACGAATCAGGCGCCGCGCATCGCCGAGAACGGCGAGCCAGGCCAGGAACGCTGGCTGCGGCTGGAACTGAAGCTGATCGCCGACGTGGGGATCGTCGGCATGCCCAACGCCGGCAAATCGACCTTGCTGGCACGCGTAAGCGCTGCGCGACCGAAGATCGCCGACTATCCCTTCACGACGCTGGAGCCCAACCTGGGCGTCGTCGTGATCGATGCTCGCGATATCGTGGTGGCCGACATCCCGGGTCTGATCGAGGGCGCGCACGCCGGCGCCGGACTGGGGCACGCGTTTCTTCGCCACATCGAGCGCACGCGCGTCCTGGTCCATCTGCTCAACGGCGTCAGTCCCGACCCGGTGGGCGACTACGATGCGATCAACCAGGAGCTGGCGCTTTTCAGCCCTGCGCTGGCCGACAAGATGCAGGTGGTCGTACTCAATAAGCTTGACCTGCCAGACGTGCGGGCTGCGTGGCCAGGTATCTCATCCAGGCTGCGAGCCAGGGGCGTCGCCGCGCCCCTGGCGGTCTCCGCCGTGACCGGCGAGGGGGTGCAGGAGGTGCTGCGCCGTGTCGCCGGCTTGCTCGCTGAGCTGCCGCCCTCCTTCCAGGAGGAGGCCGACCGGGCTGCTGCTGTTCCCGGCCGACCCGCGGCCGTCGCGCCGGAAGACAAGAGCTTCACCATTACGCGGGGACGCGATGGCGTCTGGCAGGTACAAGGCGCCTACATCGAGAAGATCGTCAAGATGACGAAGTGGGAGTACTACGACGCCGTCATGCGCTTCCAGCGTATCCTGGAAGCGCTGGGGATCGCCGAGGCGCTGAATTCCAGAGGTGTTCAGCCCGGCGATACCGTGCGGATCGGAGAGATGGAGCTGGAGTGGAGCGATTGAGCATCGGTGCACCGGATTCGAGCCGGGAGACACCCGGCGAGAACCAGGAGGCAGGAGAGAGGGAACAAGGGACGGGTAAGCGCAGGCGAGAGTTGGGGGGTGACGCCGCACCTGCAGGCGCACTGCGCATCGGCGTGCTCGGCGGCACTTTCGATCCCGTTCACATCGGGCATCTGATCCTGGCCGAGGAAGCACGAGATCTGCTCGATCTGGCCATCGTCTACTTCGTGCCGGCGGGTGATCCGCCGCACAAACGGGACCGCCGCCTGGCGCCGGTGGACGCGCGGGTGCGGATGATCGAGCTGGCGATCGCCGGCAACACCAGCTTCCAAGTGTCGCGTATCGATGCCGACCGTCCGGGCCCGCACTACACCATCGACATGGTGGAGCTGATCAAGCGCCAGCTCCCCGCGGGCAGCGAGGTCTACTTTCTGATGGGATTCGACAGCCTGCGCGATCTGCCCGGCTGGCATGAGCCGGCCCGGCTGGTAGCCGCCTGTCGTCTGGTCGCGCTCACCCGCCACGATATCGAGCTCGATTGGGGCAGGTTGGAGGCTGCACTGCCTGGCATCCGCCAGCGCGTCACGATCCTGGACATGCCGGAACTGGAGATTGCGTCGAATCAGGTCCAGCAACGAGTCCGCGCCGGGCGCAGCATCCGCTACCTGGTGCCGGAGAAGGTGCGGCGCTATATTGCGGCGGAGGGGTTGTACGGGACCGAGGATGGAGAAGGTAGGAGGCATGCCCAACGATAGACGCTTCCGCGTGGCTCTTTCGTCATCCGCCTTTGGTGGTTCGTCGTCGATTACTCCACCTGGTATGGCACATCGGTCACCACGATTCCCGGCCGGCCGAGCAGCGCAAAGCGCAGCCACGTCGCAGTCTGGGCGTGCAGTGCGTTGGCCCACCAGCTCTTGGGCACAAACTGCGGCACGACAATCGTGATCACTTCGTTCGGCTGGCGCTGCCTCGATATCTCTTCGATGTACTCCAGAAGCGGCTCGATCATCAGCCGATAGGGTGAATCAAGGATCACCAGTCGCGTTCCCTTGCCCCACCAATCCCACCGCTGTTGGATTCTCTCCGCCTCCGCCGGATCGATCGATACATGCACCGCGGTGACATCATCGGAGAGGGCGCGCGCATAGCGCAGCCCGAGCAGCGTGCCCTGATGCACACCGCTGAGCGGCATGATGACTCGATGCCGGGTCAAAGGTGACGGTTCGGCGAAGTCCTCCAGCCGCAGACGTTTCGCTAGGCTGCGATAGTGACGATGAATCGTTGAGAAAGCGACCACCAGCATCGGGATCAAGATCAAGACGATCCAGGCGCCGTCGCGAAACTTGGTCACTGCGAAGATCAGCGTCACGGCGGTTGTACAGAGGGCGCCGAACCCGTTGATGAGCATCTTGGCGCGCCAGCCCGGCTCGTAGCGCAGGGTCGAGCCGCGTTCCTTGACTTCCTGGCCGGGCGCCAGGCGGCCCGATTTCCGCCAGCGTAGGGCCATGCCTGCCTGAGATAGGGTGAAGGAGAGGAACACGCCGATGGCATACAGCGGAATCAAGCCGGTCACACTGGCCTGGAAGACGACGATCAGCAGGCAGGCAACCAATGCCAGCGCCACAATGCCGCGGGAGTAGACCAACCGGCTGCCGCGAAACGCCAGTTGCCGCGGCACGAACCCGTCCTGGCCCAGGAGCGCACTCAGGCGCGGGAAGCCGTTGTAGGAAGTATTCGCAGCCATGATCAGGATGACCATCGTCGCCCCGATCACCGCCAGGTAGATAGCGTTTCGACCGTCGAATATGGTGCGCGCCAGCTGAGAGATCACCGTCTCGTGCTCCGACGGCACGGCGCCGATCTGCCCGGAGAGGAAGGTGATGCCGAGAAACAGGACGCCGAGGATGCTCGACATCCAGATCAAGGTGATGCCGGCGTTGCGACTGCGCGGCTCGCGAAAGGCCGTGATGCCATTGGAGATCGCTTCCACGCCGGTGAGCGCCGTGGTGCCGCTGGCGAACGCATGGAGGATCAAGAAGAGGGATACAGCCTGGATCGTTTCTACGTCGACGGTCGGGGGATCGCTCACGACGCCCAGCGTGCCCAGAGCGTACTTCACCATTCCGACGCCCACCGTCAGCGACATCATCAGCAGAAAGAAGTAGCTGGGGATGGCGAACGCCGAGCCGGATTCCCGCACCCCGCGCAGGTTCACCACCATCATGAAGAGCACCAGGACGACCGCAATCTCGACCCGGTAAGCATAAAGCGCAGGAAAGGCGGAGGTGATCTGCGCCACTCCGGACGAGATCGACACGGCGACCGTCAGGATGTAGTCCGTCAGCAGCGCCGCGCCGGCGACTTGAGCCGCCAGCTCGCCCAAGTTGTCGCGCGCCACAATGTACGCGCCTCCGCCGCCCGGATAGGCATGGATGATCTGCTCATACGAGAGCGTGACGATGGCGAGCAGGATGACAATGGCGATCGAGATCGGGAAGGCAAATGCGAACGCAGCGGTTCCGGCCGCCGCCAGGATGAAGAGGATCTCCTGGGTGGCGTAAGCAGTCGACGAAAGAGCATCGGAGGCGAAGACGGCCAGGCCGACGAACTTGCCGATCGTCTCATGCTCCGAATCGGCAGTCGCCAGGGGCCGCCCGATCAGCCATGAGCGCCACGACCGCGGCGGCATATAGTCGGCCGTGCGGCGAAGAATGGCAGAGCTCTCCTCGTCTGCGGGGGCGGTCTGGTCGCTGGGATCGGTGTTGTCGCGCAAGCGGCGGCTCCGTAGGCGGTTGGGCGTGTAGATGCGCCTGGCGATATTATAGCCAGTGCCGACGAAACCACAAAGCCGGCGCCTGTTTTGACGCGCGCTGGAAACAGGAGTATGATCGGTTCATCGTCTCGGTTAGCGGCAGCCATCTTTCAGTGGGGCATCAGGCGCGCGCCTCGTGTCCCTTTTTTGTTACTGCTGACCAGCATCAGACGCTACATGGCAAGAGATGTTTTGTCGTGCTGGCTGCCGCCGGCGCGATGGCGTTCGGCATTTCCATCCCCATCTCGCTGGCAACCATCGGACTGCTGGTCATCTTGACCCTCTCCTATGAGCAAGCGATTCACGCCCATCCGAGCGGCGGCGGCGCCTCCATCGTGGCGCTCTTCTTGCAGACGGCGCTGCTCGTCAAGCCGGGGAGTGTGATCACGAATGTGCCGTATCAGATTCATTGATCGGAGAGACGTATGGCAATGAATATCATCGTCGTCGGTTGTGGCCGCGTGGGCGCGCAACTGGCCGGTCGCCTCAGCCAGCGAGGCCATCACGTGACGGTGGTCGATGTGGTGCCGACCGCTTTTGCGAACCTGGGGCCCGGTTTTCGCGGGCGCACCCTGGAAGGAGATGTCCTTACCCAGGATCTCCTGCGCCGCGCCGGCATCGAGCAGGCCGACGGACTGGCCGCAGTCACGAACTCCGACACCCTCAACGTCGTGGTCGGGCACATTGCGCACGCCATCTACAACGTGCCGAGCGTCGTCTGCCGCAACTATGAACCGCGCTATCGCTCGCTCTACTCAGTGTTCAACCTGCAAGAGATCAGCTCGGCTCTCTGGGGCGCACAACGCATCGAGGAAATGCTGGAAGACGCCACGCTGCGCACGGTGTTCTCAGCCGGTGACGGCGAAGTGGAGGTGTACGAAGTGATGGTGCCGCGAGCCTGGGGGGGACGCGCGCTGAAGGACTTCCTGGGAGACTGTGCGTGCGGCGTCGCGCTGACGCGCGCAGGCAAGGCCTCGCTGCCCGATCCTGACGCCAGGCTCGAGTTTGGCGACATCTTGCATCTGAGCGCCACCCTCGAAGGCATCGAGAAACTGCGCGAGCGGCTGGGCCAGAAGAAGGAGGCGTAGTATGTTCACGATCATCACGGGCGGCGGTCGAACGGGCACCTACCTCGCGCTCACCTTGTTGAGCGCGAAGCATCGCGTGCGCTTGGTCGAAAACCGGCGCGACGTCCTGTCCCGCCTCCATCGCGAGCTGCCGACTGAATCGATCTACGAAGGAGACCCCACCGACCCCCAGGTGCTCGAACAGGCCGGCATCCGGGAGGCCAACGTGCTCGCCGCGATCACCACCAATGACGCCGACAACCTGGCGCTCTGCTACCTGGCGCGTGAGAGCTATAAGGTGCCGCGCACCATTGCGCGCGTGAACAACCCGCGCACGGCCTGGCTCTTCACGCAGACCTTTGGCGTGGATGTGGCGGTCAACCAGGCGACGATCATGGCGAGCACCATCGAGGAGGAGATGTCGCTGGGTGACATGATGACGCTGCTCAAGCTGCGTCGCGGCCAGTATTCACTGGTGGAAGAGAAGATCCCATCGGGCGCCAAAGCCATCGGCATCCCGATCAAGGACCTGCGTCTCCCGGAGCAGTGCGTCATCGCCGCAATCATCCGCCGCGGCGAGATTCAGATCCCCCGTGGCATCACGAAGCTGGAAGAGGGGGACGAGGTGTTGGCTGTGGTTGGCCATGAGGCGGCCGATGAACTGGCCGCGCTCTTTGCCAGGCCGTCCACGCTGCCAGGACCAGTCAAAAAATAGACTTGGGTGTTGTCTTACTGACACATGCGGCCCGTCCGGGATATCCTGGACGGGCTTTTTGTGTGTAGTTTAGACATAACTGATCTGAGGAGAGTCGCGATGGCTTACCAACTTCCGTCCCTGCCGTATGCGTTTGACGCTCTGGAACCGTATATCGACACGTTGACCATGCAGATCCATCACGGAAAGCACCATGCTGCTTACGTCGCCAACCTGAACAAGGCGATCGAGGGTTCGGCCTTTGAGAGCACGCCGCTCGAGCAGGTGTTGGCGAAGCTTGACACCCTGCCGGAGAGCATCCGCACCGTCGTCCGCAACAACGGCGGAGGACACCTCAACCACAGCCTATTCTGGAGCATCCTGGCGCCGAACAGCGGCGGCGCGCCTACCGGCGACCTGGCCGCCGCCATCAACACAGCTTTCGGCAGCTTCGATGCGGCCAAGGAGAAGCTGAGCGCCGCTGCGATCGGCCGTTTCGGCAGCGGGTGGAGCTGGCTGGTCGTCAAGCCCGGCGGGGGCCTGGAGATCTACAGCACGGCGAACCAGGACAGTCCGCTGATGACTGGGGATCGGCCGATCCTGGGCATCGACGTGTGGGAACACGCGTATTACCTGAAGTATCAAAACCGGCGGCCCGAGTACGTTGCGAATATCTTCAACGTGATCAATTGGGCGCAGGTCGGCGCCAACTTCGTCGCTGCGCGGCGCTAACGGCACGCCCTGATCGACGCCTCCCGGACACCCGGCCCTACGATGCCGGTCCGGGAGGCGTCTCTATTTGCGGCGATGCAGGCCACACTCCCCAAAAAAGCATGTAATATGTGTTGTAATGGCAGTGTGCTAGAGTAGCGTTGACTGCCTGGATGAGCGCACGGAGAGCGCTGTCACTGGAATCGGCCCGAAATTGGAGCGACCTTAAATTTTTGAACTCCGGTCAACTTGCCCGTCACCGGGGAACGACTGATGCGTCTTCTAAGGTGGAAGAACAAGATCACCTCTCACCAGATCGACCTGTTGAGTTAGAGCGGAGCACGCGGAGGCATTATGAGCATTGACCCACTGGTTGGCAAGCGTGAACAGGGCAAGCTGGAGCGCAAAGAACGCCTCTACGAGGCCGCACTGACCCTCTTTCGCGGGCAAGGCTACGAGATGACGACCGTCGATCAGATCACACGCCAGGCTGGCCTGGCCAAGGGCACCTTCTTCAACTACTTTCCGACCAAAGATGCCGTGCTGCGCTATATGGGCACGCGCGAGGTCGGGCGGTTGGGCGCCGCCACCCTCAGCCTCAACGGTACAGCTTCGTCGATCGGCAAGCTTAAGCGGCTGATGAGTGCGCTGGCGACCAGCCTGGAACGCGATCGCGATCTGGTCTGCCTGATCTTTCGCGAGGGGGTCACGGTGTCGGATCTGATGGCGGGCGACGCTGGCGGATTCAGCCTCCAACCGATGGCCGCCCTCCTGATCCGGCAGGCGCAGCGCCAAAACGAGATCAACCCGAGCCTCGATCCGGATACGCTGGCGGCCGCGCTGGATGCTCTGTACCTGCAGCAATTGATCCGCTGGTGCGAGTCGAGCAAACCGTATCCGCTGGCTGAACGGTTGACCGGCATCGTCGACCTGTTGTTGAGCGGCATCACGATCCGCTAGCGCGAGAGGAAACCTCTGTTTGAGTGCAATACAGAATAGAGCGGAGACCGTCGCGGGCCAGATCGCCTGGACAAGGGATCTGGCCCGCGATTTGTTCCCCTCAGCCGTCACCCCATTTCATTGGACCCTGCTGCGCCAGCCTGCACATGAAGCGCTGCAGCGCGCCTGGGCCGGCCTCGGCGCCGCGCTGCCGTCGGCGGACTGCTGGCGCCGCGGTCCGGATGGCTACGTCTACCTCAATGCTGAGCTGCTGGCCCACCCCTCAGGAGACGCGAACTGCGCCTCCTGGCTGGCTGCAACGCCCCAGGCGCAAGGCGGGCTGCTCGGCCGCTGGCAGACGTCGGGAGCCATCAAGCGGGCGCAGGCCCTGGTCGATGCCGCGGCGCAAGGGGTAGACGGTCTGAATGGGCGCCTTGCCGGGTGGCTGGACGCCGTCCAGCGCAGCCGCTGGACGCAGGCCGATCTGCTGCAGGTGATGGAGGAGTTGGAGCCACGGGCGCAGGAGGTGCTCCAGAGCTACTTCACGGTGCGCGCTGGGCTGTCGGCTGCGCAGTGCGAGGTCGCAGGACGGCTTGCAGCGTGGCTGCCCGATTGCCCGCTCCCCGAAGCCCTTCATCTCTATGCTGGATTGGACGGCCTGCCGAGCGTTGAGGCGGCGTACGCTTTGGCCGGGCTGCGCGCGGCCCCGGACCGCAATGCGGCGCTGCGCGATTTCCTGGCTCGCTGCGGCCATCGCGGGCCCGGCGAGATGCGTCCAGACGCCCGTCGTTGGCGCGACCATGCGGCCGCTGCACTCCAATTGTCGGCGCAGATTCGGGGCCGCGATCCCCAGGCGCCGCGCGCCGCACGCCAGGCCGCAGAGGATCGAGTTCTGAGCCAGTTGGAAGGTGG
>CAYRFV010000058.1:17491-22472 GCA_964423545.1 uncultured Anaerolineales bacterium | reverse complement strand
GCGCAAGAACCGAATGGGTCGGCCTCGCCAACTTCGAGCTCCTGCTGCGCGACCGCTTCTTCATTTCGAGCTTTCAGAACACCGTGATCTTGGTGATCGTGCAGATCCTGAAGACGCTCACCGTGCCGCTGCTGGTCGCCGAGCTCATCTTCAGTCTGCGGCATCATCGGACGCGCTACTGGATGCGAACCCTGTTCATTGTGCCGCTCGTCTTGCCTGCGGTCGTCGAGATCCTGCTCTGGAACAACATCTACGACCCGACGATCGGTCTGCTCAACCAGACGCTGATCGCGCTGGGCAGGCCTGAGTGGGCGCGCACCTGGTATGGCGACGCCAGCGTGGCGCTCGGCTCTGTGATTTTCATCGGCTTTCCCTGGGTGAGCGCCTTCGCCCTGCTGATATTCTACGGTGGGCTGATCGGCATCTCGGAGGAGGTCTTCGATGCAAGCCGAGTAGATGGCGCGAACGGTCTGCAGCGCTTCCTGCACATCGATCTGCCGATGTTGATGGGGCAGGTCAAGCTCCTCGTAATCCTGAACTTCATCAGCGCGATCCAGACCTTTGAGGTGGTGTATCTCACGACGGGCGGCGGGCCCGGCTCGGCAACCTACACCCCCGCGCTGGAGCTGTACTACATGGCCATGCGCATGTACAACATGGGAGCAGCATCGGCCATCGGCATGATCCTGTTCGTGATCATCCTGGCCGGAACGGTCGCCAACATGCGCTTCGTGCGATCCTCGATGGAGTATGAAGCGTGATATCATATCGGTGGCAGAGGCATCTCGATGGCAGTCAGTGAAGGGCGTCCCGGCAGATTGCCGCGCTGGCTCAGGGGTTGGGTGGGGCCACCGCGCGCAGGAACGGTCCGGCAGTCGATTATGTTGGTCGTGTTGGCGGCCCTGCTCGTCCTCACCTACGTGCCCTTGGTCTACCTGGCCATCCTGTCGCTGAAGGACAACGGCCAGATCTACGGCCGGTTTTGGAGCCTGCCCAACCCGGTCCGCTGGGCGAACTTCCTCTATGGTGCACAGGCCATCTGGCGACCGATGATCAACTCCATCATCACGACCACGGTCTCGACGATCGGCACTCTTTTCTTCGCCAGCCTGAGCGGCTATGTGTTCGCGCGCCATCGCTTCCCAGGCAAGGAGATCCTCTATACCGCGATCCTGGCCCTCCTGATGATCCCACCCATCCTGACGCTGGTGCCGGCCTATGTTCTCATCTACAACTTGCGACTGCAGAACACCTACTGGGCGCTCATTCTGCCCTGGACCTCCGGCGGGCAGGTCTTCGCGCTGCTGCTCTGCCGCAGCTTCTTTGCTACGCTGCCGGAGGAGTATTTCGACGCTGCGCGCATCGACGGCGCGTCGGAGCTTTCCGTTTTCCTGCGCATCGCGGCGCCGCTCTCCGTGCCCATCCTGGTGACGGTCGCCGTCGTTCGTCTCGTGACCACGTACAACCAGTTCATGTGGCCGCTCGTAGTTATGTCGAGTCCGTCGCGCCAGGTCGTCGCCGTAGCGCTCACGCAGTTCACGTCCGATATGGGAATCACGGATATCGGCCCGCAGATGGCCGCCTATATCCTGGCCGCGGCGCCCCTGATCATCCTCTTCTCGCTGGGGATGAAGCAGTACGTGCAGGGAATCACGGCGGGCGGACTGAAGGCGTAGCGGCGCCGGCACGCACGATGCACGTGCACCGCTGCTCTCTGCACAGCCGCTGCGCGGTTCAAAGCCTGCTGCGTCCGCCCGCGGGCGGCGGCGCAGGGAGCGCCATTCCATGCCCTATCCGCCGGCCAGGCGGGACGGGGGCGCGCCAGGCTGGTGGATGAGCTTCGGCCGCGAAGAGGGCGATGTTCGGGATGGGAGCCTGGTCGTGGGCCGCCCTCTGTCGCCCAAACTGGGCGTCGCAGGTCTGGTCGCCCTGGCGTGACCGCAGCGGCAGCGGCGTGACTTCGCGCCCCGGCCGCCATTCCAGCATGGCGTCATCGAACGCTCGGCCAGGACAACCTACGCTGGGAGGCCTTATCATGAACCGGGAACCCTGGATCTTCCCCGAGACGCCGCGCGTGACTGATCTGAGACGGCGAGTGCGAGCAGCGATGCAGCAGCCCGCGGTGGGCTGGGACTGTCCCGAACGCATCCCAGCGGAACAGATGGGCGAACCGCTGGCTGTCCGCAAGGCGCGGGCGATGGCCCTCAAGCTGGCGCATATGCCGCTGGAGCTGTGGGACGGCCAACTGATCGCTGGCTCCATGACGTTGGAGTCCCCGCGCCTCCATGCTGAGTGGGGCTTCCCAGATTATGTCACCGACGCCGAGCGCGAAGCTGCTGCGGCACGCGGACTCAGCATTCGTTCAGTATTCGGCCATATCGTGCCGGACTACCCGCATCTCCTGGCTTTCGGGCTGCGCGGCATCCTGGCGGAGGCGGAATCGCAGCGACCGCGCGCACGCTCCAGCGACGAGGTCGCCTTCCTGGATTCGGTCGCCATCGCGCTCGACGCCGTGATCGACTTCGCCGCCCGGCTGGAGAAGCACTGCACTGCGGAAGCCGGCCGCCAGCCCGATCCCCACCGTGCGCAGGAACTGAGGCAGATGGCAGCGAATCTGCGACAGGTTCCCGCCGGGCCAGCCCAGACCTACTGGCAGGCGCTCCAGTCGGTTTGGCTGCTGCACATGATCTTCCACGCCACGATGGACGGCAATGCGCTGGGCCGGCTGGATCAGTATGCCTGGCCCTACCTGAGAACCGATCTCGAAGCCGGCAGCACCGAGATGGCGCTCGCATCGGAGCTGACCGACTGTTTCTGCTTGAAGTTCAACGAACGCGCCAAGACGACTGAGGAGCAGCGACCCGAAGCGCGTCATGCAGAGGAGATCGATCCCGCGAAGCGCACGCGCCATGCCACCTCCTCCCAAATCGGAGCGGCACGCGATCGACTGGATGCCACCAACCATTGGCTCCAGAACATCATCGTGGGGGGGCTGACGCCAGAAGGCGGTGACGGAACCAATCCGCTCAGCTTCCTGTTGCTGAACAGCTACGAGCGGCTGCAGATGACCAACCCACTCGTGACCGTGCGCGTCCACCGAGACACTCCGGACGGGCTGATCCAGCGAGCATGCGAGGTGCTGAAAGCAGGGGGTGGCATGCCGGCGATCTTCAGCGATGCAGCCCTCATCCCGGCGCTCGAGCGCATCGGCATCCCCACGCCCGATGCCCGCGACTACACCAACGATGGCTGCTGGGAAGTCATCATTCCGGGCCGGACCGATTTTCGCTTCCAGCGGCTCAGTCTGATGCTGTGCCTGGAATGGGCGCTGAACCGAGGCCGCTCGCGCATCGACGGCCGGCAGGATGGCCTGGACACCGGCGATCCGCGCGCGTTCACCTCATTCGAGGAGGTGTGGGCGGCCTTCGCCGCGCAGGTCGATCGAATGATCGGCCGCACCGTGGCGCGTGTGGTCGAAGGGATCAACGAGCGGAGCACGATCGCGCCCGTCCCGCTGCTGAGCGCGCTGATCGACGGCGCCATCGCGACGCGGCGCGACATGACGGCGGGCGGCGCACGCTACCGGACGTTCGGCATGCTGGCGGAAGGTGCGGCGTATGCCATCGACTCGTTGGTGGCGATCAAGACCGTGGTCTTCGACGAAGGCCGCGCCACCCTGTCGGAGCTGTGCGATGCGCTGGACGCGAACTATGCAGGATATGACCTGCTGCGCAGACTGCTTCTGAATGCGCCCAAGTACGGCAACGACGACGAGCGGGCGGACAGCGTGGGTCAACGCGTCATCGCCCTTTTCACGGACACCGTAGCGCGCCACGCCGAAGGGCACCGCTCGTTGATCAAGTTCCCCTGCGGCGTCGGCACGTTCTCCTGGTATATCGGCATCGGCGAAGGGCTTGGCGCCTCGGCCGATGGCCGGCGGGCCGGCGAGCCGGTGGCATCCAACTTCTCACCGGGGCTGGGCCGCGATGCGGATGGGCTGCCCGCCGCGATCCTGTCCTATGCCAGGATGCAGAACGGCAATCTGCCTGCGGGCGGCCCCCTGGACCTGCGCCTGGCGCGCCGGCTCGTCGGCGGGCAGGAGGGCACCGAGCGCATGGCCGGCCTGATTCGGGGCTTTGTGGATTCGGGGGGCGCCATGTTGACGCTCACAGTCGTCGATACGGAGGAGCTGCGGGCCGCGCAGCGGGAGCCGGAAAACTACACCTCGCTGCGCGTACGCATGGGCGGCTGGTGCGCCTACTTCACCATGTTGAGCCACGAACAGCAAGAGCACCACATCCGACGCCAAGAGGCCCGCTCATGACGCACGGACTGGTCTTCGACATCGACACCTTTGCGGTGCACGATGGCCCCGGCATCCGCATGGCGGTCTACTTGAAGGGATGCCCACTGGCCTGCCGGTGGTGTCACAGTCCCGAATCGCAGGCGCGGGAGCCGGAGCTCATCTTTATGGGCGATCGCTGCACGCGGTGTGGGGCGTGCGCTGCAATCTGCCCGCAGTCTGCCCACAGGCTGGAGGCGGGCGGCTCTCCGTTCCCCCATGCCATCGCACGAGAGCTGTGCCTGGCGTGCGGACGATGCGCGGCGCACTGTCCGCAGGGCGCGCTGGCGATCAAAGGCGCGTGGATCCCGGCCGAGATCGTGGCGGCGCGAGCGCTGCGCATGAGACCCTTCTTCGCGCACTCCGGCGGGGGCGTGACCCTCTCAGGCGGGGAAGTGACCTGCCAGCCCGATTTTGCCGCAGAGGTGCTGGCGGCGTGTCGAGAGGCTGGGATTCACACGGCCATCGAGACATGCGGCGCGTCGAGCTGGTCGCATCTGGAGCGCCTCGCCAACCTCAGCGACCTGGTGCTGTATGATCTTAAGCTGATCGACGACGCCGAGCATCGCCGCTGGACCGGCGCGTCCAATGGCATGATCCTCGCCAATGCGCGGCGGCTGGCCAATCACAATGTGCAGG
>CAYRFV010000058.1:0-17481 GCA_964423545.1 uncultured Anaerolineales bacterium | reverse complement strand
GTACCGCTGATCCCCGGCGTCACCGACACCGAGGCCAACTTAGCGGGGCTATTCACCTTCGTAGAAGAGGCCGGCCTGCACCGGATTGCCCTGATGCCATACAACCCTTCGGCAGGCGCCAAGTACCAGTGGCTCGATCGACCCTACGCTTTGGTGGGAGAATCTCAAGACCAGGAACGGCTGGCCCACTGCGTGTACATGGCAGAGCGCATGGGACTGGAAGCTACCATCGGCTGAATCCGCTTCGCAGGAGATCAGAAAGGCAAAGACCCATGGCCCAAGTCGTGTTACAGAACGATAACTTGCGTCTTCTCTTCGACCGTGATACCGGCGCACTGGTAGGGCTCACGGCGGTGCGGACCGGTTGGGAGATCCTGAATCGTCCACAGCTCGGTCTCTCTTTCAGGCTGCTGGCGCCGCTGAGCAGCGACGATCCAGTGGACATCGCCTTCGCCGAGCGCATGGGCCGGGCCCACGGCGAGCGACGCAACAACCCGGTCTTCGGGGAGAAGCAACGACTGACCACGCTCGAACTTGCGCACGACCGCCAGGCTGCCATCCTGACCTGGGACGGCGTGATCTCAGAGGTCGGCGGATCGTTGCCGATCAAGGTCACCCTCTCTGTCACGCTCACCGATCTGCAGGCGATCTTCGCGATGACCATCGAAAACCGCTCGCGCCACGTCATCGAGAACGTCTACTGCCCCAACCTCGGCGATCTGCAACGCCCGAACGGCTCGGCGTGGTTCAGGACCTTCTCGTACGTGTACGCCACCGCGCAGGAATGGCCATTGTGGCCCACGTACAGCAACATGCGCGGCTACTTCGGGGTGGACTTCCCGACACAGCTCAGCCATGCCGGGCATGCATCTGGCGCGCCGATGGCGCCGTTCATCTTACTGCGTGGAGAGACGCAAGGGCTGTATGTGGGTGTCTGCGCGGCCAGCGCGGAGCTGGTGGCATGGCACACCGAATTGCGCCCGGGCTACGGCAGTTCGATCGACCACCGCGTCCCGGACGGCGGCACAGTCGGGGGACTGGATGTGGCGACCCGTTTCGCCGCCATCCATACGCCCTACATCCAACCCGGTGAGACGAGAACGCTCACGCCGATTGCCCTGGAAGCCTACCAGGGCGGCTGGCAGCAGGGAACGGATATCTACAAGGCTTGGCGCAATACGTGGATGAAGCCAGCCCTCCCCCCGGCCTGGGCCAGGGAACCGCACGCGTGGCTCCAACTCCATATCAACTCGCCGGAAGATGAGCTGCGCCTGCCGTTCCGGGATCTCCCGAAGGTGGCAGAGCAGTGCGCTCGCCACGGCATCCAGGCGATCCAGCTCGTCGGCTGGAACGACGGCGGACAGGATCAGGGCAATCCGTCACACGATCCTGATCCAAGACTGGGCGACTTCGATGAGTTGCGCCAGGCGATCGCCGCGTGCCATGCAAAGGGCGTCAAGATCGTGCTCTTCGCCAAGTTCACGTGGGCGGATCGCGCCACGAAACGTTTCCGCGATGACCTCCACCGGCTGGCGATCAAGGACCCCTACGGAGATTACTATCATTACCAGGGCTACCAGTACCAGACTGCCTCACAGCTTCTCGATATCAACACCAAGCGGCTGATTCCCATGTGTTTCCTGAGCGACGAGTATCTCCGGGTCTGCGATGAGGAGTTCCGCAAGACGGTGGCGCTGGGCGCCGCCGGCATCTTGTTCGACGAGTGCCTGCATCACAGCCCGGCGCTCCTCTGTTTCGATCCAGCACATGGTCACCGCACCGGCGCACCCGTCTACGCCAATGACCGGCGGCTGATCCAGGGCTTCGAGCGCATCTCCCGTCAGGCCAACCCTGACTTCCTCTTTGCCGGTGAGGCCTGCTATGACTGGGAGATGGAGGCGTACCACCTCTCCTATCATCGCAGCGAGAACAAGCAGCACGTGCCCCTCTCGCGCTACATGTTTCCCGACGGGCTGTTCATGACCGCAGTGACCGGCTTCGACGACCGCAACATGATCAATCAGTGCCTGCTCTACCGCTACATCATCAGCTATGAGCCCTACAACTTCAAGGGGATGCCTGAGGACTATCCGCTGACGCTGGCGTATGGCAAGCAGATGGATGCGCTGCGGATGGAGTTGCGAGAGTACTTCTGGGACGGCGAGTTCCGTGACAAGGTCGGCGCAACCGTGGTCACGCGGTCCGGCAGAGCCGATGAGACGTCAGACCGCGGGGATTCCGGCCCAAGTCCCATGCCCCACCATCCGTATGCCGTATTCGTCAGCCGCCGGAGCGGCAAGACAGGCCTGGTAGTAGCCAACTACGATGAGCGGCGTGCTGTGACGGTAGACATTGCACTCGACAGCGGGCAGGCGCTCAGCCGTTACCGACTCGTCGATGAACCCACCTGGCTGTCTGTTTCGGGCGGCATCGCCATCCCGCCGATGTCGGCGGCCGTGGTCATCAGCTGAGGCATGAAGAGGATAACGGGGGCGTTCGGCGACCGCGAGTTCTTTGCCGTTCTCATCAGGATCGCCCTGCCCATCACCATCCAGCAGCTTGCGCTCTCCTTGCTGAACGCCATCGACGTGTTGATGATCGGCCAGTTGGGGGAGACCGCAGTGGCCGGGGTCGGGCTGGCTAACCAGGTCTTCTTCCTGATGAACCTGCTGCTGTTCGGCATCGTCAGCGGGTCGGCGATCTATACGGCGCAGTTTTGGGGACGCCGAGACTTGGTGGGCATTCGCCAGGTGATGGGCATCGGCTTGCTGCTCAGTGTCTCCGCCGGCCTGGCCTTCACCGTTGTTGCACTGGCCGCGCCGCAGCTCGCCCTGGGTTTCTATTCGAATGATCCGGCCGTGATCGACCAGGGCAGCGCGTACCTGCGCATCGTCGGGCTTAGCTACGTTGTCACCGCAGTCACCTTCATCTTCTCCGCCGTGCTGCGCAGCACCGAACATGTCCGACTGCCCACGGCGGTCAGTGTAGCAGCGTTGAGCCTGAAGACCCTGCTTGCCTATGTGCTGATTTTCGGGTGGCGGGACCGCCCGCCGCTGGGCGGGGTGGGCGCGGCGGTGGCGCCGTGCGTTGCACGCTACCTGGAGTGCGCTGCGCTGCTGTTCCTCACCTATGCGCGCCGCACCCCGGCCGCCGCGCGGCCCCGCGAGCTGTTCGGCGCTGGCCGGGCCTTCGTCCGCCGGTTCCTGGGCACCACTGCCCCGGTCGTGCTGGAAGAGATGGCCTGGTCGTTAGGCATCACGACCTACTACGCGATCTATGCGCGGATCGGCACCGATTCGATCGCGGCCGTCAACATTGCCAGCACCATCGAAGGGTTGGCGTTTGTCGCATTCATCGGCCTGGGCAACGCGGCGGCGATCATGATCGGGAATCGGATCGGCGCAGGAGAGCTCGCGCAAGCCACCCTGTACGCCGGGCGCTTCGTGCGTTTGGCGTTCATGATGGGGATCCTGGCCGGCCTATTCGTGCTGGTCGCCTCCGGTCCGATCCTGAGTCTTTTCAAGATCGCACCAGAGACGCGTGCGTTGGCGCACGCGATCCTGATCGCGATGGCATGCATCCTCTGGGCGAAGGCCAGCAACATGGTCATGATCGTCGGCATCATGCGCAGCGGCGCGGACACGCGCTTCGCCTTTGTCGCCGATGTGGCGCCGATGTGGCTGCTTGGGGTGCCGATGGCGCTTGCGGGCGCGTTCGTTCTGCACTTGCCCGCCTTGTATGTCTACATTCTGGCCATGAGCGACGAACTCTCCAAGTTCTTCATTTCGCTGTGGCGCGTTCGGTCCGGGCGCTGGATCCATGTGGTGGGCTGACGAGAAACCGAAAGGGATCATGGGCGAGCTGCGGAGCAATGCACGTTGTGCTGGGCATCTTGCGCTCCGCAACACACACTCCTTGGGCTTGCCGATCCCCCTGCATGCTGCTATAGTAGGAACGTGTAGAGAGTCCGCTCCGATTCGGCCCTGGACCACCTACGCATCTCACAAGTGACTTGCCGGTGCAATCGAATCATGAGACCCAAGCGGCCCTTCTGGTTGACCATCGTCCAACCATTCCTGCAACTTCTGGCGCTCCTCCGTCTGGCACGCAAACGCATCTTCTACCGGCCCGAGCTGTCGCTGCTGGCCCTGCTCGCTGTGGCGTTTGCCGTGGGGCTGGTGACAAGCGCCGGTTTCTTTGCCCAGGCCGTCGATCGTGTCGTGCTTGCAACGGAGTTCGCCAAGCTGACCCAGTCGACCGGCCGTCCACCGTTCTCGATGCGCATCTACATGATGCCCAGCGCCGAGGCGCCTCTGAGCCTGGAGGCCGCAGAGAAACTGACCTCCCATGTCGTCGGCACCATGGCCGCCGAGATCGGTCTACCGTTGGAGTCGGCGCACCTCATGGTCGAAAGCGGTGGCCTGATGCTCCAGGCGCAGCCCGGCGACAGCGGGAGCACGGATCGCGCCCGGTATCTGGGCAATGCGAACCTGGCTTACATCGAGGGCGTGCAGGAGCGCCTGAACATCGTCGGCGATCCGCTGGATAGCCCGCCATCGGCGGATGCCCTGGACATCTGGGTGCCGAACGATTTCGCAGCGACCGCAGGCATGAATGTCGGCGATCGTTACTCGGTCGGCGTGACCATGGTCTCCGAGCGGCTGCCGGTGCGGGTGCGCGGTTTCTGGACGGCGAAGAACCCTAAAGACACCTACTGGTTCACCGATCCCACCCTCGCGCTCAACGATGCGTTCATCGTGCGGCGGGACGACTACATCGCACGGGTGCAGCCGCTTGTAACCGGTGGCACGCGCTACGCCGCCTGGCAGTTGATCCTTGACGACAGGGCGCTGAACCCCGCGCACTCCCAGTCCTATCTGAACGGGTTTCAGCGCGCCATGAACGTCATCGACCAGTTCGCGCCGGGCGCCAAGCTGGATGTGTCTCCGATCAAACCGATGGAGAACTTCGTCGTCCGCAATCAGACGCTGACCCTTCTGTTGCTGGGCTTCAACTTGCCAGCGCTCGGTTTCCTGATCTACTTCCTCGTGCTCACCTCGGCCATCGTCGCGCGGTGGCAGCGTCGTGAGACTGCCATCCTGGTCAGCCGCGGGGTCAGCGTCGGATCGATCCTCAGCCTGACCCTGGTGGAGCAACTGCTGATCTTCGTGCTTGCGGTCCCGGCTGGCCTGGCGATGGGGTTGGCGATCGCCCAACTGATGAGCCAAACCGCCAGCTTCCTGACCTTTGAGCCACGGCCCCTGATGCCCATCTCGCTGCAGGGGCTCGACGTCCGGCTGGTCGTGTTGGCGCTCGTGGTCTCGCTGATCGCCCGGCTCGTCCCGGCCTGGAGCGCGGGCCAACAGAGCGTCGTCGAGGCGGAGCGCGAGTACTCGCGCCCCCTGAAAGCACCATTCTGGTACCGCTACTACCTCGACTTGCTGTTGATCCTGCCAACGATCTATGCCTACGACCAGTTGAATAAGCGCGGCTCGCTGGCGATGCTGGTCAACGATCGGCCCGGCGACCTCTTTCGTGATCCGTTGCTCGTGCTTGTCCCCGCGCTTTTCATCCTGACGCTGGCACTGCTCGCGATGCGCATCTTTCCCCTGCTCATGCGCGTGCTGGACTGGATCTCGGGGCTGCTGCCGTGGGTCACGCCGCACCTGGCGCTGCGCCAGCTTGGACGCCAGACCCAGAGCTACGTCAACCCGCTGCTCCTCATCATGATCTGTCTCGGATTGGGGATCTACACCTTCGCCCTGGCCGCCAGCCTGGACCAATGGTTGACGGATCGCATGTATTACAGAGCCGGCACCGACCTGAGCTTCCGTCCCGTTCCAGAGAGCCAGGGCGACAGCGCTTTTGGCGCCTCCTCGACTTCGCCGCAGGACGCGTGGGTGATCCCGCTCGAGGACTTCGTGCAGATGCCAGGCGTCGCTGCGGGCACGCGCGTGGGCGACTATCGCGTGCGCGCCACGCTGAGCGGCAACCGGCCGGTCAACGGCCGATTGCTGGGCATCGACCGGGTCGCCTTCCCCTCCGTAGCCTGGTTCCGGCGCGACTTCGCAGCAGAGTCGTTGGGTGGCTTGATGAACTTACTGGCTTCGCGACCGGATGCCATCCTCTTGTCCGAGGAGATCCTGGCGAACACACAGCTCAAGATCGGCGATCCGCTGCAGGCCCAGGTGAGCATGGGCGGTTCGGGCGGCTATCAGCCGCGCTTCACCATCGTTGGCACCTACAAGTACTTCCCCACCGTCTATCCCGACCAGCCGGTGGCTATCACCAACCTCGACTACCTCTTCTCTCTGACCGGCGGGCCGACGGAGCACCAGATCTGGCTGAAGCTGAAGGCCGGTGAACCCGCCACCGACACACTCAAAGCCATGTCAGACATGGGCATCGCGGCGGCCGGCCTGCAGGATGCGGGCGCCCTGATCAGCGAGGAGAAGGCGAAGACGGAACGCGTCGGCGTGTTCGGCACCCTCACGATCGGCTTCCTGGCAGCCTCGGCCATGGCGTTAGCCGGCCTGCTGATCAACACCTACGCCTCGCTGAACGAGCGACTGCACAGCTTCGCCGTGCTGCACGCCATTGGTCTTCAGCGGCGACAGATCCTTGGCCAGGTGTTCCTGGAGTACATTACGATCACCGCCTACGGCGCCGCCGGCGGCGCAATCATCGGCACCATCGCGGCGCGGCTCTTCTCCCCGTTCTTTCGCATCGCCGGCCTGAAGAATGCGCCGCTGCCTCCGCTCATGCCGGTCGTGCCCGAAGACCAGATCATGCAGTTGGCGATGACTTTCGCAGCGGTGATGATCGGCCTGGAACTGCTGGTCATCACCGCCGCGTTGGTCCGCCGCTTGCCTCGACTGCTCACGCTGCGCGGCAGCAGCGCCTAGTTTCGGCGCCTGATGGGCCGCGCCTGACGGCAGCGCGCCCAAGCCCACTTGACAGGAAAGGTGCTCCATGGATAACCGCACACGCGCGATGGCGATCCTGAACTACCAGTCCTACGATCGGTTGCCCGTCGTCCATTTCGGCTTCTGGAACGAGACGCTCGCCAAGTGGGCCGCGGAGGGCCACATCACCGCAGAGCAGGCCCGGCAGTGGGGGGACGGCAATGCCGTTGATTTTGAGATCGGCAGCAAGCTGGGCTTTGACCTCAACTGGTATCGGGTCTTTGGCGTCTACACCAACCTGCTGCCGCCTTTCGAGCGCAGGGTGCTCGAAGTGATGCCGGACGGCACGCGCAAGGAGGTCAATAGCGACGGTGTAGTGATCTTGCAGAAAGATGATGCGACCGGCATCCCGACCGAGATCGACCATCTCTTCAAAGGCCGCACAGAGTGGGATGCGCTCTTCAAGCCGCGCATGCTCCCCGATGAGAAGCGTATTCTCCGGCCCGAACCGGTCATCGCGGATCTACAGCGCGGCCAGGCCGAGGATGCACCGCGCGCCCGGTTCCGCGAGCATATTAACCAGATCACCGCCGAGGTGCAGCGCACCGATCGGGACCGGCCGATCGGCCTGATGTGCGGCAGCCTGTATGGCCGCATCCGCGATATTGTCGGCATGGTCAACCTGTCCTACTTGCAGGCCGATGATCCCGTTCTCTTTGACGAAATGATCGTGACGTTCGCCGATCTCTGTTATTGGGCCACGGAGAAGGCGCTGGAGACCTACGGCGACAACTGGGATTTCGGCCATTTCTGGGAGGATATCTGCTTCCGCAGCGGGCCGCTGGTGAGCCCGCGCATCTTCAAGCAGAAGGTCGGTCCGCACTATCGTCGCATCACCGATCTGCTCCACAAGCATGGCATCTCCATCGTGTCGCTGGACTGCGATGGCAAGATCGACGCATTGATTCCGACCTGGATCGAGAATGGCGTCAACACGATGTTTCCGATCGAAGTGGGCACCTGGCACGCCAGCATCGCGCCGTGGCGCGAAAAATACGGGCGGGAGCTGCGCGGCATCGGCGGCATGGACAAGAAAGTGTTCGCCTACGACTATGCGGCGATCGATGCCGAGGTCGAGCGGCTGAAGCCCCTGGTCGACCTCGGCGGCTACATCCCATGCCCCGACCACCGCATTGCGCCGGATGCCAAGTGGGAGAATGTGCAGTACTACTGCGAGACCATGCGCAAGACGTTCGGCGGTTGAGCCTCCGCTCGTCATGACATGCGCCTTCGAGAGCGCCCATTACGAATCGCTGGCAACCACCGCAGGAGACCCCGATGACAGAGACAAGCTATCTGCAATGGCTGGGACAGGCGACGCCGACCGCATGGTGGCATGATTCGGCCGATCCCGATGAGCTGAGCCGTGGCCTGGCTCACGGCGCTGTGGGGGTGACGACCAATCCTTTTCTCAGCAACCTGGCGTTGCGCGCCCATCCGGCGCGCTGGGCGCAGGAACGCAGCGCTCTCCCTCCGAGCCTGACCATAGAGGCGCGCGCCGAGGCGTGGATGCAGGTGGTGGTGCAGCATGCTGCAGGCAGATTGCTGCCGATCTATGAGAACACGGGCGGTAAACAGGGCTATGTCTGCGCGCAAGTCAATCCCGTCCAAGCGGGAAACCGTGAGCAGATGCTGGCGATGGCGCATCGGCTCAGCGCGTGGTCTCCCAATATTGCGGTCAAGCTGCCCGCCACTGCGGCGGGGCTGGATGTGCTGGAGGAATGCGTCGCCGAGGGAATCACCGTCACCCTGACCGTCAGCTTCACCGTACCGCAGGTCATCGCCATCGCAGAGCGGTATCGTCGCGGCCTCGCTCGCGCTCGCAATGCCGGGAAACGGACGGGACGCTGCTTCTCCGTCATGATGATCGGCCGGCTTGACGACTACCTGCGCGACATCGCGCTCGATCAACGCGCGGGCCTGACTGAGGCCGACCTTCGGCAGGCCGGGCTCGCGACCGTCAAGCGCGCCTACGCCATCTACAAGGAGCGAGGCTACGAGGCCACCCTGCTGATCGCGGCGTTGCGAGGCAACCACCACATGCTCGGGCTGGCCGGCGCCGATCTGATCATGTCGATCCACCCGACCATCCAGGCAACGCTGCTGCAACCGGGCGTGCCGCGCGAGTCGGGAATCGATGCGCCGGTTCCGGCCGACGTCATCGAGCGCCTGCGTCATCTGCCAGAATTCGTGCGCTCCTATGAACCTGACGGCATGCCGTCCGAGCAGTTCATGGCCTTTGGCCTGACGCAACGCACGCTGACCCAGTTTGTCGAATCCGGCTGGCGGCTCCTCGAGTCGTACAACCCGGTGTGATGCGACTGACCACGGGAGAACTCTCGGTGAAGCTGCTTGAAGGCCGCATCGCGCTGGTTACGGGCGCCGCCTCCGGCATCGGGCAGGCGATCTCCGTCGCTTTTGCAAGCGAAGGCGCGGCCGTGGTGGTGGCCGACCTGAATGATCGCGCCGCGCATCGCGTCGCCGATGAGATTGCAGAGACCGGCGGCAGGACGCTGGCGCTGGCGCTCGATGTCAGCGACCCCGAGCGCGTTGCATCCGTCGTGGCCGCTACGGCCGCTGCCTTCGGCGGGCTGGACATCCTGGTGAACAGCGCCGGGATTTGCCCGCTCACGCCGGTCGCGCAGATCGGTCTTGCAGAGTGGAATCGCGTGTTGGCGGTGAACCTGACCGGGCCGTTCCTCTGCGCCCAGGCTGCGTTCCCCCACCTCCAGGCCAGCCGCCATGGCCGAATCATCAACCTCGCGTCGTTGGCCGGGCGCACGGGCGGCATCACAGTGGGCCTGCACTACTCCGCCTCGAAGGGCGGCGTCATCAGCATGACCAAGGCGCTGGCCCGGATGCTGGCCCCCAGCGGTGGAACCGCCAACTGCATCGCGCCCGGACCGCTCGACACCCCCATGACGGCTGACTGGCCATCCGAAAGCCGCGAGCTGCTGCGGCGGCAGATTCCGCTTGGTCGCCTGGGGCGCGCCGAAGAGATCGCGGCCACAGCGCTCCACCTGGCTTCCGATGCCGGAGCCTTCATCACCGGCGCCACGCTCGACATCAACGGCGGCATCGCCATGTTGTGACTTCCCGCCGCGAGGGTCCTGCACACCTTCGCGGCTGCGGCTCAGCGCAAACGCATCGGAGTTGAACCATGAGATTCGGCAACATCGAGATCGATCCGGCACGGTGTCCGGCCGTCCTGGATAGCGCCACATGGGATGAACAGGCCGCGGCCGAGGCGCTCAGGGGACTGGACGCCGGCGCATGGGACGCGCTGGCGACAGGCTCAGCGTTCGCTGCCCCACACATCACCGCATACCCCGGATCGGTCGGGCGCTTCGAGCGGAGCGCGTTCGCTCTGGTAGGGTTCGGAGACGGCCAGCAGGTTTTCATCGAGGTATGCCCAGCCGGCAGTGAAGCCAGTCTGGGCGCCCCCATGACCACCCTCGCGCTCAGCGCAGACCGCCAGGCGCGCGCCTACCGCACCGATGCTGCGACCCTCGATCTCTACTGCCGGACGATCCGTCCAGACAAGGGGCCGCAGGCGCTCGGCGCCATCCCGCGCATCGGCGCAGGCTCGCGCATGAGCGCCGCCATGTTCCCCGGCAGCTACCGGGCGATGGTTACGGCCGGCTTCGCCGCCAACACGATCCAGAATTCGGTGCGCGAACTCGAACTGCTGGAGAATATCCTGGCCGGACAACCTCCGGAAGCGATCTACTACCCCGGCTTCGGCGCCGTGGATTCCGGCCACACGGGCAGCACCTTCGAGGGGCTGTGGACCTATGGCGTGCTGGCTGCCCTGCAGAGCGAGGGCGCCTTCCGCTATGGCGCCGATGCAGATCATATCAAGGTGATGCCCGGCGCGAACGGCATGGCCCGCGCCAAACACGTCATCGAGTGTGCTCGCTACTACTCCTTCTTCACCCTCGACGTGTCCGGAGTGCTGGACTATTCGGCGCTGTGGGTCGAATCGCCGGCGGCCGCCGAAGCGTACTTGTCGAATCTACCCACCCCCTCGGAGCGACAGACCGTGGTGGCCTACCACCGAGAAGGCCGGCGCATCGGCGGCATCGACTACAGACCCGATCCGGCCATGCTGGGTCGCCTGGTCGGCAAATATTGGGTGGCGTTGTCGGCAGCCGAGGAGCTCACCGCTTTCGTGCGCTCGCTCAAGCAAGGCATTCCGTTCGATCTTGAGTTCGCCATCGATGAGCGCTCGCCGGATGTGGGCACGTGCGAAAGCATCACCTACAACACAGAGTTGGCCTTTGTGCTCCTGGAAGCTCAACGACGTGGATTGCCTTTCACCCACGTCGCGCCCAACTTCGGCGTGGAGAAGGGGGTCGACTACCGGTGTCCCGCCGGTCTGGCGGAGTTGGAGACGCGAGTGACCTCGCAGTACCGGATGGCGGACGAGTTCGGGATTCTGCTGGACTTCCATTCCGGCGACGACCTCAGCGCGGCGACGCGACGCGTGATCGGCCGCGCGACCCACGGCCGCAACCACTTCAAAATCGCGCCGCAGCCTCAGATCATTTTCGCTGAGACGGTGCGCGACCTGCATGAAGCGCTGTTCCAGGAGTGGTGGGAGGATTCGTTGGCCTATGCGCGCCGCGAGGCGGCAGCCGGGTCCACCTTCGCCGCAAGTTGCATTCGGGAGTATGAGAGCGGGCCCGCCAGCGCGCCGTCGCCGGTGGATCCGATCTTCCACAACTTCGGCTTCGGCTTTGTCGGCCGCAGAGACGCAAAGGGCCAGTACCTCAACCGGGAACGGCTGTACGGGCTGCCCGCTGCGTTCCACCGCGAATACCAGGACCGGATCACTCACTACCTGTGCGAACTGGCGGCCGACCTCTTCAGTACGTAGGCGATTCGTAGGCGATTCGCACCATCGGAGGAGGCGCGGTGAAGCTTTCCCTGGTGATCTCAGCGCAACCGACCCGCTACGGCGATGTGGCATTCGTCGGCGACTTGGAGCAGAACATGGGCCGGCTGGCCCGGATGGGTTACGATGGCGTCGAACTGGGCATTCGCGATCCACAAGCGATAGATCCTGCGGCGCTTAGCGCCATGCTGGCGCAGCATGGGCTGTCCTGCCCGGTGATCAGCACGGGACAGGCATGGATCGAAGAGGAGCTGTCGTTCACCAGCCCGGACCCCAAGGTGCGCCAAGCGGCCGTCGAGCGAATCAGCCAGCACATTGCGCTGGCAGCGAAGATGAATACGATGGTCATGCTTGGGCTGATCCGCGGCAAGTGGGTCGAAGGCGTCTCACACGAGCAGGCGATGGCGTGGCTGATTGAGGCGCTCAGGGAGTGTGCGGCCGTCAGCGGGCGCGCAGGCGTGCGCCTCGTCATCGAACCGATCAACCGTTTTGAGGCGGATTTCATCCACTCGGCGCGTGACGGACTGGCATTGCTCGAGCGCGTCGGCTTCGACCATGTGGGCCTGATCCTCGACACCTTTCACATGAACATCGAGGAGCCGTCCATCGAAGAGAGCATCCGGCTGGTCGGTCCTCGCCTCTTTCACTTTCATTTGTCGGACTCGAACCGGTGGCATCCCGGCGCGGGACATATCGATTTCGCGGGTGTGGTGCGCACGCTGGCCGGCATGGGATACGATGGCTTCCTGTCGGGCGAATTCATGGCCAAGCCCGACCCCCAGACCGCCGCGCTCCGCACGGTCGAGCATATGCGGCCGCTGCTGGACGAAGTCGGCCGCGATCAGCGACAGCGATAAGGCGACGCCAACCTGGTTGAGCCGAGATCAGCCTGTCACCCACTCGGCGTCATGCCGGCGGGGGTCCACATGTCCGCAACCTCGTCCCAACTCAGCACACTTCGCCGCCGAGCGGCGGAAATGCGCTGGCACATCGTCGCGATGATGGGGCCGAACAAAGCACAGCACTTCGGAGGCTCCCTTTCCGCGACTGACCTTGTGGCGGCGCTGTATTTCTACAAGATGCGCTTCGACCCGGCGAACCCTGCCTGGCCCGAACGCGACCGCTTCATCATGAGCAAGGGCCATGCCGCCCCTGCACAGTATGCGGCATTGGCGCTGCTCGGCGTCTTCCCGGTCGAGGAGTTGGCCACGCTCAAGCGGCTGGGCAGCCGACTGCAGGGCCACCCCGCCATGCACCACACGCCCGGCATCGAGGGCTGCACCGGCGCACTCGGAGAGGGCCTGTCCTACGCCAATGGGCTCGCGCTCGCCGGGCGCATCCAGGGACGCGACTGCCGCGTCTACTGTGTGCTGGGCGATGGTGAGCTGCACGAGGGCCAGGTCTGGGAGGCGGCGATGACGGCGGCCCGGCAGCGCCTGGCGAATGTCGTGGCCATCATCGACCGTAACCGGCTCAAGGCCATGGATGAAACGGCATGCGGCAAGTCGCTCGATCCGCTGCCCGATCGGTGGATCGCCTTCGGCTGGAATGCGCGGCAGATCGACGGTCACGATCTCGCAGCGATCTGCGATGCGCTCGACTGGGCCGCGGAGCAGGAGCGACCATCCGTGATCATCGCCGATACCGTCAAAGGCAAGGGTGTCTCGTTCTTCGAGGGGCAGGCGAAGTTTCACAACGCCGTGGCGACTGAAACGCAGATTCAGCAGGCGCTAGACGAACTGAAGTGCGCACTGGCAGGACAGGCATAGATGGCAGCACTTACCGAGACCCGATCCGCCTACGGAGAGGCGCTGCGAGAGTTGGGGGCGCGGCGGCAGGATGTTGTGGTGCTGGATGCCGATCTGTATAACTCGACGCGATCTGTGCTCTTTCGTGACGCCTTCCCGCATCGCTTCGTGGACATCGGCATTTCGGAAGCGGACATGGTCAGCACGGCGGCAGGGATGGCCGCTTCCGGGCTGATTCCTTACGCCAACAGCTTCGCCATTTTCATCACCGGCATCGGCTACATGCCTATCCGCACGCAGATCGCGTACCCCGGACTTCCTGTCAAGCTGATCGGCTCCAGCTCCGGACTGACACAGGGACCGGACGGCGCAAGCCACCAGTCGCTGGAGGACCTGTCGCTGATGCGCAGCCTGCCGCGCATGGCGGTGGTGTCGCCGGCCGATGCGGTGGAGACGCGACTGGCGACCGCCGCCATCGCGGACTGGCCCGGCCCCGTCTACATGCGCCTGGGCCGTTACCCTGTCCCCGACCTGTTCGGCCCCGACTACCGATTCGAGATCGGCAAAGCCGCCACTCTGCGCGAGGGCGCGGATGCTGCCATTTTCGCCACCGGGCACATGACCTGGAAGGCTTTGGAAGCTGCCGATCTGCTGTCTCGCGACCGCATCGAGGCGCGCGTGGTCAACGTTTCTTCCGTGAAACCGCTGGATGAGGCGGCGATCAGCGACGCGGCAGCACGGTTTCCGCTGCTTGTCACCGTCGAAGAACACAGCATCATCGGGGGACTGGGAAGCGCTGTTGCCGAATGCATCACGGGGCTCATCCGCGCACCGCGACTGCTCCGGCTCGGAGTGCGCGATCGGTTCGGAGAATCAGGCCTTGCAGACGAGCTGCTGGCGCTGCATCGGCTCACCGGCCCACAGATCGCGGAGGATGTCCGAGAGGCGATCAAATAGTGATCAGCCCGCTGCACCGTCAGGACGCTGGGACGCCAGGGGCCGGCTCCCTACTGCTCCTGGCGCCATCGGCTTTGTGACAGGGGTCTATCCTCGTCGCAGCCTGGGGAACGGAGTTCACCATGACACCACCCACCATCGGATTCATCGGTATCGGCATCATGGGCCGTCCCATGTCGGGACACTTGCTCAAGGCCGGCTACCCACTCGTCGTACATGATGTCGTCCGGGAAGCGGTCGCCGCAGTCGTGGCCGCTGGCGCATCCGCGGCCGACTCGCCGCAGGAAGTCGCACAGCGCAGCGAGGTGATCATCACCATGCTGCCCGACTCACCCGACGTCGAAGCGGTCGCACTCGGGCCGGGCGGACTCATCGAGGGGATTCGGCCAGGCGCGCTTTACGCCGACATGAGCTCGATCGCCCCCACCGTCGCGGTCAAGGTCGCTCAGGCGCTGGCTGGGCGAGGCGGACGCTGCCTCGATGCGCCCGTCAGCGGCGGCGAGGTCGGCGCCATCAATGCGACCCTGTCCATCATGGTCGGGGGTGCGGAGGCGGACTTTACGGCCATGCAGCCTATCTTCGAGAAGCTCGGCAAGACGATCACCCTCTGCGGGCCCAACGGCGCTGGCCAGATCGTCAAAGCGTGCAACCAGATTCAGGTTGCGCTCAACATCGTCGGAATGGCCGAGGCGCTCGTTCTTGGCGCCAAGGCCGGCGTGGATCCGGCCATCATCCACAAGGTGCTCAGCGGCGGTTACGCCCAATCGCGCGTCTCGGATGTGCGCGGTCCCAAGGTGGTGCAGGGGGATTTCAAGCCCGGCTTCAAGGCGCGCTTCCACTTCAAGGATCTCAACAACATCCTGAAGACCGGGAACGACTACGGTGTACCGCTGCCGGTCACAAGCCTGGTGCACGAGCTGTTTGCCGCCCTGCTCGCCGGTGGGAAGGGAGAACTGGACCACACGGCTGTCATCACCGTGCTGGAAAGCCTGGCCGGAGCGGAAGCCAGAACGCATGCCAGGTGATCGCACATGACGGAGACGCACTTGATTCCTCCGACACAGCATGCCAGGACGCTGACTCGTCGCCAGGCACTGCAGGCGAGCCTGGCGGCCACAGCGGTCGCGATGGTCACAGCCTGCCAACCCGTTCCTGCAGCGCCCACTCAGGAGAGCAGCGTCGCGCGGCTGATCACGACGCTCGGCCCGCGGCAACGCGGTGAGCTCGGTGTGATCCTACCGCACGAGCACATCTTCGTCGATCTGCGCACTTGGGATCAGCCCGGCTATGCTCAAGCCGAGCCGCAGGACGTGATTGCGCTCATGGCGCCCGAACTGGAGAAGGCACGCCGCGCGGGAGTCACGGCGCTGGTCGAGAGCAGCCCGATCGGCGTCGGTCGCCGCGCCGACATCCTCAAGGCAGTCTCCAAGGCGACCAGCTTTCCCCTGATTGTGCCTACCGGCGTCTATCGCGAGCCATGGATTCCGCCATGGGTGCACGAAGCGAGCGCCCAACGTCTTGCCGAGTGGATGATCGGTGAGCTGACCGGCGAAATCCGGGATGGCAATCCGGATGGCCCGGCGAGCGGAGTGAAGGCCGGCTGGATCAAGCTCAGTGCTGGCGATTTCGCCATCACGGAGACGGAGGCCAAAGTGCTGCGTGCCGCGGCGGTTGCAGGCCGGGCGACGAATGCCGTCATCGGCAGCCACAGCGTACGCGGACGCGTGGTGACTGAGCAACTCAATATCATCGAGAACGCCGGTTACTCACCCGGACGCTTCATCTGGATCCATGCCCAAGCCGAACCTGACTTCGAGTGGCATCTAGAGGTGGCCCGCCGGGGAGCTTATGTCGAGTATGACGACATCGGCAGCAGCGACTGGAAAGATGCGGCGTATGTCGGCTGGATCAAGGGCTTGCTCGACGCAGGCCTCGGTGATCGGCTGCTGCTCAGCCACGACCGCGGCTGGTATGACCCGGCCAAACCGAAGGGTGGCACCCCGAGGCCGTTCACCCACCTCACCCAAGCGTTCATCCCCCGCCTGAAGGAAGCCGGGCTGGACGATGCAACTCTCAAGCGATTGACAGAGGACAACCCGTTCAATGCATTCGGCAGGCATTGAGATCACAAGAGGAGGCGGCATGAAATTCGGTTGTTGCATCGAGGCGACCGCGACGGAACGTATCGAGCACCTGGCGCGACTCGGATACGATTATGTCGAGCTCTACCTGGCGCCGCTGGCGGTGTTGCCCGAGGATGAGTTTCTCGCGATCGCCGAGCGATTCGGAGCCGCGGGCATACCGTGCGAGGCGTGCTGCATCTTCTACCCGCGCACGGTGCGACTGACCGGGCCTGATGTGGACTGGGCGCAGGTTGAGGAGTACACCGGTCGGGCGATCAGCCGGGCAGCTCAACTGGGCGCCAAGGTGATCGTCTTCGGCAGCTCGGGGGCCAAGAATGTGCCGGAGGGGTTTCCCTATGCGCGGGCCTGGGAGCAGATCATTCAGGCGATGCGCATCGCTGCGCCCGTGGCAAGCCAGCACGACATCACCATCGTGATCGAGCCGCTCAACAGGAAGGAGGCCAACATCGTGCTGAACGGCGCCGAGGGACTCAGACTAACGCGCGAGATCGATCGACCCAGCATTCAGCTGCTGATCGACTACTATCACATGGCCCTTGAGAACGAATCGCCCGACATCGTGCTGGAGGCAGGCGGCGCGATCCGGCACACGCACATCTCCACGGCGCCTGCGCGCACCTACCCTGTCGCCGTCGAGCCGGGCTTTCTGCCGTTCTTCGCCAATCTCAAGACCATCGGCTACGAGGGCCGGATGAGCGTGGAGGCGCGAACCGACAGCTTCGAGGCGGATGCGGCCGCTGCACTGAAGGTGCTGAGGCAGTTGGATAGAT
>CAYRFV010000057.1:3107-22746 GCA_964423545.1 uncultured Anaerolineales bacterium | reverse complement strand
CAGTCACCGCTTTCGACGCGACGAAGTCAGCCGGCGCCCCCTGCGCCACGACCTCCCCGCCGGACGCCCCTGCGCCGGGACCCAACTCCAACAGGTAGTCGGCGGAGCGAATGATCAGAGGGTCGTGCTCGACGACGATCACGGTGTTTCCTTCGTCGCGTAACGCTTTGAGTGCAGACAACAGCGCGTCGACCTCGGCCGGGTGCAGCCCACGCGTTGGCTCATCGAGCAAGACCGTCAGCGATGTCAGTCCGCTGCCCAGGAGGCTGGCCAGCCGCGCGCGCTGCGCTTCGCCTGCCGACAGAGTGGACGCAACACGATCGAGGTGCAGATAGCCGAGGCCGACCTGGGTGAGGAAGCGCAGTCGGCGGCGAGCGGTTTCCAGGCTGGCCCGAACGGCCGCCAGGACGGGTGGCGGCAGGGTGACGCCGTCAAGCGCCTGGGCGAGCATCGATAGCGGCAGGGTGCTGAGTTCATGGATGTTCCGTCCGTCCAGAGTCACCGCCAGATACTCCCGCCTTAGCCTGCTGCCGCCGCACTCCGGACACGTCACGGTGTCGGTGTATGTGCCGCCGACGTCCCAATCGCGCACCCACCCGTAGAATCCGGGGAACGCGGTCGTGAAGGTCGTGCGTCGCCCGGATCGTCCCTCCGCAGTCACCTGGATCGGCTGAGGATCGCCGAAGAGAAACGCGTTCTGCGCCTGCGGCGACATCTGGTTCCACGGCGTTCGATCCGGATCGAACCCGTAGCGTTCGGCGATGGCGCGCACCAGGTAGTAACCGTGGTTGTATGGCTCGCCGAGATATCCTTTGGGGAAGAATCCGGGAGAATACATCGCTCCCGCGCACAGTGGGCGCTCCGGGTGGATGATCAGCTTGGCCGGATTCGGCGTCTGCAGGGCGCCCACCCCGTGGCAGGTGAGGCAGGCGGAGGCGTAGGTCGACGACAGGAAGTGACGCGAGCTTGCCAACGCTGCGCTTGCATCGCATGCCGGGCACAGCCATCTGTCGCCGCGCACCATCCGAGCGCCGCATTCCGGGCAGGAACGCTGGCCGATCATCGCAAGCAGAACGGCGAGGTGGTGCGACAGCTCCGTCGCCGTGCCAACCGTCGCGCGACGGTTGTAGACCAGGCGTTCCGGACCCACCGCCACCGCGACGCCCAGGCCAGTGACACCCCCAACGGCTGCTTCAGGACCCTCGTGCGCGCCCTGGCGCTCGTACATGGAGAGCATCTCCAGGAAGCGACGGCGGGCTTCCGCTTCCAGCACATCGCTCACCAGGCTCGACTTGCCCGAGCCCGAGATCCCGGTGACGACCGTCAGCTTCCCCTTCGGGAAGTCGACGTCCACTCCTTTGAGGTTGTTTGCCCGGGCGTCGCGAATGGAGATGAAGGAGGGCGGCTGGCGGCCGGTGGATGATGGCTGGGGCCCCGGCTGAGCCGGAGAGGCGGACAATGGGATGCGACCGCTCGCTCCTTCTTCATCGCTGCTGCTTCGCCGTGTGTCTCCTGCGTTCCGGCTTCGATCCGCTCTGTCTCGCACGACATCGGATTCTTCCCTGAGCGCCTTTCCGGTGAGTGATGCGGGCGCGCCGGGCAGGCCGTCAGGCGGACCGGAATAGAGCAGTTGCCCGCCGGCTGCGCCGGCGCCGGGGCCCAGGTCGATGACCCAATCCGCAGCGCGAATGACATCAGTGTTGTGCTCGACCACCACGACCGTCGCCCCCGCGCGCACCAGGCGGTCCAGCACTGTCAGGAGGCCGGCCAGGTCGTGAGGGTGCAGCCCGGTCGAGGGCTCATCGAGCACGAGCATCTGCCCGGCCAGGGAGCGCCTGCCCAGGTAGCGTGCCAGCTTCACTCGCTGCGCCTCGCCGCCGGAGAGCGTGGGGGAGGGCTGGCCGAGGGTGAGATAGCCCAGCCCGATGTCGTTCAGCGCTGCCAGGATGCTCCGGGCGGCGAGATCCTCGCGGGGGGGCAGCCGGGTTTCGCGGCTCAGCAGCTCCGAAACGTCGGCCACGGTCATCCCGAAAACATCCGCGATCGATAGCGCGCGGTCATCGAATGCCATTTTCGCTGCCAGAACCGCGTCCGAAAAGCGCTTGCCCTCACATTCGCCGCATGGGATCCAGGTGGAAGGCAGGTAACGCATCCGTACTTCTTGGGCGCCCATGCCCTCGCACGCCGGGCACGCTCCCTCCGGCCGGTTGAAGGAGAAATGGGACGGAGAGAGCCCCGTCCCTGCGGCGAAGAGATCGCGCAGGATGTCGGCAAGCCTGGTGTAGGTTGCCGGATTCGAGCGCGGGTTCACTCCAATCGGGCTCTGATCGACGAACACCGGCCTGATCTGCGCCCCATCCACGGCCCGACACCCGATCGGCTCCCCCCGAATCAGTGAGGCGACCAGCACGTCCTCCACGAAAGTGCTCTTGCCCGAGCCGGAGACGCCGGTGATCACGGTGAGACGGCCGATCGGTATCGCTACATCGATCCCTTGCAGGTTGCGGAGATGGGCGCCGCGCACGGTGAGGAAGGATATCGGCCCGGATCGGGAAGCAGGAATGGCGACGCGTTCTCGCAGACTGAAGTGTCGGCCTGTCGCTGAATCTTCCCGCCACAGATCAGCCGGTGTTCCTGCGAAGACGACTCGTCCGCCCTGCGCGCCGGCGCCTGGTCCGAGATCGATGGCCCAGTCAGCCTGGCCGGCCGCGAGCCGGTCGTGTTCGACGAAGATGACCGGCCCAGTCAGGCGGCGGAACGCGGACGCCAGCCTTGCCACGTCCGCAGGGTGCTGGCCGACGGTCGGCTCGTCCAGCACATGCAGCATGTCCTCCAGGCGACTGGTGAGCGCCACGGCCAGACGAACTCGCTGTGACTCCCCGCGCGAAAGGGTCGGCGAGGGCCGGTTCAGTGCCAGATAGCCCAAACCCACCGTCCGCAGCGCATCCAGCCGCCGCTCGATCTCCGTGCGCAGGCGACCGGCGGAGCTGGGCAAGTCGTCGCGTCCAATGAACTCCCGCACCTCGTCGACGGTGAGCGCCAGAAGATCGGGCAGCCGTTTCCCCGCCCAGGACGTAGCGGCTGCCTGGGGGTGCAGACCGGTGTTGCTGCAGTGTGGGCAGCCCGCGCCGCGGCAGTGCGGACAACCCTGGTGGAAGTGCGCCGGACGCAGTACACCAAACCATGCGCCGCAGGCCGCACACTCGGGCGCTCTGGCGAGCATGTGCCGCTCGCCGTGCGGCCAGCATCGGACGACGACTGCGCCTCCCGCCAGGGCAATCACCGTCGCCAGCGCCTGCCTCGCCTGTGCTGCCGAGAGGATGCCCGCGAAGCGAGCGACGCTGACTTCGATGCTGTGCTCTTGTGTCGGATCGAGCCGGTCGGGTCGGCCTGGTTGGCCGTCCACCCACAACGATGCTTCCCCGAATTCGTCGGACAGGAGCGTAAGCAGGGTTGTATGGCTGCCGGAGGCTCGGCGCACGATCGGCGCGGCAACCGTGATTGGTCCGAGCTGCGCCAGATCAACCATGCGCTCGACGATCTCGTCATCGGAAAGGATGGAGAGCGCTGCGCCGCAGCGGGGGCAATGCCTGGCGCCGAAGTTGGCGAACAAGAGCCGCAGGAAGGGGTGTAGGCCGGACGCAGTCGCGAGGGTCGAGTTGGGATTGCGGTTCAGCAGGTTCTGGCACACAGCAATGGCAGGCCCCAACCCCTTGATCTCGTCGACAGCAGCGGGCGCCAGGCGCGACCCGACCGCGCCCAGCGAGAAGATGTCGAGGAAACGACGTCGCGCCTCATGGTAGACGGTGTCGAACGCCAACGAGGTCTTGCCGGAACCGGAGATGCCTGTGACAACCGTCAGCCCATCTCCGAAATCGACAGAGATATTCTGTAGATTGTGCTCGCGAGCACCGCGAACGCTGATGGCCATGGTCTACACGGGATACCGTCCCCACCTCTGTACGGCCCGGCTGAGCGCAAGCACGTTCTCCGGCTTGAGATAGCCTGCCAGGCTGTTGCCGCTCGTGACGATGTAGCCGCCGCCGGCGCCGACGTCATGGATCAGGCCGCGTACCTCCTCCTCGACTTCCTCCGGCGTCGCCATCCCCAGCAGGTTGAGATCGACGTTGCCCAGGATGCAGACGCGGTCGCCGTAGCGCCGCTTCGTCACGCGAGGATCCATGGCGCCCTTCTCGTTGGGGTGAATGCCAGCGATGCCGAGCGAGACCAGGTCATCCATGAAAGGCAGAAGGTTCCCGTCGCTGTGAATGATCCAGGGCAGCATCACCGCCTCGCGCAGGCGGCGATAGCGCGGCATGACCAACTCGCGGAATACTTTCGGTGAGAAGAACGGCGCTGTCTTGAATGCCATGTCATCGGTGGTGACATACGCATCGAACCCCATGCGGCTGGCATGCCCGGCCACGACGATGGCCCACTCCACGTATCGATCGAGAATCTCCTCGACCAGGGGGCGATCTTCGAAGAGCGCCAGGCTGAACGTCTCAGCGCCCATCCCGAGCATCGTGGGGAAGATGCCCATGCGGGTGATGAACCAGGTCGAGCAGTCACCGCGGCCTGCCAGAAAGGCCGCTGCCCCTGAGTAGAGCGCGGGGTCGTGCGGATCGGGCAGCTGGAGACGAGAGAGCGACGCGCGCGAGGTAAGCAGGCCGTTGCCGTAGAAAAGCCGGCCATCCATGCCGGGCAGCTTCTCCGCGTAGACAGGCGCCCGAAGCACATAGCCGATGTTATCGAGCTTGAGATGCGCTGCCAGCGCCGTGGCCTCCTCCACGCTGTAGGTATTTGCCTCCAGGTTGGCCGCCTGGCTCGTCCCTGGTCCCCAGCCCATGAGCTTCTGCGCAAGCGCCCGGTCGATGCCAAGCTCGCAATAGGGCACTCGATCCGGCTGTTGGCAGCGCAGCGCTGCCGCGACGCGCTCTCGTGAGTTCATCTGCGAATCCTCCGATGCGGGACTATGGTTCGTTTCAGGAGATCACAATCCCAAACAAGCCCTGCGCCTGCCCGTGGGAAGGTCACGAGCGCTCGCTCTGCCGTCGCTCGCGCAGGAACACGATCAGGTCCACGTCGCCGGGAGAGCAGCCGCGCTGCGTCAGCATGGCGGCGGCTTCGGCGCGGTGCTGCGTGCCGTGGTTGACCAGGTGCAGCAGCAGCTGCCACAGCGGATTCTCGCCGGGCACGCCCCGCGTGGTGCGGAAGTGCACCATGCGCTCCAGATCCTCGTCAGTCAACCCGGCCAGATAGCTGCGCCAGGCCCGTTCGTTTTTGTCCCAACCCGCGCTCCACGCTTCCAGCGTCGGGAATTCGTCCTCGCCGGGCAGGCTGGGCGGCGATATGCCCTGCTGGCAGCGCATCAACCAGACCAGCTCGGCGCCCAACAAGTGGGCCAGCGTCTTGCGCAGGCTGCCGAAGCCGATTCCGGTCTGCTTGGTGAACTGCTCCTGGTCTAGCCCTTGCGCTGCACTTACGATGCGGTGATTGGCCCAGGCGCTGTAGTCAAACAGCGTCAGGATCTCATCCTTGGTCACGCGGCTCCTCCAGAGCACTGATCGTCCGAACCTCTCGCCCACCATTATCCCATATCCGCAGCCACCGTGGAAATCGGCATTGCGCATGTCGGGCGGGCAAGTTGACACAAACGCCACCCCCGGCGATAATCCAGCAGGTTAGTCGCATCCCTCGTTCCACCACAAGGGCGCCATGGCCATCTACGATCCAACTCCAGGGCAGCAGGTCTTCGGGCCGAACCTGCCCAGCTACGATGACCTGCAGGGCTGTATCCGCTGCGGGCGGTGTCTGCCGGTCTGTCCCACCTATGGTGAAACGCAGCTCGAACTGTACTCGCCGCGCGGCCGGTTGAGCCTGTTGCGCGCGATCGAGGATGGAAAGCTCGACATCACGTCAGCCGTCGAAGAGCACCTCTACCATTGCCTCGACTGCCGGGCCTGCAACACGGTGTGCCCTCCAGGCGTTCATATCGGCGAGCTGATTCTGTCGGGTCGCCGCGCCATCGAGGAGAAGTATCCACGCTCGCCTGTCATTCGCTTCATGCTCACAGACGTGCTGACAGGCGCGGAGCGGGCTGAGATCCTTTCGGCGCCGCTGCGCGCGGCGCAGGGCGTCAAACTCGATCGCCTGGGCGCATGGATGATGGGGCCGCTCCCCGTGCTCGGACCGAAGCTGCGCCAATTGGTTGAGTTTGCACCGCCCATCGGGAAGCCGATCCGCCGCGAACTCGCGCCGGTGACGCCCGCGCAGGGCGCGAGGCGCCACCGAGTTGCCTTCTTCCTGGGCTGCATGATGAATGTCATGATGCCCGACGTGAGCCGGGCCACGATCCGGGTGCTGACGGCGGCCGGGTGCGAGGTCGTGACCCCGCGCGGCCAGGCCTGCTGCGGCGCGCCCCAGGACGATCAGGCGATGCTGGAGCTCTCGCGCGATATGGCCCGCCGGAACATAGCGCTCTTCGAGCCGATCCTCGACGAGATCGAGGCGATCGTCACTGACTGCGCAGGCTGCAGCGCAGCACTGAAGGAGTACGCTGATTGGCTGCACGGTGATCCCGGTTGGGCCGAGCGAGCGGTCCGGTTCAGCGCCAAGGTTCGTGACATCACCGAGTGGCTGGACGCCGTCTGGCCAGAGGATCTGCGGTTGCGTCGGTCGCCGGTGGCCGCGACCTATCACGATCCGTGCCACCTGGCGAATTTGCAGAACGTGCGCAGCCAGCCTCGCCGGCTGCTGGGCCGGGTTGACGGCCTGGAGCTGCGCCCCCTGCCCGACAGCCACCCGATCCGCTGCTGTGGCAGCGCAGGCATCTACAACCTGACCCACACGCCGATGGCGCTCGACCTGCTCGACAAGAAGATGGCCGATGTGGCTGCGACGGGCGCGGAGCTCGTCGTCAGTGCGAACCCGGGCTGCCTGATGCAGCTGGCTTGGGGTCAGAAACGCGGCGGGCAGCAGATCGAGGTCAAGCATGTCGTGCAGGTGTTGGATGAAAGCCTGGCAGAAAGCAGATAGGCGTCGATGAACACATCCCTATGGGCTGAATTCCGTCAGGCGCTCGGCAAAGAGCGAGTCAGTACGGCGCCGGAGGAGCTGGCGGCCTATGCGTACGATGGCACGTGGTTGGAGACGCAGCCGGACGTCGTCATGCACCCTGACACGACGGAGCATGTGTCCGCCATCATGCGGCTGGCCGACGCGCAGCGCATCCCGGTGGTCCCGCGCGGGTCAGCCACAGGATTGGCGGGTGCGGCGGTGCCCGTGCCCGGCTCGATCTGCCTGAACCTGGCGCGCATGAATCGCATCCTGGAAATCTCGGCCGCCGACACCCTGGCGGTGGTTCAGCCCGGCGTCATCACGTACGATCTGCAGAAGGCGGTCGAGAAGTTCGGCCTTTTCTATCCGCCCGATCCCGCCAGCGTCTATCAGTGTACGGTCGGGGGGAATGTGGCGACCAACGCGGGCGGTCCGCGCTGCCTTAAGTACGGGGTGACCGGCGACTACGTTCTGGGTCTCACGGTAGTGCTGGCAGGCGGCCATGTGCTTCGACTGGGCGGCCGCACGATCAAGGACGTGGCCGGCTACGATCTCAAGCGGCTCTTCATCGGCTCCGAGGGCACACTCGGTGTGGTCACCGAGGTGATTGTCCGGCTGATCCCGAAGCCGGCCGCACAGCTCACGGCGCTCGCTGCATTCCCGAAGCTGGCCGACGCGTGCCAGGCCGTGGGCAACATCCTCCAGGCAGGGGTGGTGCCGCTGGTGACAGAGCTGATGGACAGCGCTACGACCAAGGCGGTCGAAGACTTCAAGCACCTCGGCCTGCCCCTGGATGTTGAGGCGCTGCTGCTGGTGGCGGTGGACGGCGACGCTGAGCTGGTGCAGCGCGAGATCGCCATCGTAGCCGACATCCTGCGCCGCTCCGGCGCGCGCGAGGTGCGCCGGGCCCAGTCCGCCGAGGAGTCGGAGGCGCTCTGGGAGGCGCGTCGCAGCATCAGCCCGGCCATTGCCAGATTGGCGCGCAACAAGCTCGGTGAGGACATCACCGTGCCGCGCAGTCGGATTCCGGAGATGGTTGCACGCTTGCAAGAGATCAGCCATGCGAACGAGATCCCCATCGTCGTCTACGGCCATATCGGCGACGGCAATCTGCATCCGACCCTGCTCTGCGATCGCCGCGATGCGGCTATCATGCAGCGGGCGGCGAAGGCGGCCGGCGAGCTGCTCGGCGCAGCGGTGGCGCTCGGCGGCACCCTGACCGGCGAGCACGGCATCGGCGTCTTCAAACGCGATCACATCCACGAGGGCCTGGACGCCAACGCGCTGGCGTACATGGCTGGAGTGAAGGCGCTGTTCGATCCGAACGGCATCCTGAATCCGGGCAAAAAACTACCGGCATAAACGGATTTGCTCCGAATGCGCCAAGATACACAGCGTCTGAGAGGATGGAAGCCTTGTGTGCCTGGCATGATTGCGCCCTGGTGATGAGCGGAGGTCGTGAATGACACCGAAACTCTGGCGCGGCAGCTTTGCGATCCCCATGACCCCTTTCGACGAGCATGATCGCATCGACGAGGCGGTGCTTGCTGCCGAGATCGAGTTCTGCGTCGCATCTGGAGTCGGGGGCATCGTTGTCCCGGTGATGGTCAGCGAGTTCCAGGCGCTCTCTGAAGAGGAGAGACGGCTGATGATCCGCATCCCGGTCCAGGTGACCGCCCGGCGCGTGCCCGTGGTGGCAAACTGCGCTGCGGTCAGCGCACCGTTGGCCGTCAGCTACGCAACCTACGCCGAGAAGGTCGGCGCTGCGGCGGTCATCGCGATGCCGCCCTATGGCTTGGCTCCCGATTTCGACAGGATCTACGCCTACTTCAAGGCCCTTTCAGACGCAGTAAGCATCCCGATCTGGATTCAGAACGCGGGGCTCGTGCCGCTCTCGCTCGATCAGGTCGTCAGGCTGTGCACCGAGATCGAGAACGTGAGCTGGGTGAAGGAGGAGGTCAACCCTGGCCCGCAGCGAATCGGCGCATTGGTTGAGCGGAAGTGCCGGGCGATCCACGGCGTAATGGGTGGCTACGGCGGCCGCTACATGATCACCGAGTGGGCGCGCGGCGCCGCCGGGGTGATCCATGCTTGCCAGTTCTGCGATGTCGTTCAGCGCATCTGGGAGCTGCTGGATAGCGGCGAGGAAGCAGCGGCGCGCGTCCTCTTCGAGCACCTCCTTCCCGCCCTGACGCTGGAAGGGTTGATGGGGATGGCGTTCGCCAAGGAGATCATGGTACGCCGGGGCGTGTTCAAGAACCATCGGATGCGCAGCCAGGCGCATCCGCTCGATGCCCACGACCTGCGCGAGATCGATCGCGTCTGGGAGCGCATTCAGCCGTATCTCATCTGGAGCAAATGAACCGTGGAAAAAGCCTATCGTGTGCGAGCAGTTCACTGCGACTATCGTTCGAGCGATGAGGAAGTCTACCAGGCGCTCAAGCGCGCCACGGATCCGCTGTCCCGGTCATGGGAGAAGCTCGGTCGAGCGCGACGAATCGGCATCAAGTTCAACCATCATTGGGCGGCCGGCCGGGTAGTAATGCATGCGGGCCATCGCCAGCAGTTGGTCAGCGATCCGGTGGCGCGCGCTACCCTGCGTCTGCTGCGCGAGCGGACGCAGGCCGAGCTGTTCGTTGTGGATGTCGGTGTGGAGCGCCCCCTGCCCAATGACCCGCCCGATTCGCTCGTCCAGCTCAGGCCGGTGCTCGCTGAGTTCGGCGTGCCGTTCATCGACGGGCACGCCGATCCCGTAGCCTGGGTGGACGTGCCCGGAGGCGGACAGCTGTTCCGCAAGTATCCGGTGCCGCGTTCGACGGTCGAGGCGGATGCCATGGTCTCCGTGCAGAAGCTCAAGAACCATCTGTTTGCCGGCGTCACTCTGTGCATGAAAAACCTGTTTGGCCTGATGCCGATCCAACCGTGGGGTCGGCCGCGGGGCTACTATCATCACCTGGTGCGCATGCCGTATGCCTTCGCCGACATGGGCCGTATCTTCGACCCGGCGCTCAACATTCTCGATGGGCTGGTGTGCCAGGCAGGCGAGGAGTGGGGAAAGGGCGAGCATCCTCGCATCTGCAACACCCTCATGGCAGGCGACCAGGTGGTTGCCACGGATGCGTGCGGCGCGCACTTAATGGGCCACGATCCTAAGGCGGATTGGCTGACGCCGCCGTTCCACCGTGACCGCAACACGCTGCTCGTCGCGGCCGAGGGCGGCTTCGGGACGGTCGACCTGAACGAGATCGACTTCCAGTCGGAGGTGAGCGCACCGGTGGGCGAGTTCTTCGCCAAGACGATCGACTCACCCGAGACCATCGTAAGTTGGCGACGCACCATGGCCGAACAAGCGCTCTACTACCTGGACCACAAAGACGAGATTGTCGGCCAGTACGCCGGTCGCTATGTGCTGCTGCAGATGGGCAAGGTGGCCTGGGCCAGCGAGACCGGCAACATCACCGCCAGCCGGCGCGAGCTGGCCGGCATGTTCCCCGATCAGGCCATGTGGCTGAAGTACGTGGATCCGGCCGAGACCGAGGGCGAGCACTACGAGATCTATGAGCGGACGCTGAAGCAGATGGGACGGCACGCCAAAACGTGATGACTGGATCATCTTCGCGTGCGGGCAGCGCGCCGCGCAAGGACAGTTCCATGACACACAGACAATCCGAAGCCGCCGAACGCATGATCGGGCAGGTCAATACGCACTCGAGACCGTCCGACCTGAAGATCACCGACCTGCGGGTGGCGGTGGTATGCAGCAACTACGACTATCCGATCATCCGCATCGACACCAACCAGGGCGTCTACGGCATCGGCGAAGTGCGGGACGCCGGACACAAAGAGAATGCGCTCCAGTTCAAGAGCATGCTGCTCGGCCAGAACCCCTGCAACGTCGACATGATCTTCCGGGCGATCAAGCGCTTCGGCAACTGGGGGCGCGAGGGTGGTGGCGTTTCAGGCATCGAGATCGCACTCTGGGATCTTGTCGGCAAGGCCTACGGCGTGCCATGCTACCAGCTCCTGGGCGGCAAATATCGCGACCGGGTGCGCATCTACGCCGATACGCCGACTCCCGAGCAGCCCTCGCCCCAGGCCTATGTGGAACGGGTGCTGAGCCGCAAAGCGCTGGGGTTGACTTTCATCAAGTTCGACATCGGACCGGCGGTCTGGCATGCGAATCCAGGCAGTCTGATCGGCACGCAGGCGATGGGGGAGTATCCGCTCGGCCAGCGGTGGCGCGCGCCGGGGACGGGTTTCGGCAGCCGGGTGACCGATGCCGGCATCGAGCGTATGGGTGAGATCGTCGCTGCAGTGCGCCAGGCGGTTGGCTGGGACGTCTCGCTCTGCATCGACCATTTCGGGCACGGCTATATGACCGCAAAAGAGGTCATCCGCCTGGGCCGGGCGCTCGAACCGTATGGACTGGCGTGGATGGAAGACCCCATGCCGTGGTGGGACATCGAGGGGCACAAGGAGGTCACCGATGAGATCGGTGTGCCCACGGCTGCCGGGGAGGAGCTCTATCTTTGGGACGGCTTTCGCCAACTGATCGAGACACGCGCGGTGGACATCCTCCATCCCGACTTGCTGACGTCGGGCGGGATGGTCGAAACCAAGAAGATCGCGGATTACGGCGAACGGTACGGCCTGCCGACCGCGCTGCACTTTGCGGGCTCGCCGATCGCGTTTATGGCGAATCTGCACACGGCCGCCGCCATCCCCAGCTTCGTCGGCCTTGAGCACCATGGCCTCGACCTGCCGTTCTGGAGCGGGTTGGTGACGGGGTTGCCCGAACCACTGATGGCAGGGGGATTCGTCTCCGTGCCGGAGAAGCCGGGCCTGGGCGTGGACCTCGACTATGCCGGGATCGAGGCCAACCTGCGCGTCCCCGGCCTGTTCGAGCGGACCGACGAATGGAACACGCCGAAGCTGGGCTTCTGGCAGCCGGATCGAAGGTGGGACAAGTGATGCGTGGCAGCGCGTCTCGCCTCACGTAAATAGCATCAGGAGACTCAGGCAGGCAATGACTCAGTCCTCCAGCACCGTCACCCTCGACCCCGCCGGCCAGGCCCTGCTGAAGCGCCACGCCGATTGGTGGCAGCGCAAGGGAATTCTCGTCAGCCGCGTGCAGGGCGCGCCGCTGGAGCCGTTGTGGCTGCCGCTGGCCGACGGCACGCTGGCGCAGGAGGATGTCGATCTGACGCCGGAGATGCTCGATCTGGATCGGCTGACCGATGGATTGCTGGCCGGCGCAGTCCAGCCGACAGGCGTCGTGGCGTCCAGCGTCGGTCGCTCCGGCGACGCGGCAGGGCCGACCGCGCTGGAGCTGAACGGCGATCTGTTCGAGGTGGTCGCACCCTACACGCGCGTGCCGTGGGTGGAGGCGATCCTGGGCAATCCGGTGCGGGCGACCATCCAGGGCGGCAGTATGCGGACAACGGCGTGGGTGCGCCAGTGGTCGGATTGGCAGCAGCGGACGGTGCGCCGCCACGATGGCTGGCTCGATATGCTGGCGCGTTCGACCGAGCTGCTGGTGGCTCGCAGCGGCGGCCGGCGCGCCGTCGTCCACACCCTCATGCGCGGGCCGAGCGATCTGGCGGAGGCAGTGCTGGGGCCGGAGTTGATGTGCCTGTCGCTCTTCGAGCATCAAGCCGAGCTGCGCGCCTTTCTCGAAGAAGTGACGGACACCTTCATCGCCGCCCTGTTCGAGCAGCTGCGGTATATCCCGAGGGTGGCGGGCGGCGCCATCCATCCGTTCGGCATCTGGGCGCCGGGCTCGACCGTCCGCACGCAGTGCGATGCGTCGGTGCTTCTCTCCCCACGTCACTACGGCCGCTGGTTTCTACCCTATGACACCCGGATCAGCGAGGCGGTGGACTTCTCGATCATCCACTTGCATTCGTGCTCGCTGCATGTGGTGGACGAGCTGCTGAAGGTTGAGCGGCCGCAGGCGATCCAGGTGATCATCGAGACGGGACCGAACGTGCCGTCGCTTCCCATGCTCACACCGATCTTCCGTAGCATCCTCAGCGCCAAGCCGCTGGTTGTCGACGGTCCGATGACTGCGGATGAACTCCATTTTCTGCAGGACGCGCTACCGCACACCGGGCTGTGCATCATCGCCCGCCAGTCGGCATGGTGAGAATGCGGCCCGCGACTGGGGAGCGTCTGCTGCGCCGGCGGCGATGGAAGGGAGGCTATGGAGCATCATAGGGGGCGCGCCGGATGTCTGCTGGCCATTCCCATCGCGTTTGTGACCGCGATTGCCGTCTACGCCGTTGCGGTCTACCCGTGGATCAGCCGCTGGGGCGCCACCGACCTCGAGTCGGCGGATCGCTACCCTGGAGACGAACTCGTGGCTGAGCCGCGCTTTCGCACGACGCGCGCCATCACGGTGAATGCTCCGGCCGAGACGATCTGGCCATGGCTCGTGCAGTTGGGCGTGGATCGAGGCGGGATGTACTCATATGACTGGCTGGAGAACCTTTTCGGCCTGCGAGTTCGCAGCGCGGACCGGATTGTCCCGGAATGGCAGGGATTGCAGCCAGGCGGTTTCATTCGCTTGACGCCGCCCGACTATCCCATCCAGCCCGGTCCGGGCCTTCATGTGACGCAGATGGATGCCCCCAGCACACTGGTCGGCTGCTTCGGCCTGGAGGGTAGCCCGCCGCGGGCATGCACCAACTCGTGGCAGGTCATTCTCCAACCGGACTCAGGCGGCGCCACCCGCCTGATCCTCCGATCCCACACGGCGGCGCCCGGCCTCCTGGCTGCGGCGTTCGGCAAGGCGTTCCAGTTCCCGGTCTGGGTCATGGAGCAAGGGATGCTGCGCGGCATCAAGCAGCGCGCAGAACGCTGAACCCGGCTCTCGCCGTTCAGGCATGGTCAAGCACGCTGTCCAGGGCAGACTCGTCCGCTTGGCCGACCTTCTTGGATGGGCGGCGCGACTTGGCGGGGGGCTTTGCCGGCCCGGTCGCCGGCTTTCGGCGTGGTGCGGCGCCAGCCTTCGGCTTGGTCTTGGCCGCAGAGCCCGCTCGCGATTTGGCTGCGCCTGTGGACGGCTTCGAGCGCGATGCAGAGCCTGCCCCGGCTCCGGCTCGGGTCTTCTTCGCTCGCTTCACCGCGGCGGCCGACCGCGGCTTCCGGCTGCGTTGCTGCGCCGGTTTCGCGGCGGGGACGCCAAGCAGCGCAGCGAGGGAGGGCAGCACCTGCTGCAGCAGCCGGATCGCCTGTTCCAGACCGAGCCCGGCGCCTGCCGCCAATGTCTTCGGCAGGTCACTCGCCCTGAGCGCCACCTCATCTACTTCCAGAGCACCGCGCGCCGGCTTCAGAATCTCCTCCAGGCCGTCGAGCGCAGCAGGGCTTCGTTTGTCCGCTGCTCCGGCCGCCGGCTGTCCCGTGAGGAGCGCCAGCACCGACCGGATGACATCCGGTGTGACACCGCCGCTTTCGGCGATGCCGCCGAAGGCGGCGACGCCGCTGCCAGGGTCTGCCGCGTCGCCTTCATCTTCCCCGCCGAGAACGCCACCCAGCAGGCTTGCAAGCGGCTTCCCGGCGCCCCGGCCCTCGCTCATCTCTTGCAGTGCATTCAGCCACTCATCCACTGTTTGACCTCCTTCGTCGATCGCTGCTCCGGCGCACGAAGCGGGTATGAACGACGATCCCTTACCAATTCGTCACTGAGCCATCCTCGCGACGCAGGTGCGGTAGCTCGCGCATCTGGAACGGACGTCTGCGTGCGGCCTCCCGATCGAACTCGATGCCGAGGCCGGGGCCGGTCGGCGGCAGCAGATAGCCTTCCGCCCACTGAAGCTGCACCGGGAAAATCTCGGGCAGGATGGGCGCAGGCGGCGTGTCGCCCCGGATGCCCCACTCCTGCACGCCGAAGTTGGGGCTGGCAAGGTTCAAGTGCAGGCACGCCGCAGTCGACACAGGGCCGAGGGGGTTATGCGTCGCCAGCTTGATGTAGTGTGTCTCCGACCAGCCGGCGATCTTGCGCGCCTCGGTGAACCCGCCTGCGATGCACAGGTCGATGCGGGCGTAATCGATCCACTCCTCTTCGATGAGTTGGCGAAACTCCCACTTCGAGCTGAACTGCTCGCCCGCAGCCAACGGTGCGGCGGTGCGTGCTCGCAGCGTTTTGAAGGAGTCCGGGTTCTCCGACCGCAGCGGATCCTCGATGAAGAACGGCCGCAGTGGCTCCAGCTCGCGGCAGAGGGTGACGGCGTCCGGCAGATCGAGACGCGTGTGCACGTCGAGAATGATCTCCATTTCGTCGCCGACGGCCTCGCGCACCGCCTGCATCTGTTGCACTGCCAGCCGCACCGAGCGTCGCGGCTCCAGCACGCTGCCTTCCTGCGGAAGGCCCCAGCGAACGAACTTCCATCCGGCTGCCTGGGTCTTCAGACACGATTCGGCGAGTCGCGGAATGGTCGTCGTATCCGGGTTGTGGGGGTAGAGAAGGACCTTCTCGCGCACTCGGCCCCCCAACAAGTCGTAGATCGGCGCTCCCAACGCTTTGCCCTTGATATCCCACAGCGCGATGTCGATCGCGGAAATCGCTGCCGAGAGGATGCGTTCAGCAGGGAAGAAGCCACCTCTGAAGAGCATCTGCCAGATGTGCTCCGTCTGCATCGGATTCTGCCCGATCAGAAGCGGCCGGAAGTGCTCGATCGCGCCGCTGACGGCCAGCTCGCGGCCCGTCAGGCCTGCTTCGCCGACGCCAGAGATGCCCTCATCGGTGTCGATGACGACGAAGAAGAAGTTGCGTGAACCGTTCCAGACGGGGAACGGCTCGATGTTCGTGATCTTCATACGCCTCCTTGTAGATCCGGTGCGATTTCCGTCATCTGATCGATCTGGAGCCAGAAGCTCCCCCATCCATCCCCGGCCCAGCGGCCGCGGATCAGCAGCGGGCGCCAGGGCTGCGGCGCACGCAGGGCCTTGCCGCCCTTGGCGATCACGAAGGTGCTCCCGTCGCTCAGGAAAAAGCCCTGCCCGCCCGTCCACCCCGGTAAGCGCACGCCTGCCACGACTAGCGACCGCCCAGGCTGTTCGTGTGCTTTCCTAAGGGGAAGGTGGTCAGGCAAGCGTCCGGCGACAAGGGCGAGAGGGGTTGCCAGGGCGCTGACCGGCAGGCCCAGGAGCTGCGTCTCCCAGGCCCAATACTGGCCGAGGGATGCTGCAGCGAGAGGCGCACCCTCCGAGACCGGCGCGTCTGAGGCTGTCGCTGCGGCGACATCGTCTTCGAACGGCAGCGTCATCTGCAGCGCTCCGGATCTTGCACGCCCTCTGCCTGTGAATCGCCGCATCGCCTCGGCTTCCTTGAGCAGCGAGAATCGGCTCTCGCCCAAGCCTTCGAACCCGCCGCACTGGATCAGGTGGATGATCTCCCTGGCTTGGAGCTCCACCCGTTGCAGCAGATCGGATAGGCTGCGAAACGGCCGTTGAGCGCGCGCAGCGACAAGCGCCTCGATCGCGCTCCGCCGCAGGTCGCGCACCTGTCCCAGGCCCATCCAGAGGACCGCAGCAGGACTAGAGGCTAACGGCGCGAGAGCGCTTCGACCCCCGGACTTCAGCGGCACACCTGTCGTCAGGGTGAATGCCTCTCCGCTGAAGTTCACGTGCGGAGGCATGACCGCAAGCCCAAGCCTGATCGCCTCAGCCATGTAGACTGCAGGATGGTGAAAGCCACCGTAGTCAGCGAGTCGCGCACAGAGGAACTGCGCCGGCCAGTGTGCCTTGAGGTAGGCCGAGCGGTAGCTCACATCGGCATAGGCCGTGGCATGACCCTGGTTGAAACCGTAGCCTGCAAACGACATGACCTGCTCCCAGAGGGTGGCTGTCTGGGAGGGGGTGAAGCCGGGTCCCGCCGGAGGCGCGCGACGACAGCCGGTCTCAAACCGTTCCTGTAGCGCCGCCATCTCATCGGCGCCGAAATGCCCCATACCGCGCCTGAGCTGATCGGCCTCCGCCCAGGTCAGGCCGGCCACCTCACGCGCCACGCGCAGCACCTGTTCCTGGAAGATGAGGACACCCTTGGTGTCGCGCAGGATCGGCTCCAGCGCGGGATGGAGATAGCGCACCGGCTCCTGGCCGCGATAGCGGCGCACGAAGGCGTCCGCCATGCCGCCCATGGCCGGTCCTGGCTTGAAGAACGCATTGGCCACGGCCAAGTCGCGCACGCTGCGTGCGCGCAGCTTGCGCAGCGTGCGCTGGGCGCCGTCTGACTCGCACTGGAACACACCGATCGTGTCACCGTGTTCGAGCAGCTCCGCAGTGAGTGGGTCGTCAAGCGGAATGCTGTCGAGGCTGAAGCCGGGCTCGATCGCCTGCGCCATCTGGGCTGCATCCGAGAGGACGGTGAGGGCCCGAATGCCCAGCATGTCGATCTTGGGCAGCCCGATAGCCTCTACGTCGCCGTGCTCGAACTGGGTGACCAGGAAGCCCTTGGGCGCCCACTGCACGGGTACGACGTCGGTCAGCGCGCCGGGAGTGATGATGACGCCGCCCGGGTGGACGCTCAAGTGATCGGGCTGGCCCACCAGGCTGTAGGCCACACGCACGATTTCCCGCAGCCTGGGATCGGGCAGCTCACCCAGGACATCCTCCATCGTGCGCCTGTCGCGACGCCGCGGGTCTGGATGCCAGTGGCGCGGGAGGAGAGAGACGATGCGGCCAATCTCCTCCTCGTCGAGACCATAGGCCTTGCCGGTCTCGCGCACAGCCGACTGAGGGCGCATCGTGCTGACGGTGCAGACCAGCGCGACGTGTTCCGGGCCGTAGACGTCTCGCAAGTAGTGCAGCACCTCGTCCCGCCGGCGGCTGCAGAAGTCTAGATCGATGTCGGGCGGATTGGTGCGCGCCGGGTTCAGGAAGCGCTCGAAGAGCAGGCCGTGCTGGATCGGATCGACCGTGGTGATGCCGGTGCAGTAGGCCACGAGCGAGTTGGCTACGCTGCCGCGCGTGCTGACCGGGATGCCGCGAGCGCGCGCGAAGCGGACGGCGTCCGCGACCACCAGGAAGAGCGGCGCATACCCGTGCGCCGCGATGGCCGCCAGCTCCAGGCTAAGACGCTCCGTAGCCGAAAGAGGGAGGCTTGGTGTCGCCGAACTGGCGTCCGTCCGCTGGCCGCCGGTCGACGGGACCTGACGGCTCTCCTCGAGTTCCGGCGCCGTGTCTGCCGGCGCCGGTCTTCTGTCTCCATGCTCCGGCGCGCACCGCAACCGGAGTCCGGTCGCAGCAAGGTGTGCCAGTGCTTGATCGGGACTCTCGCCTGCGGATAGCTTGAGCGCCGGCCAGATGGGCTTGCCATCAGGCAGCGCCGCGCCGCAACGCGAGGCAATCTCGCCCGAGCGCGTCACCGCCTCCGGAAAGGACGCGAAGCGGGACGCCATCTGCTCGGGGCTCAGCCAGTGCAGCTCGACATCGCCGTCCGGCCGGCTGCCCCGCCACGCGGGAGGCGACGCAGCCCGGACCGTCTCGGCCGCGACCGGAGTCCGGCTTCGCGCAGGGTTTGCTGCTCGGTCCAGCACGACGCCGGCATCGACCTCTGTATCGGAGAAAGCTTCAGCAGCATCTTCCGGTGCAGCCAGCGGCCGGTTCTCCCGAATCGCCGCCAGGAGGTGGAGCCTGGAGACCTCATCCGGATTCAGGCAGTAGACCGGTGCAACCGCAACGGTCGGCAGGCCCAGCCGTTGGCCCAGCGCGGCGATCTCGGATGCGATCGTGTAGTCTTCTGCCGTGTGAATCTCCAGCGTCAGGCAGGCATAGTCATCGTAGATTCCAGCCAGCCGGCCGGCATAGGCCTGCGCCCCTGCCACGTCCCCGCTGCGCAGGCGGCGCTCGATCCATCCCCGCCTTCCGCCGCTCAGGCAGATCAGGCCTTCCCGGTGAGCCGCCAGGTCATCCCAGGAGAGACCGCGACGAGCCAGAATCTCACGGTTCGGATGGCCCTGGATCAGCGATGATAGGCGACAGAGGGAGCGATAGCCGTCCGGTCCGGTGGCCAACAGCACGAGATGGCCTGCTCGTTCGGGGCTGGCGGCGCCCGTCTCCTTCTCTTGCGGTAAGCGGGAAGCGGATTGCGGCGCACTCACGGTGACCGTCATGCCGATGACCGGCTGAACACCTTTCCCGCGGCAGGCGCGCGTGAACGCCACCACACCGTACAGCGCATTGGTATCCGTCAGCGCCAGGTGGCTGAGGCCGTCGGCGGCGGCGCGATCGGCGAGTTGGGCTACGCTCGCGGTGCCGCCGAGCAGTGTGAAATGGGAATGAACTTCGAGATGGGTGCAAGCCACATCCACATCATAGAACGGATGAATCAGCTTGGCAAATGACTACTGCGGATTGTCAGATGGCGCCGATGCGAGCAGCATCGGCAACACCACTTTGGATAGCGTTGGCCAGGGCTGAACGCCCCGGATCGGGATCTCGCTTCGCGTTGGGGTGGGGGAGGCGGGGTTGGGTGGGCAGGCATCGAGGGAGACGTCATCGAGGTAGAGGCTGGATGGCAGGCCATTGCCGTCGTTGTAGACGCCGAAGCGGACCTGGATGGTGCGGCCGCGGTAGGCGG
>CAYRFV010000057.1:0-3007 GCA_964423545.1 uncultured Anaerolineales bacterium | reverse complement strand
GCGGTCGCCGGCTGAGTCGCCGTCGCCGTCGGCGTGGCCGTCGGGCTGGGCAACGGGCCCGTGATGATGCTGGCTGCCTCGGAGACGGTGACCAGGGCGGCCCGCGCTGAGCGGGCGACATAGCTGAGATCGACGCGGCTGAGCACGTCACCGGTCGTGTGATACCAGGGATTGCGGTCACGAGGGATCGCGTCGTCGAAGAAGTTCTCCAACGTCATGAAGGCAGGGAAGCCCTGATCCCAGAAGGATGAATGATCCGAGAAACGGCTGGCCGTGTGCTGTTTGAGCTCCAGACGCAGGCCGAGGTCATAGCGCTGATTTGCCGCGACGAAGGCGCTTGCCAGTGTGACCGACGCACCGGCCGTGCCCGCGTGCAGTTCAACCGTCCGGTCGCCATCGCCATCCCAGCCGATCATATCAATATTGACATAACCCATCACCTGTGCGCCCGACAGTTTGAGATCGCGGGCGTACGCCTTGCTGCCCCACATCCCTTGCTCCTCGCCCGTGAAATGGACGAAGCGAATGGTGTCTGCGAAGCGTTGGGTCCGGAGGATCTCAACCAGCGCCAGCGTCGTCGCAGTGCCGGTGGCGTTGTCGTCGGCGCCGGGAGCGAGGCTGAGCGGCGCGTTCGACGTGCTGTCGAGGTGACCGCCGATCAGCCAGATGCGCTCCGGATGAACAACGCCCGGCAGGTCGACGATGATGTTCCGCCCGCTGTAGGCGCCGTAGGTCCATGGGACGGTGCGCGGCGTCAGGCCGAGAGATGTGTAATGCTGCCGCACATACGCTTCGGCGTTGGCAATCGCCGCGGAAAAGGAGTAGCGGGTGGGGATCGTGACATCCGAACCCTCGATGAGCGCAGCCCGAGCGCCGCTCAAGTCAGCGATCAAGTCGTGGATGCGCGTTTCGCTTACCTGCGACAGCAGCGTCTCAATGACGGGATCGGCGGGCGAACCCACCACGGCGGCTCTCGACGCATCTCCCTGGTCGCCTGTCACGATCGCGTCGGCGTTCAGCAGGGCGATCGGAACGCCGGCGGCAGGCAGTGTGTCGATCAGAGCCGCCTCGTCGGCTTGCTGCGCCGCCAGCAGCAGTTGAAGTGGATCGCTGTAGACGATCGTGCCGAAGTTCTCAGCCAGGCGGCTGGATTTCCCTGCGGTTGCGTCGACGAAGTAGTAAACCTTGCCGCCCGTGTCAGCATCGAGCACACGAAAGTCGATGCCGAGCGCTGCAATCTGATCGGCGGATGTCGCGTCACCGCTGGCGATGAGGCGATCCGCCGGATGATTGAGGAGTCTCGCATGGACGGTGACGGGCAGAGCAGGCAGCAGCCCGGCTTGACCCGGATTTGGACTGAGCAGGTAGAGCACCGGCCCGAAAGCCGCAGTGCCGGGAGGAGCCGCGACGGCTTGAGAGGCGTGCGGTTGGGCGATCAGCAGAATCAGGATGATGGCGCAGATGAGGGGCAGCACGCCATGCCGCCGGGAAGGACGTCCCATTTCGTGCCTCCGCAGGGTTGGCCCAAAGCAGCCGCGATCCGCCCAGAGGCGGCCTGGATCAACCCAATCGCTCTATAGCAATGGCCATATACGAAGACGTAAAAAAGGCGGCGGAGTAACGAGGGATTCTTGACGAGAAATGGCGAAAACTACGGGTGCAGCAGGAGCGGACCCAGGGTATCCAATGCGCGATAGACTTCGCTCTCGTCGCGCACGTTGCAGGTCAGCAGGAAGAGGTCGACCTCCTCAGTGTAGCCCCAGTCGTGTAGGACACCCTCCATCGAACCGGTCTTGTGGTGGAAGCTGATGGTATCGCGTGGCACATTGCGTAGCCACAGTGCGCCGTCGACGCAGGCCAGCAGCATCGGATCGATCCACGCTCTCTCCGCAGTGTCCAGCCCGTCGCGCACGCGAAAGAGACGAATGCAGTCTTGCGCCGAGACCCAGTTGTCCAGCCCGCGGCTGCGTGCTTCGTAGTCCATGAGCTTGCGCTGGATCCATGTCCCAGTGAGGCCGAGCTGTTCGCGAAAGACCTGCGCCAGTCGCTCGATGCCGATGCGACGGATGACCAGATTGGTGCACAGGTTGTCGGAGAGGGCGATCATCAGCAACAGAATGTCGGCGTACGGCAACCGCCGCACCCGGAGCAGCCATGACAGGCCCGCGCCCTGAACTGGCGCCTCCGCATTCATGTCGCAGACCTCGGCGCGGTCCACCTCTCCGGCTCGCTCCAATGCCGCCCAGGCATAGAGGATCGGCACTTTGATGATCGATGCGGAGGGAAACACCTCGCGGGTGCAGCGCAGAACTGGTGCATGTCCGCGAAGATGCCAATAGAAGGCGTACTCGCAGGTGAGCACATCCAGGGCGGCAGCGATGGGACGACGAAGATCGGTCATCGACCTGCGATCCGGTCGATCTGCGCCAGAATCCGGCGCGCCCGCACCAGGTGAGGAGCCTCGATGAGCTGTCCATCGAGCAGTGCGGCTCCGAGCGGCGCCTGGTCTCCGCCCTGCAACACGGCCAGCACCCGCTCAGCCCAGGCGACCTGGTCGGGAGAGGGCGTGAAAGCGCTGTTGATCGCCTCGATCTGGCGAGGGTGGATCGCCGACTTGCCGTCGAAGCCGAGCTGGCGCGCGTGCCGGCAGCCGCGCTCGAGACCGTCGGGATCGTCCAGGCGCATGTGCGGCGCATCGATCGCATCGATTCCTGCTGCGCGGCAGGCAAGCACGATCTGCCACCGTGCCGGAAGGAGGGGGTCGCTTTCCGCCGTGACCGTGCAGCCAACCTCGGCGCAGTAGTCGGCAGCGCCAAAGACCAGCGCCGTCACCCGCGCATCGCAGGCGGCGATCCTTGCTGCCTCCAGCACCCCTGCCACCGATTCGATCATGCACATCAACCGGATGCCGCCGTTCGCTAGGCCGTGAATCTCCTCGAACCGTGCGAGAGTCCAGGCAGCGAAGCGGACCTCCTCGGGAGAGCCTACCTTGGGGAGCAGCACGGCG
>CAYRFV010000056.1:0-22893 GCA_964423545.1 uncultured Anaerolineales bacterium | reverse complement strand
TGGGCGAGCGCCGCGCCTGCACGCGTCTCGTGGAAGACGCCGTTCTCTGTGACCGTGGCGAGCAGATGCGTCCGCGGATCATAGTTTTCCGGAAGCGGAAGGGGGGAAATGAGTTGAGACATCGAAGCTCCGAATCGACGGGCAAAGCGGTGCGCCCTGCCCGCAAGGACCGTGAGGCGCGGCCGCAGGATCGATTGCCCAGCCCTTGCGGCCCAGGCCTCCGGCGATTGACAGGCCTACGCCCTGGTGATGATCACCATGTAGCGGAGCGGGGCATCTCCGCTGTTGTAGATGCCATGCGGCGTCGCCGCGTCGAGGATGATCGCTTCACCCGGCCCGACTGAGTGACGCGCGTCAGCCCACTCGACCGTCGCCTGCCCCTCGAGGACGTAGAATGCCTCAACAGAGGCATGCACGTGCGGTGGGTGCAGCCGGCCCCCGGGTGCGGCTTCGGAGATGTGGATGCGCAGCTTCTCAGGGTCGAGGCTGGCGTCGGCCAGGCAGCGGCGCAGCCCTTTCGCGTTTCGATCGATCAATGGCATGGCTCCTCCTCCTACACCTTGTCGCGGGCCAGAAACTGTGGATCGACCGGCGGCTTCATGGCGGTCACCAGCGCATTGGTCTGCGCCGCCATGCCGATCACGGCCAGCAGCTCCTGGTGCTGTGCGTCGGTCATGCCCTTCGCGCGCGCCGACGCCGTGTGGGAATGGACACAGTAGTCGCAGTTGTTCGCCACCGACACGGCGATGTAGATCAGCTCCTTGGTCAGCGGATCGAGCGCGCCGGGCTGCATGACCTCGCGCAACGACTCCCACGTGCGTTTCAGGAGCTCGGGATGGTTCGCCAATGCCTTCCAGAAGTTGTTCACGTCGGGCAGATTACGCGTGCGTTTGATATCGTCGAAGACCGCCTGCGCCTCCGGCGAAGCGTCGGTGTATTCGATCAAAGGTATGGTTGCCATGTTCCCTCACGAAATCAAGGAGCCCTCTTCATGCCGATCCAGTCCACGTCAATGTGCGCCCGCGTCCCCAGTCGTTCCATCAACTCGCCAATGTGCTGTTGGAGATGGCGGATGTTATAGAACTGCAATTCGAGCTTGTCGAAATGCAGCCAATGGAACCCCGACGCAGCTTCCAGGTCCAGCCCAGGGATGCGCTCTGCCACATGCTGCTGACAGAAGGCAAGGTATTCGAGCACGGTGTCCCTGTCATATGGTTCGCCGATTTTCGGCCGCGCGTCGGGGTCGATGCGTTGGTACCCGGGCCGATGCTTCGCCCACACGGCAAACGCATTCTCGGAGTCCTGAAGGTAGAAATGGACATAGAAGAGCGCATGGTAGGCGATATGCCAGAATTTCGTCCGGTCGTCTGGATGGTCCCAGAGCTGATCGGGGCACTTGGCCACGGCTTGTTTGAGCATTTCGAGGGCGGCCAGGTACTGCGAAGTGATCACCCCGACGGTGTTCATGCCTCCCCTTCCTTTCAAGCTATCACAGAAACGTCTTGAAAAACTCGAACGCCTTGTTCCCAGCGAACGCGTGCGGGCCGGGAAAAATGTCCGCCCAGAGCTTGTCGGCTGCGCCGGCCGCCTCATAGATGCGCTTGACCCCCTGGTATCCCTTCAGCGCATCCTGGATGAAGAAGCAGTTGTCGTAGATCCCCATCTCGAGCAGGAGCGGCCGCGGCGCGATCAGGCCGGCGATGTCGTCGGTGTCAAAGTGACGCCGCAGCCCCGGCACGATCTGTGAGCCACAGAAGTTGGCGCGGCGGATGCCGAACCCGTCCCACGGGTTGACGTAGCCGCTGATGTCGGCCGCCTTGATGCGCGGCTCGACAGCGGCCGTGAAGGTCGTCATCGTGCCGCCCTGCGATAGGCCCATCATTCCGATGCGCTCGGGATCGACTTCGGGCCGCGTCTCCAGGTAGTCGATGCAGCACTTCATATCCCAGATGTTGAGCGTCAGAGTGTAGACGCCCAGCAAGGCGCCCTTGACGAAGTTGACGTTGCACGGATCGCGTCCGGGGAACGGATCGAGGCCATCGCGACGTTCGCCGAAGACGCGCAGGTCAGGGCAAATGGTCAGAAAACCGGCACGCGCCATCTGGGCGCCGTAGTCATAGTTGTGCTGACTGATATTCGCCTCATGCTGAGGCGACGAACGGATGCCGGCCACCGGGTCCTTGCCGTACGGCCCGTGTCCGTGGGAGCACAGGATAGCGGGGTTGCCGCCATCGGCACGCATCTGCGCCGGACGCAGCACCTGGCATGGCGTCGACATGAAAGCCTCGCTATCGAAGACCACGCGCTCCCGGATCAGATCACCGTCCACCACAGAGGATTCCACCTCGGCGTTGAGCGGCACGCGTCCGGGGAAGTCGCCGAGCAGCTCCAGCAGCTTCGACAATGCCTCCGCTCGCCATGCCTGCCAATGGGCCTGCGAGTTGCCCCGAAAGTGGAGCAGCGGTTCCACGTCTTGGGCAATGCGCTCCCAATAGGCTTGCATCGAGAAATTGCGGCGCGAGACGGTCATGGTGCGACCTCCTTGTCAGGTTCGCGAAGCGAGAGAGCTGGCGACTGGGGAGGGATCATGCCTGGTCGAACCGGATCCAGATCTGTCCCTGACCTGCCGGCACCGTGAAGGTGATGCTGCGGCTGTCGCGCTCGCCGTTGCCATCGAGCACCCACAGCTTGTAGCTGCCGGCCACGTTGTTGCCCGGCAGCCGGTCCAATCCGATGGCGTATTCGTAGTTGAACTTGCCGAGCGAGCCGTCGCTTGTCGCCGGGCCGCTGCGCACGGCGTCGGGCACGCGCAGATTCTGGCCGTCCTTTTCCAAGACGACGAAGTAGCTGCTCTGCGGCTGGCCCCCTTCGATGCCGCTGTGAATAAAAAGGAGCTGCAGCTTGATCTCCTGCCCGTTGTTCGGACCGAACGCGGGGCCGCCGGTGACGCGCCACTTGCAGCCGTCGCCCCCGATGCCGGCGCACTCATCCGCCACAGGGGGCGGTGGCGGGGCTGTGGGCGGCTTCGGCGCGGTCGGCGGCGCCGCAGGCTGCGGTGGCGCTGTTGGCCTCGGCGGAACAGCGGTCGGCGCAGGCGCAGGCGGCGCCGGAGCCGGCGGCGCAGGCGCGGTGGGCGCCGGAGCCGGCGGCGCAGTTGGCTGCGCCTGCGCGGGGCTGGGGGCCGCGGTCGGCAGCGCAGGCGTATTCGCTGCAGGGGGCTGCGGCTGCGGGACGCCGGCTGCGGTCCCTGCCGCACGAATCTCCAGCGCAACCGTGGCAAGCCGGACCGGTGTGGAGGTCGGGCGGCGCGTGCGCGTCGGCGTGGGGGTGGGCTCGGATCTGCCGCCCGCGCATGCCGCAAGAAGCATGAAGGCGATCAGCGGGACGGCGGCCAGCGACGCGAGCAGAACCAGTCGCTTGCCAGCCCACCGTCGTGAAGAGACTTGCATCAAAACACCTTTCCAGTTCTGGATCGAAAGACTGCCGATTCGCCGGAGCTTCTGTCCGCCGGCGAGATCGCATCTCAGCCAGCCATGACAAACAGGCGCGCCCGGCCTCCGGCGACCGCGGGCGACGCCGCGAGGCGCTCTCCCGTCGCCACGTCCGTGTGGTGTTCGTCGCGAGCGACGAACGCCGGAAGCGCCACCGGCGCGTCGCACGGCCCGAAGTTAGCGATGACCAGATATCGCCGGCCATCCGCGCCGAAAACGAAGGCTCCTCGCACATCGGGAAGCACCGGCGGCAGTGCGGCGACCCTGGGGTCGCGCGCAAAGTCGCGCGTCGCCTGGACTCCCGCGCCTGAGAGGACGGCCCATCCGACATCCAACAGACTTGCGCCCGCATCCGCCCACCAGGGCCCCGCGCGACAAGACCAGCAGAGCTCCTCCACGTAGAGTGACGCGTAGGCGCCGCCGCGGCGCGCCGCAGAGCGGCGGAGGGCCAGCGTCTCGGCTCCATAGATGCCGATCGCACCGACTCGACCCTCCAGATTTGCCCACCGGCTGCCCAGTGGCAGGAGCTCGTCCAGTGCGCTCGGGCCGGTCAGCGTCATCGCGCCCGACTCCAGGCTGAGGGTGCGCCGAAAGCCGTTGTAGAGATCGTTCGGGATATTGAGATGCAGGCCGCAGACGGAGCGGAGGTAGCCGCGGCCGCCCGCCATGCGCGCGAGTTCCAGGCCCACCGCCGTCCTGCCGTCGGGCAGGGCAGCAAATGCGATGTGATGCGACGCCAGGTCCCTTCCCGTCCAACCCTCGGCGATCTCCACCTCGGCCCCTTCGCTCACTGCACCGCACGTTAGAAAGCCGCCAGCGAAGACGTCCGTATGGCACCCGAGCAGCCTGCGGCCAGGCGAGGGCTTCGGATGCTGGGGATGTGGATCGGCGGCAAACTCCACCCGGCCGACCAGGTTGCTCTCCCATTCGGCCAGGTGGCCGTCGTCCGGCGGCTGGCACATCCCCTGGGCCAACCCGAACGCGCGCCAGGCGAACGCCGCCAACCGGGTCGGGCAGCGGTGGAGGACGGCGCCGTGCTCGGGCTCGTGCCACGACCCTGCGACCGAGGACTCGAAGTCCCGTTCCCGTGTGGGTCGACGCGGGTCAGGCGCCTCGTAAGGGTCACCCGACGACCGGTCGACCTCCACCGCGGCAGGCAGCGCCGGGCTCGCCCCAGGCGCCTCATCGCGCTCAACTCGCGGCGCCGCGCGCAAGCCGGGGCTCCGGGCGTCGATGAGCGCACCGTACACCACACATTGACTCAGCGCACAGGCGCGGTCGGATTCCAGACGGGTGTAGTAGTAAGGGCTGCGCGCCTCCAACAACGCCAACCGCCTACCGAAGAAGCTGCCATCCCCGTTGAAGGCTGTCTCCGTCCCGATCAGGGCCAACTGCGCCTCGGCCAACCCCGCTGCGTGCACGTCCCCCAGCCGATCCGCGGCATAGAGGAGGGCGGGCAGCAGGTACTCCTGGCAGTAAGCATAGCGCACGCGGCTGTCGCCGCCGATGCGCGCCAGTCTGCCGTCGCTGAAAATCAGCCGGCGCACCAACCGCCAGAGATCGGCCTGGTGGTGGTCGAGCGTCTCGGGCCGGGGCAGTCCTGCCAGCTCGCAGTCGAAGTGCAACATGGCGGCGTTCGAGACGCAGATTACCATGTAGCCGACGTTAAGGTAGCCGTGGTGATCGAGCGCGTAGTTCGGGAAGAAGTTGGCGCCGACATGCCGCTCGCGCACCGATCTGCCAGCGACCAGCGCGTCGTCTTCCGCGTCGGTCGCCACGCTAACCGAATTGATCAGAAAGGTGTGCGCCCGCTCCCGCCACGCGCCGGCCTGTGGGGCATCGGGGAACATGGCAGCCGTCCGCCACAAAAGCGCGCCGTTCCAGAGATTCGATTCGGGTGCGTTCTTGCCGGAGCTGTCCCACACGGCGGCCACAACGCCGGCAGTCTGCCCGCGGTGGAAGCGCGCCATGATCCATTCGCACTCACTGACGAGTACACGGCGCAGGTCGGCGCGGTCTTGCTCGGTGAGGTGCGGCCAGAGCAGGTAGACGCCGTGCATCATCCGCTCGACGCCCAGCGCGCTGATCCAGGTATGGCCCCACTGAGAGCCGTCTGTGCAGGCGCCGTCGCCGCTGCGATGCGAGTCCAGGCTGAAGCGCAGTGCGCCGAGCGCCCGGTCGAGCGCCCAGTCCCGATCGAGGCCGGCGACCCCCTCCCCTCGGACCGCCAGCGTCGCCAGTGCCGCGAGATACTTCTGGTTGGTCTGCACGCCCCAGGCATTGTAACCGGAGCCGTAGCAGCCGTATCCGGCCCTGTCCGAACCAGTCGGTCCGGCGCGAGGTGGGCGCGGGACGCGGCACCAGTGACGCTCGGCATTCACCGCCCAATCGCGCAAGAGATGCAGCGGTGGATCAGGCGGGATCATGTGGCGCGCCCGAACCCATCCGGCAGCCTCTCGGGCGTGGCTGCACCGGCGAACCGCATCATGGAGCGATTTCCTGTCATGATGTCGATTGCCTCACACCGGTGGAGCCATGACATACCAGGCTGCCACCAGCGGATCCTCCACCGAGCTGCGCGTGTGATGGTCCTCCCCTGCTTCCACGAGGACGACATCGCCCGTCCGGACGGGGTGCTCCACGCCGTCGATCGGGATCACGCCCTGCCCCTGCACGAAGATGAACACCTCGGCGGTGTCGTGCACATGCCGCGGCTCGGGGTGCGCGATCTCACCTGGCTTGAAGATGTACAAACCGCCTCTGGCGATCGCAGCAGCGCCCAGCAAATCGGGCATCAGTCGCGAGTCGGAGAATCGGAGTTCGGCGACGGTCAGTTTTTTCATGTTGCCTGTCCTTCGTAGGGATGCCCCGGTGGCACGCGACCTCGCGATATCCAGGGAACCCGTCAACCGCTTGAATGCGTGGCCGGCCGACCAGGCGCTCTGGCATTCCCTATGGGTCCCGCAAGCTCATCCAAGCCGCGCCACCAAATCGAGCAGCTCCCTGGCGGACGTCACCGTGTGACGGGGCGTCTCATCCGGAGTCAGCGGCCGGCTGCGACGGCGCTCGTTCCAATGGAAAAAGACCGAGATCAGGCCGAGGCGGTTGGCGCCGGCAATGTCTCGCTCCAGGTTGTTGCCGACCATGACCACGCGGCCGTAGTCCGCCTCCGCGATGCCCAACGCATCGAGCGCATCACGGAAGATACGGGGGTCGGGTTTGTCGATGGATGCGATGCCGGCGGCCGCACCGACCACCTCCGAGACCGCCAGGTGCTCGAACAGATCGAGCAAGCCGTGCTGTCCCAGGACGTTGGCCGGGGTCAGCGGACGGCTGTCAGCCACGATGGCCAGGCGATGGCCCGCCGCCCGGAGGCTCCGCAGCGCGTCGGCCATGCCGGGGATCAGCTCGGCGCGCAGCGTCGTGCCCCCGGCGTCCTTGACCTCGGCGCCCTCGTCCATGATGGTGTCGCCGAGGTCAAAGAAAAGGGCGAGAATGAAGCGGCAGTGGCGATCCTGTCTATCGGCCACGGTCTAGTTCAGATGCTGCCCGAACACGGCAGAAGACCTTCGTCCGCTGCCGGACATCGGCCGGCCTCTACAACTTCATCGGATACTTGAAGTGGTCGCTGATCCGTTTCATCCGCTCCCAGTCCTCGATCTCCTTGACCTCTGGCAGGTTCATCATCTCGTCGAGCATGGCCACCGCCTGGTCGTAGGACTTCGTCTGGTGGTGCTCCAGCACGCCGTAGAGCATGGCCGCCTGGTCGCCGGTCTTGAATGCCAGCAGTTCGCGCTCCATCTCAAGCCAATCGGGATAGATGCGCTCGACCATGATCTTCGCCGGCAGCTTGGGCACCCGCACGGGCTGGATGCCCTTCTGGTTGACGATGGCGGGCACCTCGACCACCACGTCGTCGGGGATGCCTGGCAGCGCACCGTGGTTGGGCACGTTGACCTGGAAGTAGCCCTCGTTGTTGTTGACCAGTCCGTCGATGATCGGCACGATCTGCTCGCGCGTCTTCTGGGCGCCCACCTCTTTGACCAGGTCGACCTGCCGATCGCCGGCCCAGCGCTTGTACTCGGCGATGCGCTTCTCCAGGTTTTCCACGAAGAATGGCCGAGCGAGATGTGTGTCCGGCCCGCCCCACGGCTCCCCGAACCAGCGCTTTTTCTGCACAATGTCGGTATGATACCACCAGCCACCGCGGCGCACCGTATCACCGATGGGCATCAGGCCGTACAGGTGATACTGATGGATCGCGCCGCGCGACATCTGTGCGTCGTGGGTGCGCGTTGCGACGTGCGTGCGCCAGTACTCCTCGCCCTTCGTCGCCACCCATTCGTCGATCAGCGGATACGCATCTTTCCCGTCGTAGATGAAGTGGGTCAGCCAGATGTTGTGGTTGAAGCCCGGCGCCTGCCAGGTGACCCTGTCAGGATCGATGCCAAGGACATCGGCGATCTCGCGATAGCCGTAGTGGCCGTGGCACAGCCCACACGTCTTGATGCTTGTCTCGCGCGTGATCAGCGTGCTGCCGTCGAAAACCGGATTGCCGACCTGGATCAGCCAGGCATCGGGACAGATGCGCTCCATGTCCTGCGCCACATCGAGCATGAGGCGCAGTTGGTGATAGGCGCCGAAGAAGCCGCCGGCATGGTAGTAGCCGTATTTTTCGGCCGCCAGCCTGCGCATCTGCGCCTCAACGATATGGCCGAGGACGTAGGCCGTGTTGATGACAAAATCGGCGCCCTCCAGCGCAGCCGGCCGGTCGGTTGTCTTGTCGAAGGTCAGCTTCGAGCCGATCTGACCGCCATAGCGTGTGCCGAGCTCGTAGATCATATCCAGGCGTTCCTGGTCGATATCCATGAAAGTGACGTGGCTGCCAGAGAGGCCCTCGGTCAGGCACAGGTCTTTGACGAGGCCGAGGGAGAACTGGGCGCTTCCCGCGCCGATGACGGTGATTTTCATCTCCACGCTCCCGGCCTGCGGCCGCGGCCGCAGGCTGATTCAGTGACGGGGCCGGGCGGCAGAACCGCCTCGGTCATGGGCATCCGGCTCTCGACCGGCTGCCGCACCGCAGCCCCGTCAACCCACGCACACCCACTTCACCTGCCCTTCGGTGCGCAATCCGTGCTCGACCCATGGCTCCAGGATGATCACATCGCCGGCGACGACGATCTGCTCCTCTCCGTTGAGGCTGACCCACGCCTTGCCGTCCACGATGTACCAGAGCTCTTCCGCTTCGTGGCGATGCGGTTTGAACGGGTTGTCGGGCGTGGTGATACGCACCGCCAGGTGCTGCAGGAGCTTCTGATGTCCGGTGATGGGGTACCCCGTGCGGCCATTCTGTTCAGGCAGATCGGCCTTCTTGATGATCATGGCGCAGCTCCCCGATCGAGAGAGGTCCGTTCGGACGACTTCCCGTGCTCAGCTGGCATCTCTCGGGCTGCGGAGAGACGCCAGGTGGCACGGCGCTCGCACTAGGACTTGAAATGCTTGAACTGGGGCAGATGATCCCGGTTCTTTTCCAGCATCTTATCGGTCATCTCGCGAATCTCCGCCAACGAGAGCACGGCGGAGCTCAGCGGGTCGTTCGCGACGGCATAGTACACCTTGCGCGGGTCGCCCGTGATCGCGGCCTCGACAGCCAGCTCCTCGATCTGCGAGCTGAGGCCGGTCAACATGGCGCACTGCGGCGGGAGTGCGCCGACGTACACCCCCTCCAGACCCGTCTTGGAGGCCCAGACCGGCACCTCGACGCATGCTCCCTGCGGCAGGTTCGTCACCAGGCCCGTGTTGGGCACATTGCCGTTGAACTGGAACGGTTCGCCGCCCTTCAACGCGTTGATGATGTGGGCGGCATATTCGTGCCCGCGCGCCAGCGAGATCGGCGTCTCTTTGGCAAACCACTGCCTGGCATCCTCGCGCCAATTGTCCTCACGCGACCGGTAGGACTTCAGGATGTACGCGTACTCGCCTGGATTCCAGCCCGTGCCGTGGGTGCAGTACTTCTCGATCAGATCCGGGCGCTTGCGGAACCACCAGTTGTACTCCGAGTTGTGGCCGCTCGACTCGGTGACGTAGTGGTCGAAGGCCAGATACATCTCGTTGCGCACCTGCTCCTCGTTGTACACCTCGGGGCGCTCGGTGATCGCCTTGCGGATAAGCGGATACGCGTCTCGGCCGTTCCACTCATACCTCAAGTACCAGGCCATGTGGTTGATGCCCGCGCACGTGTAAGTGATCTCCGCGTAGGGCGCGCCGATCCAACGCGCCAGCATCATTGCCGTGCCCTGGACGCTGTGGCACAACCCGGTCAGCTTGATCCTGGTCTCGCGCTGCATGGCGCGGCAGAGCATCGCCATCGGGTTGGTGTAGTTGAGCATGGTTGCATCCGGGCAGAGGCGCTCCATGTCATGGGCGATATCCAGCATCACCGGGATGGTGCGCAGGCCGCGGAAGATGCCCGAAACGCTGCGGGTGTCGCCGATGTTGGTGTCGACCCCGAACTCCTTGGGGATCAGGATGTCATGCTGCCAGACTTCGGTGCTGCCTGCCAGAATGGTCACCATCACCGCATCGGCGCCTTCCAGCGCCTCCTGGCGGCTCAGGGTGGCGGTCACCTTGGCCGGATACTTGCCCATCTCCACGATGCGACTGACCGCCCGGTAGGCGAAGTCCAGCCGCTCCGGGTCGATGTCCATCAGGGCAATCGTCGAGTCCTGAAGCAGTGGGAAGGTCAGTACGTCGCGGACCAGTCCGCGCGTGAACCCCAGACTGCCAGCGCCAATGAATGCAAGCTTGGTCATGGTTTTCCTCTTGTGGGTGGAATGATGCACGCGTTGGAGCGCCCAACGCGCGAAGGTTGCTGCAACTCCCTGTCTGGGCCGCGCGCCCGGTCGAGCCGCCCGCCTGGATGCTCGTCACCTCCTTGTTTGCTCCGGGTTCAATAGATCAAGTCGCGAAAGCGTTTCACCGTGTGAAACGTGATCAGATTGCTATCGTGGGCCGAGGACGCCTCGGCGTCTCCGGAACGCGAGAGCACGCGCAGGTCATCGCCGTCGATGACCATGCTGGCGTAGTGGCGCGACTGCGCCGGCGACCCGCCCATTGCCACGATCCCCGCAAAGCACCAGTCAATGCAGTTTCGCGAGAAATGCAGTTGCAGGCGGTGACGCTCGTTGTTCGGCAGGCCATAGCGAGCCGCAGGCAACCGGTCGGCGCGGGTCATGCTGTCGGTGGCCTGCGAGCTCAGCAGCCAAAAGAGGCCGCTGACCTCGTCCTGCAGGATGTGGAACTTCATCTGTCCGCCAGGACACGGCGCAAACACTACCGTCCGGCCTGACGGCACGGTCTCCAGCATCGTCACCATGCTGCCATCACGCTGCTCAACCACTTTGGCGACAGCCGCGTAGCCCGTGCCTCCCGTATGCGCGCGCGCCCACAAGTGGAACGTGCGACCGGTCGGATCGTGCCAGAGATGATCGGGATCGGTGAACTGCACGATGTTGGTTTCCAGCCACCCGATGGGCGCCGCACCCCGACCTGGCGCCGCCTCGTAAGCCTGCGTCCGCAGGGATGGGAAGAACGGCACGCCGAAGAAGTCGAGCCTTTCGGTCGGAATGGCGTCGCGGAAGGCCAACTCGCTGGCGAAAGTCCAGTTTTCGCGACGGGTCAAGTCGCTGCCCGTCTCGCCGCGCAGGGTCACCGGCGCGAAGGCGCTGACAGCCCACGACCTGACATCATCGTACACCTGCCGCTCCATGACCAGGTAGATGCGGCCGCGTGCCTGGTGCACGTTAGCGGGCGCCTGATGCCAACGCTGGCCGCGCGTCAGCCACACCGGTTCGCTCCAGGTATCGCCGTTGTCATCGGAGCGAATGATGCGCAGGTCGTTGTCCTGGCCGAGGACATAGACGGTCGCTCCCGCAACGAAGGGCCGGGCGTGCAGGAACGGGAAATCTGCCCGGTGCACCCAGGTCGCCCCGCCGTCGTCGGACGTGAAAACCTTGCCCTGGTTGGGCCGCCCGAAGTCACCGTGCACCGACTTCGGTCCCGGCAGGCCCGACACCCCGGGGCCTCCCAGATCCAGCGTGGCAATCAGGCGGCCATCGGAACAGCGCGCCAGCCCGGGGCTATAACAGAAGATCGTCTCTGGAGCGGGTGAACGGAAGACAACCCCATGTTCGTCCGCCAGGGGCCGGATCATGCCAGCTCCTTGACGAGCTCGCCGACAATGCGCACCCGTTCGATGTCGCCATCCGGCGGGATCTCGTCCGAGATGCCCAGGACCAACCGGGGATGAAACAGGCTGACGACGCGGCGCGTGCATTCCAGCAGGTCTTCCAGCGGATAGATCGGCAGGAACAGGACCGCCGGAATGCCATCGAGCAGCACCTTGTCGCCGAGCGCCTCCTTGATCTCCTCCAGGGTGACATCCCCCTGTGGGACGGGCGTGCACGCCTCGATCGCATCGAAGGGGCTCTCCCGAATCAACTGGATCAGCGGCTTCATGGCGCCGTCGATGTGGATATGCGTGCGCTTGCCGGCAGCCTGGAGCTGCGCCACGCGCTTCTCCCAATACGGCATCAAGAGTTTGCGCCAGGTCGGCGGAGGATCCATGAAGGCATCGATGTTTTCGCCGAAGTTCAGAATCGAGACAGGAGACGCGCACAGGATGTCGTACATGGCGTCATCGGCCTCCTGGGCCGCCTCCACGAACCGTGCAATGACCTCCGGATGGTCGAAGGAGAAGAGCACCGTGTTCTCGAAGCCCATGTTCTCGATGTACAGGCCCTGGATCGGCGAGCGGCGAAAGTAGAACTGGGGTGCGCCCCGGCCGCCCACAGCCGCGATGTCGCGCTCGTAGGCTTCCTGGTCCCAATACCACTCCTCATCGTGCAACAGGTATTCGTAGACGCGAAAGTCCTCGACGGTCTTCAGCCGGTACTCGGTGTGATAGCGCGACAGCCCCCACTCGTCGAGGCCCAACATTTCGGTGAGCTCACCGACAGGCGTTCGGTAGGTGCGCCGCAGGTGTCGTTCATCCGGCCATTCCTCGACGACGTCGACGGTGCGATAGCGCATCTTGAGCGGCCGCGTGAAGTAGCGGATCGATGCGTGGCAGTAGTCGTAGAGTTCGACCAGCGTGCATTCCCTGAGGTGCACCGGCAGCGTGCCGCGCTTCTTATTCACGGCGTACCAAAACTCCAGGCGCGGCTGCCAGAGGACGAAGCCTGGATCCCGGCCCTGCAAGATCGCCTGGTTTGCGTCTGCGTAGTCAGCGATGCCGGCAGGCATGGTGCACTCTCCCTTTCCTCTGCAGCAGTTCAGTCGACCACCAGCCGGCCTGCAGCGACCGCCATGCGGAACTGCGCGAGCGTCTGGTCGACGCCAGCGCGAAGCGGCGTGCGCTGGAGTGGCCCGATGGCTGCCTCCAGCGGTGCGCCGTCCATCTCGGCAGGGAACGGCAGCGGCTTATCGTCGAAGGTAATGCGGCCGGCCGAGGCCGGCGCCGCCGACTCGATCTGTTCGATCATGTCGCGCACATGCGCCACGCTGCCGCCCAGGTTGAACGCCTCGGCGCCTTCGAAAGAAGATCGAGCAGCCTGGATGAACGCACGCGCCGAGTCCTCGGTGTACTGATAGACGGCGCGACCGCCGAACGGGATGTGATGCGGCCGGCCGAGCGCGGCTGCCAGCATCGCCTGGGTCGGCTGCGAGGTCATGCCCTGGTCGCGGCCCGGCCCGTAGACGATGTAGGGCCGCAGCCCGATGCTGGCGATGCCGTCGTCGAGCCAATAGATGCGGGCCGCACCCTCGTTCGCCTGCTTGGTCACCCCGTAATGGGTGCGCGGCCGGAGTGGGGCATCGTGCGTGATCGGCCCCTCGGGATACTCCTCGCTGATGCCGTACACCGCGATGCTGCTGGCGTAGACCACGCGCCGCAGTCCGGCGCGCTTAGCCGCCTCGAAGACATTGAGCGTGCCCACGACGTTGACGCGCGCGCCCAGCGGCGGATCCGCCTTGCAGAACGGCACCTGGAGCCCGGCCAGGTGGATCAGATGCGTCGTCCCCGTCTCACCGAGCGCGCGTTCGAGCGCCGCCAGATCGGTGATGTCACCGGTGATGAAGCGGACGCGCGCGAGCTCGGCGTCGTCCATGATCAGTCGCAGCCGATGCGGGTTGCCGCCCACATCGAACGTAGCGACCGGCGCACCTTCGCGCACGAGGCAGCGCACCACCCATGCGCCGATGCACCCGAGCGCACCGGTGACGAGAAAACGTTGTCCAGACATAGCTCTCTGTCCTCTCACTTCGGAGCAGGGGCCGCTCTCGCCGTTCCCGCTGCGATCACCCTGCCTGGCTGCGCTCGATCGCTGCCAGCGCGGCGCGCATCCAGCCGATTGCATATGCCATCCCGGCGTGCCAGGGCGCTGCGCACTCGACCAGCGGCGTGTGGTCAGGAATGAGGACCCCCTCGTAGCCGTTGGCAGCCAGGATTCGAAGCACGCGCAGCATGTCGGTGTCGCCGTCATCCACGAACATCTCGTGATAGTGCGGGGCCTTGCCGCGCACATTGCGCAGGTGGACGTACGCCAGGCGGTTGGCGCGGCTATAGCGATCCACGCATGCATAGACGTCGCCACCGGGCATCTCCGAGACCGTGCCGACGCACAACTCGATCAGACTCGCCGGGCTGGGGCGAAGGTCCAACACGCGCTGGAAGTGGTCGGGATGCGTCACCAGGCGAGGGGTGCCGCGCAGCTCCGGGAGCGGCGGATCGTCGGGGTGAAAGGCGAGTTTCACCCCTGCCTCCTCCGCCACGGGGAGCAGCTCGTCCAGGAAGCGTTCCAGGCGCCGCCACATCTCGGCCGGGGTTACGGGCCCGACGGCGCCGCTCAACCCGCCTGGATCGAAGCGGTCGGGGTCGTACACCATGTTCCAGACCATGCCGGCCGGGATCGGCGTCTGAGGCGGATCGGCGAAGTCCACGGAGCGCGCGCCCCCGCGAGCAAAAGGGCCCTCGGTTCGACCCCAAACGCCTGCCAGGCTGAAGTAATACCCAAAAACCGGGATGCCGACCCGGCCCACATTGCGGATGATCTGCTTGAGGTGCGCCATCTGCTCGGCGCGACGAGGGCCATCCAGCAACACATCATACCAATGCGCCGGCTCGAAGTTCTCCAGAGCCTCAAGCGCCAGCCCCTCCGCATTGATCATCGCCTTCAGATCAGCCAGCCCCTCGTAGCGCCAGATGGGATCGTCGCCGCGTGAGATGCCGAACCCGGCCTGCTCCGCATCGGAGGTGATCACCCTGTCTTTGCCCCGGCTGAAGCCGCCTGGGATGTGGGCGACGATGTGCGTGGCGCCAATCTGGCGAGCGAAGCGCACATTCTCGGGCGACAGCAGGGCGCGATAGAGGCCCAGACCGAGTTTCATGCCGTGAGCTCTTCCGCCGCCCGATACAGCGCGATCACCTTCTCAGGCGGGACTTCGGCCAGAAGGTTGTGAATGTTGCAGAAGACAAACCCACCGTCCCGGCTCATGCACCGCGTCACCTCACGGGCTTCGGCATACACCTCCTCTACCGTCCCCAGGAGAAGGGTGCCCTGCGCGTTGACGCCTCCGCCCCAGAGCGCCAGGCGGCCACGCGCCTTGTCCTTCCACTCGCGGTAGGAGTGCCCGCCCGCCGTCCACTGCACGGGATTCAGCACATCGAAGCCGCTCTCCACGATCAGATCGAGCAGATCGTAGATCGCTCCGCACGAGTGCAGAAAGGTCTTGGCCTGGGGGGCGATGCGGTGGCACGCATCGTTGATCCGCCGGCGATAGGGGAGGAAGAGCTTGCGGAAGATCTTGGGAGAGGCGATCGTGCTCCGCTGCGTGCCCCAGTCGTCGCTGCCCAGCCAGATGACATCCACGTAGGGGGCCACTTCCGGGAGCAGCGCCCGGATGTTGTGCAGCGCGAACTCGGTCACGATCTCGTGCAGTTCGGCCACGTAGTCCGGTTCGGTGAGGCACAGCACCGGGAAGATGCCCATGCCGCCGTGGCCGTGGATCGACATCGGCGGGATGAGCGCGCCCTCATTGAAAAAGACCGCGCGATCGGTCGCCTCACGCACGCGGCGGCACAGGGCGCGAATCGACACGATCTCCTCATCGCGCAGATAGCGGGCCTTCAGACCCTCCGCGTAAGCCCGCAAATCATACTTGGGCATCTCGTCATTCATGTTCAGTGGCTGGCCGCCGTGCAGCTCATCGAACACGAATGAGCTCGGCGGCATGCGCGTGCTGCCCCGAAGAATCGTGCCGTCCGGCTCCGTGGTATAGATGCCCGGGTCTCGCACCAGGGCGGGGAGCCGGCCATTGTAGTCATAGGCGAACCACTTCTCGGGCTCTTCAAAAGCGTTAGTGGCCCGACCAACGATCGTAACGACATCCACGCCGAGGGCGTCGAGGACGTCGATCTCCGGCATAGCGAGCATCTGGCCCGTGTCGTACATCTTGGGAAGACGATAGGGGAGTCCCAGCGCCTCCACCAGCTTGGGATAGGCAAAGCCGCTGATGCCTGACGATAACATGCCGCCAAGGTCCTTCGGCGGCCGGTCGGGTGTCCTGAAGTTGAGCGACTGCATCACGCGTTCTCGAGGGGACAGCATGCGCCTCCAGGTGGGTGGTGAAGAATGATAAGATTCTACCCTTACTTGAGGAAACGCACAACATGGCGGAGCGAATATGCGCTGCCATCCTCCCTGCGGGCTTGCTGACAGGATTGGCCCGGAAGCGCATGAACGAATACAATGGCAGAGAAGCCGGGTGCGACGCGCGTCACGCACGACACGCGCACCCCAGCGGCGAATCTCCGCCGGCTTCCTGCGAAAGGAGCAGACAGCATGTCCAATGCCAGTGGGGTCGCGCTGCCCGACCTGTTTCGCTTCGAGAATGGCGCGCACGTCCGGCGTCGCGAGGACTGGCGGGCGCGGCGCCAGGAGCTGCTCGACGCGATCGTTCCGCTCCAGTACGGCGGCTTGCCGCCTGCGCCAGCCCGGTCACGCGGCGAAACGCTCCACGCCAGCCCCGTCGCCCGTCTGAACGGCGCGCGCAACATCACCTGCCGTGTGGTTACCGGGCCAGACCGTTCTTTCAGCTTCATCCTGAACTTGCTGGCGCCCGCGGGCGAGGGCCCCTTCCCGGTGGTGATCACCGGCGACGCGTGCTGGCGCTATGTGACGGACGAAATCGCCGGCGAAGTGCTGCGACGCGGCAACGTTCTGGCCCAGTTCAACCGGGTGGAACTCGCCGCCGATATCCCCAACGCCGACCGCACGACCGGGATCTATCCGCTCTATCCCGAAGCGACGTTCGGCGCGTTGGCGGCGTGGGCGTGGGGCTACCATCGTTGCATCGATGTGTTGGAACAGATGGAGTTCGTCGACCGGACGCGCATCGCCGTCGTAGGACATTCCCGCGGCGGGAAGGCCAGCCTGCTGGCGGGCGCCACCGACGAACGGATCGCGCTGACGGCGGCGAACGACTCCGGCTGCGGCGGCGCCGGCTGCTATCGGCGCCAGGGCCTTGACTCCGAGACGCTGGCCGATATCGTAAAGCGATTCCCCTATTGGTTTGGACCGCGTTTCGGCGAGTACATCGGCCGGGAGTCCGAGCTGCCTTTCGACCAGCACTTCCTGAAGGCTGCCGTCGCGCCCCGGCTGCTTCTGACGACGGAGGCGCTCGGCGACCTGTGGGCCAACCCGACCGGCGCCTGGGAGACCCACGTCGCTGCTCGCGCCGTTTATCGCTTCCTCGGGGTCGAAGAGCGGATCGGCATCTGGTATCGGGCTGGCGGACACGCACACACCCAGGCCGATTGGGAGACGCTGCTGGACTTCATGGATTGGCACTTTGGAGGGCGCCAGCCACAGCTGCGCTATGATCGTGATCCCTTCGCCGCGGCCTGAATCCCAAAGCTGATCGCAGGAGGGGGAGCGCCCAGCATCGCGGCTGGCTGAGGCTCCCCCACCCTCGCCTTATGCCAACGGTTCGAGCGCGCTCCGGTAGAGGCTCATCGGCGAGGAGGTTTCCCAGGCGAACGGCTTCAGCCGCACGCTGAAGGAGGTTTCCTCCGGTTTGAGCAGGTACTGGGGCAGCGGACCGGGGCCACAGCTGTTGCTGCCCAGGCCGCAGTGCGCGTGGTCGAGATGAACGATCGTCTCGTCGCGACGCTTCAGCTCGAACGTATGCCTCGCCGCAGTAAAGTCTTCGGGAGTGTAGTGATGCACGCTTACGTTCAGCAGCGGCATGCCGATTGCCAGTAGACCCGTTCTTCGCATCCCCGTGATCGCGGCCCAACGCACATCCGACTTGTTCCCGTTTTCTTGGGGCAGCACGTAGGGCACGTATTGCTCGTGCACCGTGCCGACGTAGACGCCGACCGCCGCGCTCTCCTTGCGATCGACATAGCTCTCATGAGGCCCGCGTCCATACCAGGCAAAGCGATCCAGGCTGCCCGGCAGCCGCATCTGCAAACCGATGCGCGGCAGCGTGGGCAGACTGCCCAGGGGCGCCACGCGCGTCGTGACGACCAGATCACCCGAGCCGTAGATCGTATAGAGATAGGTCACATCGAAGACCGGACGCAGGAAGTAGCCGGCAAGCGATGCCTGCACCTCGATCTGAGCCACGCTCCGCTCGCGCCGCACCATCTCAACCCTGGAAACGCGCTGCTGCAGTCGATCGAACCCGACCTTCTGCCACTCCTTGGCGATGTGCACATCGTTATCGGTCGGTGCGCGCCACACGTTCAGCCTCGGCCCGGCCGTCACAAGCGAGATCCCGTGGTGCTCCCAGGCCGCCAGCGTGCCGTAGTACGTGTCGAATGCCAGCGAGAAGTCGTCTCCTGCGACGCTCAGAACGCGGCTCCCGGCGTCCACCCGCAACGCCGGCATCTCAGCAATCCGGATCACCGGCGCAGCCCGCTTCGCGACAGGCAGCTCGAACTGCGCCCAGGCGAGCTGATGGCCGCGCTTCGCCCAGAGCGTGTCCTCAGCCAGTGTGAAGCTGAAGTCCAACCAACAGGTCGCGCCCGGCACTGGGTTGACGGGAGCGTAGGGGATAGTCAACCCAGCTTCGCCGCCGGGTCCGACATTCAGCCCGGACACACTGCCCTGCTGCAACACCTCGCCGTCGCGAGTGATGCGCCATGCGCACTCCACGTGCTCCAGCGACCGGAAAGCGTAACGATTGGCCACGGTCACTCTGCCAGCAGCCAGGTCGACCGCCTTGACCTGAACCGGCTCCAGGACCTTCTTGTACTCGATCAATCCGGGATAGGGGGTGCGGTCAGGACAATTGAGACCGTCGACGCAGAAGTTGCCGTCGTTGGGCTGGTCCCCAAAGTCGCCGCCATAGGCGAACCACGCCTCGCCGCTCTCGGTGTGCTGGCGCACCGAGTGATCGACCCACTCCCACACGCAGCCGCCCAACAGTCGCGGGTGCGCGCGAATCGCGTCCCAGTACTCCTTCAGGTTGCCGGGGCCATTGCCCATGGCATGGGCATACTCGCACATGAAAAACGGAAGGGGGTTGTCGGACTGCTGCCCCTCTTGGATGATGCGCTCGACGGTAGGGTACATCGTGCTGTAGACGTCGACTACGCCCACGAACGGCTTTGCGCCCGATCGGTTGCCCCAGCCGGTTGCGCCCTCGTAGTGCACCGGAATCGTCGGATCATGCTGGTGTATCCAGTCGGCCATAGCCACATGGTTGCGGCCGTATCCCGATTCGTTGCCGAGCGACCACATGATGACGCAGGGATGATTCTTGTCGCGCTCCACCAAGCGTATCGCGCGGTCCAGGTACGCTGCCTCCCACGCCGGATCCTCGCTGATCTGGTCCTGCTCGCCGACCGTACCGAAGCCGTGGCACTCAAGATCGGCCTCGTCGACCACGTACAGCCCATAGCGATCGCACAGGTCGTACCAGCGCGGATCATTGGGGTAGTGCGACGTGCGGACGGCATTGATGTTGTGCTGCTTCATCAGCACGACATCCTGGATCATCGATTCAAGCGTGACCGCATGGCCCAGGTCAGGGTGCGTGTCGTGACGATTGACGCCCTGCAGCTTGATCGGCGCACCGTTGAAGAGGAAGACACCGCTCCTGATCTCGATCTTGCGGAAACCGACATTCACGCGCTCGACCTCGAGCGTGGCGCCATCGGGTCCCATCAGCGTCAGCAGCAGGGCGTACAGGTTCGGCTCCTCAGCCGACCACTTGGCCGGCGCCGCGACCGGGAAAGAAGCCTCGAGCGTCACCTCTGCGCCCGCATCTATCGAGACCGCGGGGCCGATCTCTCCTTGCGCCGTGATGGCGCCGTCCGCATCCACCAGGCGCGCCGCCACGCGATATCCGGCGGACGCCTCGCGCTTCAGGTCACGCAACGCCCTGGCCAGGCCCTCCCAGCCCGAACCGCCGTAGTGCCGCAACGTCACCTGCACATGCAGCACCGCATCGGTGTAGGCTGCGTCCAGGTCGGTCCGAACGCGCACGTCGCGCATGTGCACGGCCGGCGTCGCGAACAGGTAGACATCGCGAAAGATGCCATTGAGCCGCCACATATCCTGGTCCTCGAGGTAGGCGCCGTCGGACCACTGGAACACCTGCACCACGAGCAGGTTCTCGCCGGAACGAAGATAAGGAGTCAGGCGAAACTCGGCCGGCAAATGGGCGCCCTGGCTGTAGCCGACCTGCTTCCCGTTGACCCAGACGTAGAAGGCCGAGTTCACTCCCTCGAACGCCAGGAAGACCTCCTTCCCGGACCACACTTCGGGCAGATCGAAGGTCCTTCGGTAGATGCCGCTGGGGTTATCCTGTGGCACGCGAGGGGGGTCGACCGGGTACGGGTAGCGGACGTTCGTGTAGTTCGGCTTGCCGTAACCGAGCATCTGCCAGTTGCTCGGCACAGTGATCTTGTCCCACCCGGAGGCGTCGAAATGCTCGTTCTCAAACTGCTCGGGCGCATCGATCGGCGTCGGAACGTAGCAGAAGCGCCAGTGACCGTTCAGCAGCCGAAAGTAAGGGGAGGCGCCCCGTTCGCCCGTCATTGCGCCCTGGACATCGGCGTACGGCAGGAGAGTGGCATGGGCTGGTTCGCGATTGCGTTGAAGAACCTGCAGGTCTTCCCAGTCGTGCTGAGGCTGGTAGAGGATCATGGGACAGGGCTCCTTTGCTTGTGACGAGGTGGGCCCGCCGAGATGGCAGGGAACACGTGCAACATTGTACCACGAAAAACGCCCGGAGCAGTGCTCCGGGCGCAAAGAACCCACTGAGAGCGCGGACCCGCGAAGGGAGATCACCCCGCGTGACGCAGCTCCTTCCGAGATCGCAACACTTCGACCACGGCAGGCACGAGGGAGATGACCACGATCGCCACGATCACCAGCTCGAAGTGCTGCTGCACGAAGGGGATGTTGCCGAAGAAGTAGCCCAGGGCCGTGAAGATCGCCACCCAAGTGATGCCGCCGATGATGTTCCAGCGGATGAAGAACCCATAGGGCATCCGACTGACTCCCGCCACGAAGGGCGCGAAGGTGCGGACGATCGGCACGAAACGCGCAAGGAAGATCGTCTTGCCGCCATGCTTCTCGAAGAACGCATGCGTGCGCTGCATGTGCTCCTTCTTGATCCACCGCACTTCGCCGGTGTAGGCCTTAGCCCCCACCCGGTGGCCGATCCAGTAGTTGACGGTATCCCCCAAGACTGCAGCAATCGAAAGCAGAATGAACACCGCCCAGGGGCTGAATGCACCCTGTGCAGCGAAGGTGCCGGCGGCAAAGATGAGCGAGTCACCCGGCAGGAAAGGCGTGACCACCAGGCCGGTCTCCATGAAGATGATCGCGAAGAGGATGACCAGGGTCCAGGTGCCGTAGCGCGCGATGACTTCGGCCAGGTATTCATCGAAGTGCAACATGAAGTCAACGAGTTGTTGGATCAATTCCACGGATCTTTTCCTCAGATAGCAGCGTCTAGACAACCCCCATCCGACCGCCAGGCAAAACAGGGATGGAAGACATCCGCAGGAGTATCCCCTGAATATTCGCGTTCGTCAAGAAACGGGCCATCGATATTCGCGCCGAGACGGACCCGCAGATCATCTCCAGCACCGACGCACCCATCCTGAGGCAGCCCCGCACCGCCTCAGGATGGCAACCTGCTCCTCGCGCTGCAGCGGCAACCACGATTTGCCTGCCGTCGGCTCACACCGCAGGGCGCCGAGACACGTGATGAAGTTAGTGGAGCGGATGGGTCGAGCAGCGACAGCGGGCACGGATCATCGCCGCCCGATCGCAGATCTCCTGACGCCTGATTCCCGCCACATCGTACATGGCGAAAATGTTCTCGTCCGGCGTTTCCGGGGGAATGGTGTGCGAGGCGGCCAGGATGTAGCCGCCGCCATCGACGGTCATGCCTTCGATCAGCCGTGCAGTGGCGCGGCGCACCTCATTGGCCGTGCCGTGCGGGAGCAGATCCTGCGTGTCGACCCCACCCATGAAGGTGATGCAGCCGCCGAATTCCCGCTTGAGATCGAGCGGATCCATGCCGGGACAATTGCTCTGCACGGGATTGAGCACATCCATGCCGATCTCGATCAAGTCGGGAATGATCGGCCGGAGCGCGCCGCAGCAGTGGTACGCCACCGGCAGCCCGGCCCCCCGGCCCACGGCGAAGACGCGCGCCAGGTGGGGCTTGATCTGCGCCCGCCACAGCTTCGGGCTCATCAGCATGCCGGTCTGCGAAGCGATGTCGTCGCCAGTCCAGTACCAGTCGAGGGGGAAGCGCCGGCACGCTTCGGCGCCGAGGGCGTTGGCGAAGTCGGCGCAGCGCTCGAACATCGTCCACGCGAGGTCGGGGTCGGCGGCCATATCGGTGAGCGTGTCGGTCATACCGCGCAGCCGCCAATACATCTCGAAAACGCACGGCGACACGTCGCAGCCGATGAAGGTATCGGCGGCGCGGGCGACCACCGGCGCCATCAGCGCCAGCAGCGCTTCGGCGTGGTCGTAGGGGAAGCGGTAGGCCAGGACTGCTTCCCGCAGCGCGCCGGCCAGGGGGAAGTGAGCGATCTGGTTGAAGAAGTACTGCTTCACCCAGCGGATGCCCCACGCATCGGTGTGCCCCTCGCCATCGTGTTCGTGGACGATCCCCTCCATGGCATAGTTGTTGTTGACCCATGTCTGGCTGATATCGTTGCCCATCGCCTCACCGACACAGCTCGCTGGGATCTCCAGCAAATCGGCAAGGCGTTGGGCGGTGGCGGGGTGAAACCACATGAAAACGGGCACCCGATCCGTGGGCTGCCGCCGGAGCGCGGCGTGCACGCGTGACTTGGAGTTCATCG
>CAYRFV010000055.1:18529-22898 GCA_964423545.1 uncultured Anaerolineales bacterium | reverse complement strand
GGTCGAGCCGCTTCGGGATGCCGTTGACCACCAGCGAATCGTGGGCGTCGTGGTACTACTTCGACAGCCCCGACCTCGACTGGGGCTGGCTGCTGGAATGGGCCGAGTGGTCGGTCGAAGATGCCATCGAGTTCGGCATGTGGGGCTGGACCCCGCACAACTACGTCCAGCCGCAGTTCGCCAACTGGCGCGATGTGCGCTGGCACCGGCGGCTGACGGAGCGGTTCTTGCGGAGTTGATCGGCCGCTATCAGCCCCGCAGAACCCACGCGCCGCAGCAAGGCGATGACAGGACGGGATTCGACGGCACGGCATCGAGCCGTGGGCCAAGGATCTACCATGTCCGAATCGCTGCAGATCAAGATCTTTCCTTACGCTTCCCTGACGCAGTCGTTGTACCGCGCCATCCTTGCGCTCTGCACGCGCGCCTACGGGGACGGGTTCAGCGAGATTCTGGCCCTGTTCGAAGATCCGACTCACGTCGTGGCCGAACTCGACGGTGAGCTGGTCAGCCACGCGCTGTGGATTCCCCGCATCTTGACCTACAACGGCGCGCCGCTGCTCAGCGCGTATGTGGAGGCGGTCGCGACCGAGCCGCGCTATCAAGGCCGCGGCTATGCCTCGGCGGTCCTGCGAGCGCTGGCGGAAGCGATCACGGCTTATGACATCGGTGCGCTGTCGCCGTCCGACCCGGGCTTCTACGCGCGCCTCGGCTGGGAGTCGTGGCGCGGGCCGCTGGCGGTCGCGACCGCTGATGGGATCACGCCGACGCCGGACGAGGATGTGATGATCTTGCGCCTGCCGAAGACGCCGCCGCTCGACCTGCGCGGCACGTTGGTGGCGCCATGGCGGCCCGGAGACATCTGGTGAGCGAGATTCGACACGATCTACGGGATGAACAGGATTGGATCCTCCTGTGAATCGTGTTCATTCTGTCCAAACGGAGTTCTTGATGACGACGAACTGGCACGACCTCGTTTTCTTCGGCATCCACTACGACCTGCACGCCAGTGCGACGGACACCGAGTTGGGCCGAGAGCTGACGGCCGAGCACCTGCGGGAGCGGCTGCTGCGCGTGCGTCCCGACTGGATTCAGGCCGACTGCAAGGGGCATCCGGGGTATACGAGTTGGCCCACCGAGATCGGCTCCACTTCGCCGGGGGTCGTGAAGGACGCGCTGCGCATCCATCGCGAGGTGACGCAGGAGTTGGGCATCAAACTGGGGATGCACTATTCCGGCGTCTGGGATTCGCGCGCCATCGAACTGCACCCCGACTGGGCGCGCCGCGATCAGGCCGGCCAGCCTGACCCCAACATGACCTGCCGGCTGAGTGGTTACGATGCCGAGCTGATGATCCCGCAGATGTTGGAAATCGTAGACAGGTACGACGTGGACGGTTTCTGGGTGGACGGCGAGAACTGGGCCTCCAAGCCGTGCTGGTGCGACCGCTGCCGGGCGGAGTTCATCCGGCGAACAGGGATCGTCGAGGTCCCGTTGACCGCCAACAGTGCACATTGGGGCGCGTGGCTGGCGTTCCATCGCGGCCTGTTCGTCGAGCACGTGACGCGCTACGCCGACGCGATCCACGGCCGCAAGCCGTCCTGTCTGGTGTGCAGCAACTGGATGTACACCGTACGCCAGCCCGACCCGATCGCTGCGCCGGTGGACTACCTGAGCGGCGACTACGATTGGGCCTGGGGCGCCAACCGGGCGGCGGTCGAAGGCCGGCTGCTCGATGGCCGCGGCAAGACGTGGGATCTGATGGCCTGGGGCTTCACCAAGACCGGCGCGATGGGCGCCAACCCGCCGTGGGTGATGAAGACGGCGACACACCTGTGCCAGGAATTGGCCGAGGTGATCGCGCTCGGCGGTGCGGTGATGATCTACAATACGCCGCAGCGCGCCGGTTGGGTGACCGGCTGGCACCAAGATCTGCTTGCGGAGGTCGCCGAATGGTGCCGCGCGCGCCAGGAGGCCTGCTTCGGCTCACAGAGCGCATCGCAGGCCGCCGTACTGCACCTGGCCGACCATTATTATGCGTGCAACCAGCCGCTTTTCAACTACGGCGAGGCGGTGCAGCCGGTGGAGGGCGCGCTGCATGCGCTCTTGGAGACGGGCCGCTCCGCCGACATTTTAACCGAGGACGCGGCGCCGCGCCGAATGGGCGACTACGCGCTCGTCGTCGTGCCCGAACAGACGCGGCTATCGCCCGCGATCATCGCCGCGCTGGAGGGGTTCGCACAGGCCGGCGGCCATGTGCTGCTCAGCGGAGCGCACCTGGCAACCGACTGCCCCACGCTGGTCGGCGCGGAGCCGGAAGGTGCACCGATCACCGGCCAGGCGACCTACCTTCCGGACGATGAACGCGCCGGGCCGAGCGCCGCGGCCCCTGGCAGCCCGTGGCCGCGGCGCTCGGCACGGGCGTGGTCGTTCACCGCCTCGCCCAGCAAGAGCCGGACAAAGACGCCACCAGCCAGGCCGTCGTCACTCGTCGCGCCGCGGGCGCAGGCTCGGTGACGGCCATCCACGGTCCGATCTTTCGCGATTACTTCCTGGGCCACTACCCGTTGCTGCGCCGGTTCATCGGAGGGGTGATCGAGGGATTGGGCATCCCCTGGGAGGTGACGCTAGAGGCGCCGCCGCGGCTGGAGCTGATCGTCCGGCGCAAGGATGGCCGTCTCATCATCAACCTGGTCAATCGCGGCGCAGGCGAGACGCTTTCGCCGAACCGGGTGATCGTGGAGGAGCTGCCACCGGTGACCGACCTCCTCCTGCGCATTCGCCGGCACGGTGCGCCGACGTCGGTCAGTATGGCGCCGGGTCAAACTGCTGTGAACTGGGAGTATTCGGGAGGCGTGTTGACCGTGCGACCGCCGGGCATCGCGATTCACAGCGCCATCGTGATCGCATGAGCGCGCGGCACGCTTACGCCAGCCAATCGGCGTGGCCGTCCCGGACGACCCACTCCAGATGGCTATCCACGAGCGTCTCGTAGCGAGGGCGGCCGAGGTCGTCCCAGCCCATCATGCGGTAGTAGGTGAGAATGCTGGCTGCAAAGCGTTCACGATCGAGATGCGTTTGCGACCAGCGGCCGACCCCGACCGGCTCGACGAAGAAGCGCTCAGGGAGCGTGTCGTCGGCTGCGGTCAGCCCTTCTCGCAGATTGTAGACGCGCATCAGGTCCAACCGTCGTTTGCCGAACTGCATGATCTCATACGAGGAGGCTCCCCAACCGGTCACGGCGGTCAGGAGGCTCGCCATATCTTCGAGCGTCAAGACGCGCGTCGGTGCGATGGCGAAGATGCACAGATCCAGCGCGTCGGCCGCGGACCAAATCGCCGCCAGCGCCTTGAAGTTCCGCACCTTGTCGGCGCCCAGGTATTCCATCGGGATCCGGTCGAGGATGCCGAGCGTACGCGAGCTGTTCAGGGTGTGATCCCAGCCGACTACGGTATCGAAGTCCCAGTCGTGCTCGCAGATGTCGTAGCGCGGGCCGATGGGCGCCGTGGCGTAGCCGAGAGCCAGGTTGGTCTGCGTGCGCGGCTCGAAGCAGACCATCTCCAATCCTTTGACGTGCATGGCATAACGTTCGGCCTCGCCACCGATGCCGGCTGCCGCCCGTCGGGAGCCCTCCGCCAGCAGATCACCGATCCCCTGCCGGTGGGCAACCTGGCGGATCAAACCGGCGAGGCCTTCCGCATTGCCGAAACGCAGCCCCTCGCCCATCGACTCCGGCGGCAGCAGCCCGCGCGCGGCGCACTCCATCGCCATGGAGAGTGTGAAGCCGAGCGAGGTCGGATCGAGCCCGAGCTCATTGCAGAGCCCGTTGGCCCGGAAGATGGTCGCCAGATCGCCGATACCCAAGTTAGGGCCGAGGGTTCCGGTGATCTCCTGGTGGATGCCGCCCGCTCGCGCATCGGAGGCGGCATCGCCGCCGGCATGGAAGCGCTTGATGCAGTTATTCGGACAGCCGGGACAGGGCGCTTCGCCGGCGTAGGACGCCATGAAGTTTGCCGCATCGAAGGCGTCGGTCTGCTCGAAGGTTGCGTCGCGATAGTTGCGCGTACAGAGCGCCGCGTCCAGTCCGTGCAGGTGCACCCACGCCGAAAAGCCGGGCGGTTCGAGCTGCCAGCGGGTGAGTGCGTTCTCCGCCATGCGCGCGCGATAGTGCGCGGTCATCGCAGCGCACTGCGCCGGATCGGCCACGGGTGGATGCACATCGCCGGAGATCACGACCGCCTTGAGGCGCTTGGCGCCCATCACGGCTCCCATCCCCATGCGGGCCGCCTGAAAGGTGCGATCGCTGACAATGCTGGCGAAGCGGACGCGGTTCTCACCGGCCGGGCCGATGACCGCCGTGTGAATGCCG
>CAYRFV010000055.1:3361-18519 GCA_964423545.1 uncultured Anaerolineales bacterium | reverse complement strand
TGCACCAACGCAGCTGGACACGCGCTGACCCCAGAGCTCGGCGGCATCGCTGAAGGAAACCCGGCCGCGCTCGACGTGCACCACCGTCGGCGCGTCGGCGACGCTGTGGAAGACCAGGGCATCCGCTCCGCACCCTTTGAGCGCATGGCCGAACGGGCCTTCGCAGCGCGTCTCGCCGATGCCGCCCGTCAGCGGGCTCTTGGCGGCTGCGGTGAAGCGCGCGAGCCCGGCATAGGGATGCCCGGCGACCACGCTCGAGGTCAGGATGAGCAGGTTGGCCGGATCGAACGCGTCGGCGCCCCTGGGGCAGTCGCGCAGCAGGAGGTAGGTGGCCAGCAATCCCCCGCCGCCGTAGATGCGCCAGAAGCCGGGAGGTGGCTCTTCGATCCACGAGGCGCGCTGCGCCAAGTCGATATGAAGCAGTTTGCCGTGATAGCCGAAGGTAGACACGCTCAACTCGTCCTCTTCATCAAGTATCGGGTTTCATGATAAGATAGCTGGCGGGACATGGCAAGTTCTCTCACCTCTGATCTCCGAGGAGCATCCGCGATGGATCAACACCCGGTTTCGTTCTCTGTGTTCACCAAACCGTGGAAGTCGCCGGTGCCCGAACTGGCACGCTTCGTTCGCGGCCTGGGCTTCGACGGCGTCGAGCTCCCGGTGCGGCCGGGCTATCAGGTGCTGCCCGAGCATGCCGGTCGCGATCTTCCACCGGCGGTCAAGCTGTTGGCCGATCACGGTCTGAAGGTCTTCAGCGTCACCCCGCCCGGCGGCGCGATCGGAGAGGCGTTCATTGCGGCCTGCGCCGAGGCTGGCGTGCCGGTCATCCGAGTGATGGCCCCGATCGGCGACGACGGCTACCTGGCGAGCGCAGCGCGCTTGCAGCGGGAGTATGACGCCCTGCTGCCGCTGCTCGAAAGATACGGAGTGCGACTCGGCGTGCAAAATCACTGCGACCGGATGGTGTGCAACGCGATGGGGCTGCGCCACCTGATCGGGCAGTACGATCCCCGGTTGATCGGGGCCGTGTGGGACGCCGCCCACAATGCATTGAACGGCGAAGAGCCGGAGATGGCGATCGACATCGTCTGGTCGCATCTGTGTATGGTCAACCTGAAGAACGCGTTCTGGCGCCGCGTGGGCGGACCTGAAGCGGAGGATGTCAGATGGCGGCCCTGGTGGACGACCGGGCCGCAAGGCCTTGCTTCGTGGCCTCGCGTTGCGGCCGAGCTCAAGCGCCGAAGCTACCACGGGGTCATCTGCCTGACCGCCGAGTACAGCGACGAAGCGGCCGTGGATCGCCTGATTGCACAGGATATCGGCTTCGCGAGGAAGCTGTTTGCGTAAACGCCCCCTCGCCCGACCTCTTCCCCCAGGGGAGCGGGGCGCGTCGCTTAGCCGACCTCGCGCCGAGCGGAGAGAAGCACGCCCCTCACCCGACCTCTCCCCCCAGGGGAGAGGAGCCGTCACTCCCTCTCCCTTGCAGGGAGAGGGCTGGGGTGAGGGTGCTCCGGAGGCTACCCATGATCACACTCGCCACCGGCGCCAAGGTGCGCATCGCGATGATCGGTGCGGGCATCATGTCCAACATGGTGCACTATCCATCCCTCGCCTCGTTCCCCGATGTGGAGTTCGCCGGCATCTGCGACCTGCGGCTCGATCGCCTGCACGCCACCGGCGACAAGTACGGCATCGAGAAGCGCTACACCGACTACAAAGTGATGGTCGACGAGGTCGCACCGGATGCCGTCTACGTCATTGGTCCCCCCGACGTGATGTACCCGCACTGGGTGTGGTGCCTCGAGCACGGCCTGAATCTCTTCATCGAGAAGCCGATGGGGATCACGCTGCATCAGGCGCGCAACCTGGTCTATCTGGCGGAGAAGCACGACTGTCTCACCCAGGTCAGCTTCCAGCGGCGAACCTGCCCGCTGGTGGTCAAGCTGCGCGACGCGTGTCTGAAACGTGGGCCGATCGTGCATGCGGTCTGCCGCTTCTACAAGAATCTGATCGCACCGCACCTTGATGCGCGCGACCACATGATGGACGACGGTGTGCACGCCATCGATACACTGCGCTGGATTTGCGGTGGGGAGATCGTCGCGGTGGAGAGCGTCACAAAACGCGTGCTCGTGCCCGACATCAACTTCATCGCAGCGACGCTCCACTTCGACAACGGTGCGACCGGCTTCATGCTCAATAGCTGGACCAGCGGTCGCCGTATCTTTGCCGTCGAGATGCACTCGGCGGGCATCTGCGCGGAAGCGGAGCATGAGGGCAAGGGCCGGCTCTATGCAGATGGCGACACCCAGGGAATCGAATACGACACGCGCGACGTGGCCGGCAGCGGCAAGCTCTTTGTCTACGGTGGCTTTCAGGCAAAGAACCGAGAGTTCATCGACTGCCTGCGAAGCGGGGCACAGCCGGGATCCAACTTCGCCGACGCGGTGAAGACGATGGAGACAGCGGAGAGGATCCTGGCGCAATCGCTGCTGGCGGAGCGGTGAGCGGTCCGTCCAGCGCCTGAGAGGCACATTCTCTATGAGCCACTCCGAAGCACTCCGCCTGGCGCCCGAGCCGCATGCCTCGCCGCGGGTCGTCGGCATCGCGTTATTGGTCCTCGGCGTCTTGATCACGAACGCGGGCGAGTTCCTGCCTCAGCGCCCGGTCGGGATTGTGGTCGGCCTGATGCTGATCGCGGCGGGATCGGTGATCTGGAGCGCCAGCGCCCGCTGGCCCCGCCCTGCTGCCTGGCTGGCGATACTGACTCTGATCGGCCTGGCGCTCGCCCTCAGTGCGTGGCTTCAAACCGCCAGCATTCTGACCCTGCTCGCAATCCCAGCAACGCTGACCGCCGCGCTGATCAGCTTCCCCGCGGCGTTGGCAGTGTCCACGACGGTGACGGCGCTACTGGTGCTGCTGGTTGTTCAGAACGGCGCGTTCGCGAGCGTGGCGCCGATTGACGGGATGGTCGCGCTGACGACGCTGTGGGGAACGATGGCCGCCGTCTACAGCCTGCACCATCCGACCCGCCAGTTCAGCCAGTGGCTCTCCGACTACTCCATCCGCACCCAGCAGGCGGTCGCCGAGGTGCAGGATCGGCGGGCCGAGGTGGAACAGACGCTGGCGGAGCTCGCTCACGTCAACCGCCAACTGGCGCTGGCAAACGATCGGATGGTCATGCTCCGCACGATTGCCGAAGAAGCGCAGAAGAGCAAGGCGGCCTTCGTCGCCAAGGTCAGCCACGAATTCCGCACCCCCCTCAACATGATCATCGGCCTGATCGACCTGCTCGTGGAGACGCCGGAGGTATACGGCGATGCGCTGCCCCCCGCCCTGTTCGAGGATCTGAGAATCGTCCACCGCAACTGCGAGCATCTGTCGAGCATGGTCAACGACGTGCTCGACCTGAGCCAGGCCGAGGCGGGCCGCCTTTCGTTGCGACAGGAGCGGACGAGTCTCGCCGGGATCATCGATGAGGCCGTCGCGGTCGTCGGCTCACTCGTTGAGCGCAAGGGGCTGTCGCTAGTCATCGATGCACCGCCCGATCTGCCGCCGGTCTACTGTGATCCGACCCGCATCCGCCAAGTGATCCTGAATCTCGTCAGCAACGCGGTGCGATTCACAGAACACGGCGGCATCACCATCCGGGCAAGGCAGCAGGACGACTGGATCACTGTCAGCGTGATCGACACCGGACCGGGCATTGCGGCGGAAGACGCCGCGCGAATCTTCGAGCCGTTCTGTCAGGGAATGCGCAGTCCCTGGCGCGACCAGAGCGGAAGCGGGCTGGGCCTCACTATCAGCAAGCAGTTCATCGAGATGCACGGGGGGCGCATCTGGCTGGAAAGCCAACCGGGACAGGGCGCCACATTCGCATTCCGCATCCCGATCTCATCCCCGGCGGGCCCCGTCGCAAGCCCAGGTCGCTGGATCAGCGAGGAGTTCCGGTGGATCGAGCATACGTCGCGATCGACACTCCAGCCCGCGCCTTTCAAGCCGCGTGTCGTCGTGTGCGATGAGACGGGCGAGCTTCTCCCGGTGTTGGCGCGATGGGGGGAACAGGCGGAATATGCGGCGGCCCGCAGCCTGCAGCAGGCCGCCGAGGATTTCCAGCACTACCCCGCGCATGTCCTGTTGATCAACGCAGTATCGCCGGACCGGATGTGGCGGCTGGCCGCCGAGGCCCGGCGCACCGCGCCGCAGCTGCCGGTCGTCGCTTGCTGTGTGCCGCCGCGCCTGGATCGGGCACGCGCGGCAGGAGCCCTTAACTACCTGGTCCGACCGGTGACTCAGGGCCAACTGCGAGCAGCCATCGAGGCGCTCGGCAAGCCGATTCGCCGGATACTGGTCGTCGATGACGATCCGGATGTCCGCCAACTACTGAAGCGTATGTTGGTCACCGGAGCAGGCGGAAACACAAACACGGACCAGGCGGCGATCGAAGTGGAGACGGCTGCCGATGGAGAGGAGGCGCTGGCGGCGCTGCAAGCCGATCCGCCCGATCTCATGCTGCTCGATGTAGTGCTTCCTGGCATCGATGGCTGGCAGGTGTTGGAGAAAAAAGCACAGGATGCTCAGTTGCGAGAGATCCCGGTCATCATGGTCTCTGCTCAGGATCGCGCCGAAGAGCAACTGCGAAGCGAAGGGTTCCTGGCCACGATCGGGGATGGGGTCGGCATCGGCCACCTGCTGCAATGCGCGCTGGGGGTGTCTGCCACCCTCTTCAGTCCGGCGTGAGGACGGGGTGGACGGCGGCTGCCCGGTCGAGAGCGGCGAGAAGCTCGCTGCGCCGCACCGGCTTCGGCAGGTACTGCATGGCGCCGAGCTCCAGCGCAAGCTCCGCCTCTCGGATCACCGAGCAGACGATGATGGGAATGCCGCGTGACGCCGGGTTGCCGTGCAGCTGGCCCAGCAGCTCCCAGCCGTCGACATCCGGCAGCATCACGTCCAGTACGATGATTCCGGGCGCGTACGCGTCCACTGCGACGAGGGCGTCTCTGCCGTTCGGCACGTGGACGATGCGGTAGCGGGTTCCGGCCGCGTAGCGTCGATAGAAATGCACCAGGTCGTAGTTGTCATCCACCACCAGCACGGTGATCTCGTCGGCCAACGGCAGGGTCACGCGCAAGATCAGGCAATCGCCATCGGCAGTCACAAGCAGTGCACTTTCCTGGGCGGACAGCGCCTCGTTGGCCAGGCAGACATCCACGGTCACGCCAGGCGCCACTGGTCGCGCCGTGAGGGTGACGACCGCATGGTCGGGGCTGCGCGCGATCTCGACGCGGAGCGTTCCCTGAGCCGCATGGGCGCCCAGTTGACCGATGACGTTCACCAGGACCTGGCGCAGCACGGAAGGATGGATCGCTGCAATCGGACGTTCGGACGTCTCCGTCACCTCGACGGTCACGCCCAATCGCGCGAGGCGGGATCGCTCCAGGGCGATGGCGCCGTGTAGCGCTTCGCCGACATCTGCGACGCTGTCGGGCGCGCTGCGCTGCAGCGCAGCCAGTTCCTGGCGCACCTGGTCGCGCCACGCCGGCAGGTCGACCGGCGGGAGCTCGACATCCGCGGCGGTCTCACGGCTCCTGGGGAAGGCCTGCTCGTGCCGTTCCAGCAGGCGCTTGGCGAGCACCAGCACGGCTTCGCGCTGCTCGCGACGAAGATGCCTGGCAGTGATCCCCAGACGTTCGGCGGTCGCCTCCTGGGTCAAGCCCTGCAGGTAGCGAAGAGAGAGGACATCGTAGATGCGCCGGGCGCGGGTCGCGGGTGGGGAATCCGAATCTGGCTTCAGCGAATCCATCGCTTCGACGATGGCATGGCGAAAACGGCCGTTCCCAACACTGTCCTCGCAGCCGGCTACAGCGCGCAGGCGCGGCGACGGCACGAATTCCGGGTCATGAAGGGAGGAGAGCGCCTGTCGCAGTTCAGCTTCCCAGCATTCGAGGGTCATGTCCTGTCCGCGTCCTAACGATGTCCTGCGCGTGACCTTGCTGGCAAGGCCAAAGAACGCTAGACTACGTAACAGCGTCACTAGCGTCATCGTAGCATAGCGTTGCACTCGAGTCAAGTCGCATTTTCCCTGGTTCCCCGGCGCCCGGCCGATCAGCATGCCAGCAGACGAGTGCGAGGAAGGAGGACGAACTCCCTTAGGCAACCCAACTCCATCAACCCCTTTGCTGTTGCGAACCCGTTTTGGTGCTTGCGTCTCAAGGAGGAACGGAACCATGTCAGCAACACCCATCAATCGTCGTCAGTTCTTGAAGGCGATGGCTGGCTCTGCCGGCCTGGCGTTGGCGATTGGGGCGTGCGCGCCCGCCGCGCCACCTGCCGCGCCGCAGCCCGCTGCCAAGGCGGAACCGACCCAACCCCCCAAGGCCGCGCCGACAGAAGCCCCCAAGGCTCAGCCGGCAGCCAAAGAGCCGACCACCCTTAAGGTATGGTGGCGGATCAACCCGAACGTCGAAGGCGCCCTCAGCGTCTTCCAGAAAGAAAACCCCAACATTAAGATCGATCTCGGCGACCTGGGTGAGGCGGTCTACGGGACGCCGAAGTACGTCACCGCAGTCGCCGCTGGCAAGGGGCCTGACGTTGCGTACCAGAACCGCCATACGTTCAGGCAGTTCGCATCGCGCAAGCTCTACCGGCCCATCGAAGACCTCATGAAACGCGACAACATCAAGAAAGAGGACTTCATGCCGGGCCCGATCCGCGACCTGACATGGCAGGGCACCCTCTACGGTCTGCCGCACACCGCAGGCACGCGCTACTGGTTCTGGAATCGAAAGCACTTCGAGGAAGCCGGACTGGATCCCAACAAAGGCCCGGAGACCTGGGAGGAGATCGAAGCGATCGCACCGAAGCTCAACAAGAAGACCGGCGACAAGTTCGACCGCTACGGTTTCCTGCCGAACTTCCCGCCTGGCCTCTCAGACCAACTGCTCATCTATGCGATGGAAGCAGGTGGCTCCAGCCTGGACCCGGAAGGCAAGACGGTCATGATCGACAGCGATCCCTGGGTCGAGGCGCTGACCTGGTGCGTCAATGTGATCGACAAGCACGCCGGCGGCTACGGCTCGGCCGCCTCCTTCATGGAGGGCTTCTCCGGCCAGCCTATCGATCCCTTTGCTCAGAACAAGGTTTCGATGTGCTCCTACGGCAACTGGATGATCGAGACCTATGCCAGGTTCCCCGACCTGAGCTACGATGGGTCCGGGGCCATGCCGGTGCCAGAGAAGTTCAAGGGCAAGAAGGTCAACTGGTCGTGCGGCTGGACCTTCGTCATCGATCCCAACACCAAGCTGGTGGAGGAAGGCTGGAAGCTCATCAAGTGGCTGGAAGGGCCCGAGTACGTCAAGGCCGCCGGCACCGTCGGCCTCGACCTCGTGACGAAGGACTGGGAACGCCAGAAGCTGCCGGGCAAGCCCATCTTCGCGCCCACGCCGCCAGTCTACAAGCCGGCGATGGAGGTGATGGAAAAGGAGTACTACTCCAAGCTGCCCGACAACCTCAAGAAGATGATGGCCAGCTACCTGGCATCGGAGGACTTCGCGGTCGGGTGCGGCCAGATCGCGGGCCTCGCCGCCGCCGAGATGTGGACCGGCTTCAAAAACGCCTGGGAGGCCGCGCTCACGAAGAAGAGCACACCCAGAGAAGCGCTGGTCAACGCCAAGAAGGATGTTCAGGCCGCGCTCGACACGGCCTGGAAGGAACGCGGCTAGTCAAACCGTCCGCCGGCACAGCCGCCTGAATACGTCCGGTGGTTCATGACAGATGCACAGGCCCGACGGAACCCCCTATCGCGGGAGGTTCCGTCGGCGCCCGGCGGAATGCCATGCAAGGGGCAAGATGACCGAAAAGCAACCCAAGCGTCACTTGAGTCTGGCCACGCGCGAAGCGTTGACCTGCTATCTCTTCCTGCTCCCCTGGGCGACCGGCTTCCTCCTCTTCGTCCTGGGCCCGATCGTGGCCTCGCTCGTACTCAGCACGATGCGCTACGACGTGGTCACGCCGCCGTACTTTATCGGATTGAACAACTTCCGGGAGATGTTCCTGGCCGACAAGCGTTTCGTCAGTTCGATGGGCAATACGGCCTACTACGTCTTGTTCTACGTGCCGCTGCACATGCTCGTGGCCCTGAGCCTGGCGCTGCTTCTGAACCAGAAGGTCCGCGGCATGCCCATGTACCGCACCATGTACTACATCCCCTCCATTGTCCCGATTGTGGCCGGATCCATTCTCTGGGTTTGGATCTTGCAGCCTGAATGGGGCCTGATCAACTCCCTGCTCGGCACCCTCGGCATCAAAGGCCCACTGTGGCTGGCATCGCTGACCTGGTCAAAGCCATCGCTCATTATGATGGCGCTCTGGGGGTCGGGCGCCGCCATGATCATCTGCCTTGCGGGTCTCCAGGGTGTGCCGCAGCATCTCTACGAAGCAGCGGAGATCGATGGCGCCGACCGATGGCAGCGATTTGCACATATCACCCTGCCCATGTTGAGCCCAACCCTCTTCTTCATGCTGATCCTGGGCGTAATCGGCTCGTTTCAGGTGTTTACTACGGCCTACGTGATGACGGGAGGCGGGCCTGCCGAGTCGACTCTGTTCTATATGCTCTACCTCTACCGCCGGGCGTTTGTCTTCCTGAACATGGGTTACGCCGCGGCCATGGCGTGGATTCTCTTCGTGATCGTTCTGGCACTGACACTGATCCAGTTCCGCCTTGCGAACCGGTGGGTGTACTACGAGGCCGAACAGAGGTAAGCTAGAAATGCAGAATACAGCCGTCAGCCCGGTGAACGTGCCCCGGACCTACCAATCAAACCTCAGCACCCGCATCGCTCGCAAACTGGGGCGAATAACGACTCACACAGTGTTGATGGTGGGCGCACTGATCTTCGCCATACCCTTCTTCTGGATGCTGAGCACGTCGCTGAAGAGCGACCGGCAGATCTTCGCGTGGCCGCCGGTATGGATTCCCAATCCGATCGTGTGGGGCAACTATCCTGCCGTGTTCGACTATGCTCCGCTTCACAAGTATTTCCTCAACACGATGGTCATCGCCACAGCGCAGGTCTTTGGCGCCATTGTGACCTGCTCGCTGGCGGCTTACGCATTTGCTCGCCTGCGCGCCCCCGGTCGAGACGCCATCTTCGTCGTCATGCTCAGCCAGATGATGATCCCCGGCGTCGTCACCCTGGTGCCCCTCTACATCCTGTTCGCTAAGCTGAACTGGGTGGACACCTTCCTGCCTCTCACCATCCCGGCACTGCTGGGATCGCCGTTCTACATCTTCATGCTGCGCCAGTTCTTCCTGACCTTGCCGATGGAGCTGGAGGAGGCTGCGCTGATCGACGGCGCCAGCCGCCTGCGCACCTGGTGGACTATCATCATGCCGCTCTCGAAGCCGGCCATCGCCACCGTCGCCATCTTCAGCTTCATGTTCGCCTGGAACGACTTCACCGGTCCGCTGATCTTCCTGAACAGCCGGGACAAATTCACCCTGTCGTTGGGCCTGCAGGCGTTCATGTTCGAGCGGCGCACCCTGTGGGGACCCCTGATGGCGGCATCTACGCTCATGATCACTCCGATCATGGTCGTATTCTTCCTGGCCCAGAAGCATTTCATCCAGGGCATCGCGTTGACCGGGATGAAGGCCTAGCGACTCTCCCCCCAGGCGAGGTTCAATGATCAGCTACACAGGCAAGAATCGACGCGCGATCAACACGCTCAAGACGATCTACTTCGACACGCCGGAATGGACGCCGTGCAACGTCGGACTGATGCCCGCGACGTGGATGAAGCACCGCGAGGCGCTCGAGGAGATCGTGCTGGCGCACCCGCGACTCTTCCCCGGTTATCAGCGCGGGGACGTGGACTTCGATTTCAAGCAGCTTCCCAACCCGCTCTATGAGTTCGGCCACTTTGTCGACTGCTGGGGCACCGTCTGGGAGAACATCGAGCGAGGGCTGGACAGCCATCCGATCGGCTTTCCCCTGGAGAGCTGGGATGCCCTGGAGAGCTACGTTCCGCCCGATCCGCTGACACAGGACTCATTTGGGCCGCGCGACTGGGACCAGGTCAGGCGAAGCCTCGACGAGGCGCGAGCGCGGGGTGACATCGCGGTGGCCGGCGGCCTGCAGCACGGTTTCATGTACATGCGTCTCTTCTACCTCCGCCGCTTCGAGAACCTGATGCTGGACATGGCAACCGACGAACCGCGCCTGCAAACGGTGATCCGGATGGTGGAGGAATACAACAGCGCTGTGATCCGCAAGAATCTGGAGCTGGGGCCGGAGATGATGAGCTTCGGCGACGACCTGGGCCTGCAGCGCATCCTGCCGATGGGCCCGGCGTTGTGGCGCAAGTACATCAAGCCGTCCTACAGTCGCATGTTTGCGCCATGCCGCGCGGTGGACATGCCGATCCGGCTTCACACCGACGGTCATATCGTGGAGATCATCCCCGATCTGATTGAAGTGGGCGTGCGGCTGCTCAATCCCCAGATTCGGGCCAACGGCCTCGAAGGCCTGGTGAAGATGGCGAAGGGTCGCGTCGCACTTCACCAGGATCTCGATCGCCAGCTCTTCCCCTTCGCCACCCCATCCGAGATCGAGGACCATATCGGCGAAGTGTTCGAGGCGCTCTATCTGCCGCAGGGCGGCTTGATGCTGCATGCCGAGTGCGAGCCAGACGTCTCGCTGGACAACATTGAGGTAATCTGCCGGGTCCTGGAGAAACTCTGCAAGCCTCCGCTGCTTGCTTGACCGCTTGCGGGTGCGAGGCAGGCAGGCGACGTCTGATGGTATCCGGCTTGTCGCCTACAATGCGGCAGCGCACGGGAGCCATCGTCGCGTCCGGCAGAGTCTGTCGCGGCCGCGCTTCAAGCCCCCCAGGGAGGAGGGATGTTAGCCCCATGTTGACCATCCGCCAACGCGCGCTCGCCGTCCTGAACCACCGCAGGCCCGACGTCGTGCCCTGGCTGGGCGACCTGGCCTACTGGGTCACCTGGCTCAACGGCGCCGGCCTGATGCCGGAGAAGTACCGGGGCGACGGCCTGTACCGACTGCATCGCGACCTCGGCGTGGGGTTCTATCTCCAGGGCTACTTCCCATTCACTGCAGCAACCGATGGGGTGGAGGTCATCGATGAGCGCGAGGGCGACCGCCGCGTGACGCGCGTGCGCACCCCCTACGGCGATATCCAGGAGACGCACGAATACCTGCCCGACTCTTACACCAGCGCTCGCACCGAGCACTTCATCAAAACCTGGCGCGATCTGGCGCCGCTGCGTTATCTCTACGAGCACACCTTCTACGAGCCGAACTACGACCTGGCTGCACGGCGCTATGATCTCATCGGCGACAACGGACTGGTGCTGTGCTATCTGCCGAAGAGCCCGTTCATGGAGCTGGTCGCACTCAAAGCAGGCATCGAGGCGGTGACCTATGCCCTGACCGACGCACCGGAGGAGTTCGAGGAGACGCTGGCGGTCATGACGCGCAAGCACGACGAGGCGGCGGAAATCGCGCTCAACTCCCCCGCCGAGTGCCTGATGATTCCGGAGAACCTTTCGTCGGAATCAGTCGGAAAGCGCCTGTACATCCGGTATGTCCGGCCTTATGAGGCGCACTGGATCGAGCGCATTCGCGACGCCGGCAAATACTCTTTCATCCACATCGACGGCACGTTGCGCGGGCTGATGCGCGAGGTGTCGCAGACCGGCTTCCACGTGCTGGAGGCCGTCACGCCGGAGCCATCGGGCGATATCCCGGTCGAAGAGCTGTGGAAGTGGACCGAGCCAGGCACGATCATCTGGGGCGGACTGCCCGGCCTCATGTTCAGCGACCTGGTGAGCGACGCGGAGTTCGACGCGTTCACGATCCGGGTGCTTGAAGTTTTCAAGGCTGAACCGCGCTTCGTGCTGGGCGTGGCCGACCAGGTGCCGCCGCTCGCCCGCTGGGAGCGCATCGCGCGCGTGCGCGAGTTGGTCGAACGGTATGGCCGTTGCGAAACGGCCTCGTAGGGGCAGCGCCTGCGTGCCTGCCCCGGCAGGCGCCGTGCCTGCCCCGGCAGGCGCCGTGCCTGCCGCGGTGTGGGCGACCGCAGAAGGATCGCCCCAGCGTTCATCACGATTCTGAGCGGTCTCTGACCGAACCAATTCAGGCGCCTATCCCCATACTATGCAACACACACTGGAATTCAAGCCCGACTTCGGGCGAACCCGCCAGTTCTGGAACGGTTTCTGGCGAGGCGAGAACCGCCGTCCCGCCGTGCGTGCGATCCTCCCGCGGCCTGGGGTCCGGCCCGAACCCGCACCCCCTTATCTCGCGTGTTTCGACGGCGACCTGCGCCGGATCGCCGACCAGGCGCTCGCCTGGGCCGAGACCCGCGCGTTCTGCGCCGACACGATCCCCTTCTACTACCTGGAGTACGGACCGGACACGTTCGCGGCGTTTCTGGGCGCCGAGCTCCAGTTGGCCGAAGACCGCACCACAAGCTGGTCGATCCCGTGCATCGAGGACTGGGATCGCACGGAGATCCGCTTCCGGCCCGAAGGCCGTTGGTGGCAGCGGACCGTCGAAGCCGCCGCCATTCTGTTCGAGCGCTGCGCGGGCAAGATGATGATCTGTCCGCCCACCCTCGTCGCCAATCTCGACGCGCTCGCCGCGCTGCGCGGACCCCAACGGCTGATGTATGACCTGGTCGAGACGCCGGAAAAGGTGCAGCGGGCGCTGGCGCAGGTCAACATCGCGCATAGGGAGATCATGGAGGCATCCGCCTGCCTCTTTCGGTTCGAGGAGTTCGGCAGCATCAACATCGAGGGCGCATACACCGAAGGCCGCCAGAGCCGGCCCCAGTGCGACGCATCCTGCATGATCAGCCCCGCCATGTTCCGGGAACTGATCGTGCCCTGCCTGGAGAGCGAGGCAGCCGACGCCGATGCCTTCGTCTATCATCTGGACGGGCCGGGCGCGATCAAGCACCTGGAAGCGTTGTGCAGCATCGAAAGGCTGGATATGATCGCCTGGGTGAGCGGCGCCGGGTCCGAAGGTCGAGACTGGAGCGACCTGTACGACCGGATCGATCGACTCGGCAAGGGGCAGTGGCGCTACCTGACCGACCGACAGGTGGTGAAGGAGTTTTGGCGCAGGTCCCGATCGCGCAAGCTGGCCTTCACCATTGCCGCGGAGTCGCCTGGAGAGGTCGAGGACTTCCTCGGTGAACTGGAGCAGATCAAAAAAGATGAAACTGACCCTTCGCAGCCGACCGGCGACCGGCCTCAGCGGTGAACGCGCACCCGTCTTTCGGGTGGAGACCTGGGCCCCGGCCCGCACCGCAGCCGTCATCTGCGACATGTGGGATCAGCATTGGTGCGCGAGTGCGTCGGCGCGTGTTGCCGAGCTGGCCCCACATCTCAATGAGACTGTCGCGGCGCTGCGCCGGTCAGGCGCCCTGATCATCCACGCGCCGAGCGGCACGCTGGACTTCTACGCCGGGCGCCCCGGCCGCATGCTGGCACAAGCCGCACCGCCGGTCGAGACGCGGTCGCCGCTCCAGAAGTGGGTGCACCTGGACGAGGCGCAGGAGGGCCGGCTGCCGATCGATGACTCGGACGGCGGCTGCGACTGCCTGCCGCCGTGCCGCCAGGGCCAGCCGTGGCGCCGTCAGATCGCCTCCATCGAGATCGCAGCCGGCGACGCGATCACCGACAGCGTCGAAGCGTTCTACCTGATGCGCCAGCGGGCCATCGAGCGCGTGCTCATCATGGGCGTGCACGCCAACATGTGTGTGCTCGGCCGGCCGTTCGGCATCCGCCAGCTCGTGCGTCAGGGCATGGCCGTCGCCCTTGTCCGCGACCTGACCGATGCGATGTACAATCCGCGCATGCCCCCTTTCGTCGATCACTTCAAGGGGACAGAGCTGGTGGTCGAGCACATCGAGCGGCACTGGTGTCCCACCATCACCAGCGACCAGATCACCGGCGGCGAGCCGTTCCGCTTTCGACGTTGACTTCGCACGCGCAGGAGCGCTGGATGGCTCCAGCGCTCCTGCGTTCCCCTTTGCAGCCCGCTTTCCGCACCGCCTCGTCGCTCGCGATCCGGACGCTCGATCCGTCGCGACCTCGCTTCCGAACGTCTCACTCATTGAAGTGATAGCGGGGTGGGTCCTCGTACTTGATCCAGACCGGATCCCAATCGTTGTAACCGGAGAAGCTCACGATGCGCGCTTCTCCCCCGTCCGCATCCATGATCCAGAGCTGTCGGCTGCCGGTTCGGTTGGACCAGAAGACGATCTGCTTGCCGTCAGGCGACCAGGAAGGATGTTTGTCCCACCAGCTGTAGGGATCGCGCGTGAGCTGGCGGTGGCTGCTGCCATCCCGGTTCACGACCCAGATTTCGTCGCTCCCGCTATCGTTCGAGACCATGGCAATCCGGTCGGCCGCTGGAGACCAGACCGGATCGTACGCGATGCCGCTGCCGAACGTCGTCACCTGGCGTTCGACGCCGAAGAGGTAGTCGTAGTAGTGGACCGCAGGCTGGCGGCCGTTCTCCAGCTTGATGTCGCGCACGAAGGCCCGATAGTGTTGATCGGCGGACAGCCGATCGCGCTTGACTGCCTGGTCGTAGGGCCAGCGATCGGTGAGAATCGCCAGCCCGCTCCCGTCCGGGTTGATGACATAGACCTGTGGATCAGAGAGCGGAGGCGCGCTCTGATCGCCCGCTCGTGCGGCGCGATCCGAAAGGAAAGCGATCTTGCCGATGAGCGCGCGCGGCATCGGGAGCGGTCCGGGCGTAGGCGTGCGCGTCGGCGGCAGCGTCGGCAGCTGGCCCGCAAGCGCCACGTATACAGGGGTCGGCGTGCTGGTGGGAGCACGCGTGGCCGGCAAGGGGGCCGCCGGTGTATCCGGGCCCGACTGCGTCGCCGCCGGAGTCGGCGTGGCCGTCCAGACATTCGGCGGCGCTCGGGTCGGCGTGCCGTACAGGAACGCCTCGGCCGTCGCGGCTGCCGACTGGAACGCTGCGGTCGCTGCGTTGCCCGGAAGCGGTTTCGGCGTCACCACCGCGGGCGTGACCCAGTGCCGGGGAGTCGGCGTGAAGGTGCCCGTCGTGCGCGCCACCTCGGTGGCGCGCGCCGCAAAGGCGGCCCCGGTGAGA
>CAYRFV010000055.1:0-3351 GCA_964423545.1 uncultured Anaerolineales bacterium | reverse complement strand
CCAGGCGCCCCGCCTCGGCGCGCCGCCCGGGGGGGTCCCCCTGGGCGGGGGTGCCGGGGTTATGGGCCCCGGCGGGCCCCCCACCTGGGCATCCCGCGCCGCAATGGCGGCCACGGTGAGAACGTTCTCTGGCGTCGGCGTGCTCGTCACAATGATATAGCGAGGCTCGGAACGCACGAAGAGGATGACCAGTAGCGGCTGGCTGTTGAGCTCCCGCCTGGGGCGGTGGCCGGTGTCCCACGTCATCAGCGAATCCTGCCCGGACTCCGGGCCGTCCAGACGGAACGACGCCGTTCCTCCACCGCGCTGCTGCAGCGCCTGCCGGAGTGCGGCGCCGAAGGGGATGACGTTGACCTGTCCGGCGCCAAGCGACTCAGCCGCCAGCGAAACGGATGCCGCGGCATCGGCTTCTGCACCGCGCAGCGCCTGATACGACAGCGTGGGCCACGCCTCGTCCAGTTCTTCGGGCAGCAGGTCAAGCCGCCAGGCGCCGCCGGCGGCCGCGTGGGACGCGTCGAGCGCGGTGAGCTCCAACCCGGCGTAAGTGATCGATGCATCAGCCGGCAGGGCGGCCATATCAAACTGCAGCGCGGCCTGGTAGGTGTAACCGTTCAGGCGGCCCACATGGATCGCCGGCGCAGCAAGGTGGAGTCTGTCGTCCAGGTCCGACCCCCAGCCGACTCGCTCAGCGTCGGGGGTGAGCACTAACCGCTCCGCACCGGACGGTGGCGATGGGTGCAGCGATGGATGACTCGCGGCCGGCGCAGGCGCCAACGCGGTGCGCACCGGCGCAGGCATCGGCGTCGGGATCGATGTCCGCGCCGGGGCGGCTGCATATTCAGGCGTCGGAGGCGGCTGCATCGCCGCCTGCGGCTGAAGCAAGAAGCCCAGGCCAGCCATCAGTGGGATGAACAGCAGCCAAGACAGCCCGCGTCCCATCAGCCCCGCCTTCCGCGTCCACGACACAGGCGCCACACCCCGCGAAGCCATCCCCGGCGCCACAAGCCCGTCACTGGATCACCACCTTGCAGCTCCTGAACGTGTCCGTGCCGGGACCGCCGATGCAGACATCGGCGCCCTGGTTGCCGTCGATGGCATCGTCGCCGGCGCCCCCCAGGATGCAGTCAGCGCCCTTGCCGCCCGAGATGTCATCTGCATCGGGCGTGCCGAGAATCAGAGAGGCGTCGCGATCCCTGCCCATGCCGTTCCGCCAGATGACGACCTCCTTCAGGTCCAAGTTCGCACACTCGGAGGGCTTCAGGTCGTTCGCGGTGATTGCGATCTCGACTTGACCGACCCCCGTCTCCGGCACCTCATTCGCCGCCGCCACGGCGCCGAGCACGCCCGCGACGAGCAGAACCGGCAGTCCGAGCAGTGCAATGCGAGCGCCAAGCACAACGCGAGCCCCGAGGGTAGAGAGAAGGGCGAGCGGCGACATCACCGTCCTCCCTCGCCGGCCGGCAGGACGGCCGCTGCCGGCAGGACGGCCGCTGCCGGCAGGACGGCCGCGGCCGGCAGGACGGCCGCTGCCGGCAGGGCGGATGCAGCAGCCACGGCCGCACTGCCCACGGCAGGCGACCGGTAGCAGTAGCTGAGCGTGTCCTCAGGAACACAGTAGAACCATTCACCGTCGCGGTGCTGGCACAGAATCATCCGGTTGTTGCGTTCGGCCACCCGCGCCAGATCGTCGATGGAAGCCACCTCGACGAGTCGGCCGGTCACAGGCGCATGGTCGCGCACCTCCACCAACAGGGAGCCATAGCGATCGCGGATGTGCGCCTCCTCTCCGCCCGGCGTGCGGCGCTTCCAGGCTAACAGGAGGCCCGAAGCCGCAAGCAGCGAGAGGAAGAGGCCGATGAGCGCCAGGCGTCGCGCGGCCGGCACCTCGAGCGACAGCCCGAGCAAGGGTATGACATTGGGCGCCGCGCGCGATTGCTGCAACGACCGGTTCTCGCTCGGCACAAGTGGGTCGGCGCCTTGTCCTGCGCGTCCCGAAGGCGCCAGCTGCATCTGAAGCTCATCGAGCGAGAAGGCCAGCTGCGGCGCGAAGCGATCGGTCAGCGGCTGGCCGGCCAGCGTGCCGCTGACCTCAAGGGTGGGAACGATGGCGAGGGTGTATTGCTGCGCGGTCACCCCCGTCTCCCCCTCCAACCGGTCAAGCAGCGCTTGGATCTTCGATAGATCGAGGACGCCGCGAAGCTGAACGGAAGGGCCACGAAAGGCGGATTCCCCCTGCAGATCGAAGCTCGATCGCCAGCCGTTGCTGCTCGTCAACGTGGCCGTCAGGCGCGAAACGCCGCCCAGGTCTTGGGCTTCTTCCGCCTGCAGCCGGTAGTCGAAGCCGACGTTGACGCGCGATACCAATCGCCGAAAGACCGGCTCGCCGGTCCTGAGCACGTTGCCGTCGTACAGGCCAGGCGGCGCAGGAGCGGAATAGCTGAAACGGCCCGTGTGCCGATACTTTGTTTCATCGTAGACGGTGCGCAGTTCGGGCCGGGTGAACGCGAAGAGGCCCAGGGCGGCCGACGCCACCCCGACGAGCACACAGAGCATGAGCAGGTCGGCCTGACTGCTTCGTGGAAACTGGGTCACCGTGGGCTGCCTCCTGGGCGTCTGCCTGCTGCGCCGCCTATCCCGCGCCCGGAACGGAGATGCTCCGGCCGACAGCACGATCGCTGCCGCGCCGGCCGCGGCGAGGAACGCCGCGCTCCAGGGCTGCTTCGCCTGCTCGACCACCTTCCCCAGCGCCGGCACAGTCAGCCACGACTTGCCGATCACCTCCTCTGGGGCGGGCTGATAGGAGTCGGGCCAGCCATTGTTGTCGCCCTGCAGCACATAGCGGCCGTCCCGCTCTGCGATGATCCTGTGAATTACCGGGCCCAGGGTGGGATGGCGATAGGTGACAACGTCGCCAGGCTGGTAGGTGGCGGCCCGGCGCAGCACCACCAGATCACCCCGGCGCAGGCCAGGCTCCATGCTGTTGCCGCTGATGATCGCATAGGCCGCCTGCCCGCCGACCTGGATCGGCGCGAAGGCGAGCCAGGCGCCGATCAGCCATGCGAGAACGACGACCGAAGTCAGGAGGCTTGCCTTGCCGCCCGTCCGGTTCATGGCACGATCCAAACCCGCCGCGGGGCAGCCAGCGCGGCGCGGGGGCAGAAACGGTGGGTACGGGCGGGGCAGGGGCCGGGCGACGGCAGGAAGCTGGGGGTCGAGGCGGCTCCGGCGGTGGGTCCAATCAGCGCGGTCGCAAATGTTGAATGTTTAGATCCGACCCGCATGGTCTTCCCCGTAACACCCAATGATCTTCGCCACACATCGATTAGGGGCTGCTTCCCAACGGAGGAACTG
>CAYRFV010000054.1:0-22921 GCA_964423545.1 uncultured Anaerolineales bacterium | reverse complement strand
ACGGGGAGGGCAGAGCCGCACTGGGTCTGCCCTCCCCGCATGTCATGGGTCGAAATCAGGCGTTGGCAGCCGGCTCACTCCGCCAGCTGCCGGCCTTCGCCTCCGTCTTACATCAACCCTACCTTCGCGTTGAACGCCTCGATCAGAGCGTCGATCTCATCCGCCTGGTTCTGCACGCCCGTCCAGTAGTCCGGCTGATACCACTGCGCCTGGATCTCCTCATACGTCTTGCCCTGCTGCTCGACCCAGGTGTAGTACTTCAGGTTATGCACGCGCTTGCGCGCCGGATACGTGAGCTCCTCGACATAGTCGGTGCTCAGACCCATGACATACTGATGGTAGCTCACCGCAGCGTCTCGGGCCGTGTACTCGCCGCGCTCCTCGGTCAGCTCGCGCAGGCGAGAGCCATACAGCTCCATCGAGTCGGTGAAGACGGTCGCGATGACGTCCCCTTCACCCAGCTCGTACCACTTGGCCATCTTGATAGCCGATGCCAGGTTGGCGACGCACGAAATCCCCAACTGATCGAGCTGGTTGACCAGCGCTTCGGGCGCCCCCATTTGCACCAGGTATCTGCGGCCTTCCGGTTCATTGAAGAGACGGATCATCTGGATCGGTGCCTCGTCATCGATTGCCATCACCATGTCCGTGTTCTTGACGTTGTGGATCCACGGCACATGTTTGTCGCCGATGCCTTCGATTCGATGCGAGCCGAAGCCGTTCTGCAACAACGTGGGGCACTGCAGCGCCTCCGATGCGGCCAGCTTGCTCTGCGGGAACAGCTTCTTCAGATAGTCCCCCGCGCCGATCGTGCCCGCTGAACCGGTGGTGAAGACCGAACCGGCCAACGTCTCGCCGGGGCGCAGCGCCTTAGCAAGAGCCTCTTCGAAGGCATGTCCTGTGATGTCGTAGTGCCAGAGGTGGTTGCCGAACTCCTCGAATTGGTTGAAGATCATCAGATCCTCGCCGGAGCGGCGCAGCTCCCAGCACTTGTCGAAGATCTCCTTGACATTGCTCTCCGTGCCGGGAGTGGCAATCACCTCGCCGGCGATCCTGCTCAGCCACTCGAAGCGTTCCTTGCTCATCCCTTCGGGCAGAATCGTAATCGACTGGCAGGCCAGCAGCGCCGAGTCGTAGGCGCCGCCTCGGCAGTAGTTGCCGGTCGAGGGCCAGACCGCCTTCTGCGTGGTGGGATCAAACTGGCCCGTGACCAACCGCGGCGCAAGACAGCCGAATGCCGCGCCGACCTTGTGCGCGCCGGTGGGGAACCACTTGCCGACCAGCGCAATGATGCGTGCGTCCACACCGGTGATCGATTTCGGGAATTCGAGGTAGTTCACGCCGCCGAACCCGCCGCCCTTCGCGATCGGCTCGTTGTGCCAGGTGATGCGGAACAGATTGCGCGGGTTCACATCCCACAGCCCGATGTCCCTCAACTCGCCCTTGATCTTGTCGGGGATCAGAGCTGGATTGCGCTGTTGTGCAAAGGTTGGGATGATGATATTGCGCTCACGCGCGCGCTTGACCGCACGTTCCAGGCGGTCGGGATGGATGGTCAAGTCGATCATGGCTGATTGCTCCGTTCATAAGGTGATGCATAGTGCGTCACGAGCGACGGCAAACTGACTTCGCCGTCACTCGTTGTCGCTGATGGCCACGACATCTGGCGCCCCGGCAATGGTCACCGTCATTGCTTCAGCGCTTTTTTCACGTCGGCCAGGCTCTTATCCACGACGAGCGGCTCACCGACCGACTTGCGGGCGGCGGCGATGTCTTTCAAGCCGTTGCCGGTCGACAGCACGACGATGCGTTCTTCGGGATCGACCAACCCTTCAGCGACCGCCTTGACCAGCCCGGCATAGGCGGCTGCACCCGCAGGCTCCGCGAATACCCCGCTGCCACGCGCCAGCGCAGGGATGGCGGTCAGGATCTCATCATCCGTGACCTTGAGGTAGGCGCCGTCGGTCTCGCGCACGGCCGCCAGACCCTTGATGCGATCGGCCGGCAGCCCCGCCGAGATGCTGTCCGCAATCGTGTGCGCGTCGATGGGCTTCATTTCCATCGCACTGATGCCGGTGCGCCACGCTTCGTACAGCGCGGCGGACCCCGCCGCCTGCACCCCCATGATTTTCGGCATCCGCTTGATCCAGCCCAGGGCCAGGAGATCCTTGAGCCCCTTGTGGACGCCGCCGATCACGCAGCCGTCGCCGACCGACACGAAGATGCGGTCCGGTGGATCCCAGCCGAGCTGCTCACAGATCTCGAGGGACGCGGTCTTCTTCCCCTCGGTCATATACGGGTTGTAGCCGGTGTTGCGGTTGTACCAGCCGAACTCCTTGGCTGCCTGTGCGCACAGCTCGAACGCATCGTCGTAGGTGCCGCGCACCAGGATCACGATGCTGCCGTAGACCAACAGCTGTGCAACTTTGGCAGGCGGCGCCGACTCAGGGACGAAGATCACATTCGGCTGGCCCACGCTGGCGCACAGCGCTGACAGCGCAGCGCCGGCATTGCCCGTGCTCGATGTCGTAATGACCGCGGCGTTCCGCTCGCGACCTTTGACCACCGCGATCGCACTGGCGCGATCCTTGAACGACGCGCTCGGCTCGCGGCCTTCATCTTTCACCCAGACATGCTTCAGCCCCAGGCCTGCAGCCAGCCGATCCGCGCGATAGAGCGGCGTCCAACCCACGGTGAGCGGCGGCGTCGGGCTATCGGGCTTGATGGGCAGCAGCGGTTTGTACCGCCAGATCGTGTGGTTGCGATCCTGGGCCAGCAGCGCCGGGCTGATGCGTTGGCCGATGAGGTCGTAGTCGTACCGGACATCCACGATCCCGTCGTCGCCGTGCTTCGGGCATACATAGTCGATCTCATCCGGGCGATATGCTGCGCCGCAGATGAGGCATGTGAGGCATCTGACGTGATCCATGCGGCTCCTCGGGGTCTCAGGAACGGGGGACCTGGGCCAGAACCGGGGCCAGCGACTGACCGCTCGCGCGCCCCGGTCTTCGGCTGCGCTTCCTAATCGTGCACAATCCACGTCCCGGTTTTCCCATCCAACGCATTGACGATGTTGGGCGGGTCAGTGATCAGGCCTTTGCCCGTGGGGTTGGCTTCCAGGAAGGCGATCATGGCCTCGATCTTCGGGCCCATGCTGCCGGACAGGAAATGGCCCTCGGCGTAGTACTTCCTGGCCTCGCTGAGGGTCAGCCTGTCGAGCCACTGTTGGTTCGGTTTGTTGAAGTTGATGGCGACCTTCTCGACCGCAGTGGAGATCAGGAAGACATCCACCTTCATCTCGGCCGCGATGAGCGCGCTGGCGCGATCTTTGTCGATCACGGCGAACACGCCCTTAAGCTGGCCCTGCTCGTCCTCGATCACCGGGATCCCGCCGCCCCCGACGCCCACGACGATGAACCCGTTGGCGATCAGGGTCTTGATGGCATCCAGCTCGATGATCTTGAGCGGAATCGGCGAGGCAATCATCCGGCGCCAGCCGCGGCCGGCATCCTCGCGCACGATCCAGCCTTCCGCCGCGAACCGATCGGCGTTCTCCTTCGTGGTGAAGCCGCCGATTCCCTTGGTCGGGTTCTTGAAGCCGGGATCGTTCCGATCGACCAGCACCTGGGTGACAACGGCCGCCACCGGGCGCTGGATGCCGCGCCGGCTGAACTCATTGTCGAGCGCGCGCGAGATCATATAACCGATGGCGCCCTGCGTGTCCGCGCCGATCACGTCGAGCGGCGTGCTGTGCACCTCGTGCGCGGCCAGCTCGTTGCGGCGCAGGATGAAGCCCACCTGCGGGCCATTGCCATGGGTGATGATCACATTCCAGCCGCGCGCGATCATGTCCGCGATGTGCTTGCAGGTCTCCTCGACGGCTGCGACCTGAGACGCCACATCCTCGTGCTGTTTGTCCAGGATCAACGCGTTACCGCCGACGGCTACGACGGCGGTGCGGGAAGAGTCGGTCATGTGGGGCTCCTACATCGTCAGCGCCATGACGGCTTTCTGCGCGTGCAAGCGGTTCTCCGCTTCATCATAGACGACCGAGTTCGGGCCATCGATGACTTCGTCTGTCACTTCGATGTTGCGATCAGCAGGCAGGGGGTGCATGTAAATCGCGTCCGGCTGCGCCAGCGCCATCTTGCGTTGGTCGGTGATCCAGTGCTGGTACGAGTCCTGGATCTTCTTGCCTTCCGCCTTATCGCTGGTTGTCAGCAGCGGCCCCCACGACTTGGCGTAGATGATGTCCGCACCGCGGAAGGCCGCTTCCATGCCGTTCGGATCGCTGATGATCTCGAAGCCCGTCTTGTACTTGCGCGCTTGCTCTTGCGCGGCCTCCTCGATCTCCGGCATCAGCTTGAACTCGGGGGGGTACGCCAGGACGACATCCATGCCGAAGCGGGGCATCTGCAGGATGAGCGACTGCGGCACCGAGATCGGCTTGAGATAAGATGCAGCATACGCCCACGACACGACCATTTTCTGCCGGCGCAGGTCGCGGCCCTTTTTCTCGATGATGGTCATCAGGTCGGCCAGGCACTGGAAGGGATGGTAGATATCGCACTGCATGTTGAGCACCGGCACCCGCGAGGCTTGCGCAACCGCGGTCAGATACTTGTTGCCGTCGCGCCAGTCGCAGTGGCGGATTGCGATGCCGTCGAAGTAGCGGCCGAAGATCTCGCCGATCTCCTTCGGCGTGTCGCCGTGGGCAATCTGCGTGGTGTTGGAATCGATGAACGCGGCATGGCCGCCGAGCTGGGCCATGCCGGCTTCAAACGAACCGCGAGTGCGGGTGCTACTGAAGAAGAAGAGCATCGCCAGCACTTTGTCGCGCAGGTGGGCATGGGGCTCGTTCAGCGCGCGCTTGCGCTTCAGATCGAACGCCACATCCAGAACGGTTTCCACTTCCTCTTTGCTGAAATCAAGATCGCCGATCAGATCACGGCCATGGAGATAGGTCTGCATTTGCGTTGCTCCTATTGAATGGGGGCCGAGACGAGAAGCGGGGACTCCCCGCGCTCATCCCGGCCGCGCCAGCTCGATCACTCCACCGCGCCCAAAACCAGCGCCAGCAGCGCCATGCGCATCACGACCCCCTGAAACGCTTCTTGCCAGTAACGCGACCACTTGGTGATGTCGACATCGAGGGGAATCTCATCCATGCGCGGCAACGAGTGCAGCAGGATGGCGTCCGACTTGGCCTTGCCCGTCAACAGCTCGCGGGTGATCTTGTAGTTCGCCGGCGTCAGGCTGCGATCCTTGCTGGCTTCCTGCCGCGCCTGCGTGTAGTCGGGCTGGATCACCGGCTCGACCAGGATCACATCGGCGTCGGCGATCGCCTGCTCGACGTGCTCGGCTTCCGCGAAGTTGAGGGAGTATTGGCGGAAGTCCGCCTTGTACTCCTCCGGCATCCGCATATCGGGCGAGCCGGGGAAGAGCGCGTCCGCAGGCGGAGCGACGAAGGTAATCGGGCAGTCGAACTGCGTCAGCGCATAGCCCAGTGAGTGCATCGTGCGCATGCGCATGTCCCCGACGGCGAGCCAGCGCAGGCCATCGATGCGGCCGCGTTCACGCAGTACCGTATAGAGGTCGGTCAGGATCTGGGTCGGGTGCTCACCCCACCCATCGCCGCCGTTGATGATCGGCACCGACGACCACTTGGCGGCCTCGTGCGGCGCGCCCTTCTGATAGTGCCGCATCACCACGACGTCGCCGTAGAACTCCAGCATCTTGACCGTATCCTTGATCGACTCCTGGTACCAGTCGCCTGCGCGCGTCATCTTGGCATCGGAAAACCCGGTGACGTGTCCCCCCAGGCGATGCATGGCAGCCTCGTGGGCCAGGCGGGTGCGGGTTGACGGCTGATAGAAGGCCGTCACCAGCGTCTTGTCCTTCAGCATATCGACGTTCCGGCGGTTGCGCGCGATCGGCTCCAATCGCTCCGCAATCTCAAAGACGCGGAAGAACTCCTGCCGCTCGAACTCCTTGAGCGACAGAATGTCACGACCTGCAAAGCTACGCATTTCAAGAACCTCCGTTGAGAATAGAATAATGGTGGCGGGCAGCGCGCCCGTTTGTCAGCCTATCGGTCAACGAGCACGCTGGGCAGCCAGGCGTACCAGGGTAGTAGGTGGTGTAGCCATCGAGCAGGCCCAGATCGCGGGCGATTGCCAGGCCGTGCACCATGCCCGGCGTGCTGCCCTTCTCGTCGCAGGCGCCGCGTGCATAGAGCAAGCCGTTCTCCACTTTGCCCACAAGGGGATCCCACTCCCACTCGGCCGGATCGCCGACGCCGACGGTGTCGATGTGCGAGTCGTAGACGATCACCTTCGGTCCATCTCCGATGCGGCCGATGGTGTTGCCCATCCGATCGAAGCGCACCTCATCATAGCCCAGTTTCCGCATCTCGGCCTGGATCCGCTCGCCTACCGGGCCGATCTCCGAGTTCAGTGACGGGATCGGACAGAGATCGCGCATGAAGCGGATGATCTCATCCCGTCGCTGATTGACACGCTGTTGGAGTTCCTGGCGCTGATCCATCACTGGCCTCCACCGGGCATGCACGCTGGTCTTCGGTTGGCGGCGCCATCTCACGCGCCGGCAATGCGTCTGACGACGTGGAACCGGAAGTAGCCAGGCACGAAGTAGCTCGTCGAATAATCCACCACCTGGCCATCTTGCGCGTACAACTGCGCCTCCAGTTTGAGCAAGGGCGCGCCGCGCCGGACATGCAGGGCGCGTGCCAGATCGGCATCGGCGGCCTCAGTCGCCAGCTCGGTGCGCGAGTGCGACAGCGCCGGCCAGCCGCGCTCCAACAACAGATCGAGCACGGAACCGTGGAAGCCGGCGCCCAACTCTGTCTGCCGAAGGTACCGCTCCGGGACGACATCGGTGAGATGTGCGACCTGCTTGCCGTCCGCCATGATCACGCGCGTCACGACGGTTACCTGGGTGGCTTCGCAACCCCCCAGCCCCTCTAATTCGCGGGCCTGTGCGAGCCGCTGATCGACCTTTGCCTCGCTCATGCGCGTGTGTAGGCCGCGCCGCTCCGCCATGCGCTCGATGCTCTCCAGGATCTCCAGGCCCCCTTCGATGACCGGCGGCTGGGCGGCGACGAACGTGCCGACGCCGTGCCGGCGCACGATCGCGCCTTCCTCCTCGAGATGGCGGAGCGCTTCGCGCAGTGTCGGACGCGAGATGCCGAGCTGATCGGAAAGCTCGTGCTCGGAGGGCAGGCGATCGCCCGGTGCGTAACCGCCGCGCTGCACCAGGTTCTTCAGCGCCTCGGTGGCTTGAGCGTAGAGCGGGCGCTGATCGGTGCGCAACGGGATCTGAGTCATGGTTGTCAAGTGAGTCTTCGGATGGCACACTGTTGTAAGAGGTCTGACAACTCCGATTATACACGGAATCCATCGGAAGACAAATCAGGGGGAGTCCGGCCACGGCAGGGACGTTCACTCAAAAACAATATAGCATTTTCTGGGTTATCCACAGTGCCGTGCGCGGCGCTGGGCCGGGTGCACCACTAACTGTGGGGTGTGCTCGCTTGCCAGCGCCTATCTGGGACAACAGTGTTTTGGGTTATCCACAAAGGCCTCTAGTTATCCACAGCGGCAACGAAGGTTATCCACATTTCGACGATTAATAATATCATTTTATTGTTGATTTCCTGCCCGATTCAGGGGCGTGCCAACTGCGCCGCATGCGTCGACCGGCTTCGCGATGGCCTGGGCTGGGTGCGCCCGCTCCACGCGTTCCGCTCCACGCGGCTGCTCCACGCGGCTGCTTCACGCGGCTGCTTCACGCGGCTGCTTCACGCGCACGTGCACGGGTTCGTACAAGCGGGCGCGCAGCTCCGCAACCTGCCGGCTGATCTCGGCATTGCTGCCGATCTCGGCGGCGATCTTCTCGCAGCCGTGAATGACGGTTGTGTGATCGCGGCCGCCGAGCAGCTCTCCGATCTGGGGGAGGGATGCGCCGGTCTCCTCGCGGATCATATACATGACGATCTGCCGCTGCAGCGCGATCTTGGCCGCGCGCGAACGTCCAACCAGCTCGGCGACCGTCACGCCGAAGTAGTGTGCGGCGAGATCGAGCAGCGCCTCGGGGCTCAGCCTGGTCTGTGCGGGCATCAGATAGGTGAGAGCATCCTCGACCAGCGCTGCGGTCAGCGGACGTCCGGCCACTTCGGCGTGCGCCAGGACGTTGGTCAGCGCCCCTTCCAGGTCGCGGATGTTTCGATGGGCGCGCTGGGCGATGGCTGTCAGGACATCGTTCGGCACACGATGCCCCAAAGACGCCGCCTTGGCTTGCAAGATGGCGATGCGCGTCTCCAAATTGGGGGGCTGCATGTCCGCAATCATGCCCCAGGCAAACCGCGAGCGCAATCGCTCCTCCAGCAGCGGAATGGCCTGCGGCGGCCGGTCGCTGGTCAGCACGATCTGCCGGTTGGCGGTATGCAGCGCGTTGAAGGTGTGGAAGAACTCCTCCTGCGTCTGTTCCTTGCCGGCGATGAAATGCACATCGTCGATCAGGAGCACGTCGCTGGTCCGGTACTTCGACCGGAACTGATCCGTAGATTGCGTGCGGATGGCGCTGATGAGTTCGTTCGTGAAGAGCTCCGACGTGACGTAGAGCACCCGCCGGCCGCGGTCCTGCGCTGCATGGCCGATCGCCTGCAACAGGTGGGTCTTCCCCAATCCCACGCCGCCATAGAGAAAAAGCGGATTGTAAGCCTGGCCCGGCTGCTCGGCGACGGAGAGCGCTACGGCGTGGGCCATGCGGTTGGAGGACCCGACGATGAAGTGCTCGAACGTGTGGCGCGGGTTCAGGCTGGCGGTCTCCCGAGCGGATTTGTCTGCGACGACCGGTTCAGCGGGCAGCTCCAACTCGAGCAGCGGCGCAGAGGGCGCCTGCGGTGCCTCCGCAGTGGGAGTCGGCTGCACCACGAAGGTGACATCGACGGCGTGGCCGACGATGCTGTTCAGGGTGCGCTTGATGGCGGGCCGCAACCGCAACGAGAGCCAGTCCTTGGCGTAGGCGTTGTTGACGCCGATGATGAAAGCGCCGTCCTCGCACGCCAAACAGGTCGTGTCGCGCACCCAGGTTTCGTAGGTGCTCTTTGTCATCTGCAGCCGCAACTGGCTGCGCGCAATCTCCCAGATCTCCCTCGGCTCTCGGGTGGGAAGAGTATCAGGAGTGATCATATCATGAACCCCGCAAGAGACGCTCTGCTGAGTTGATCGCAACCTCGCAGCGCCGCGCCCGCTGGTGCAGACAGGCGCGAGGCGCATCGCTCTGGTGAGTCGCAACTTATTGTGTTTTTCGAAACGGGCGCTGTGGCATGACTGCCGCCCATGGTCGAGCGGCAGGGGGCGCCATGCATACGTCTCGTCGAAAACGGGCTAAATACATGACCGCAGTCAGCGTTACGAGGCAAATTGTACCAGCCAAACGCGGTGAGGGCAAATTGCAGTTTGGCGGATACTGGCTGCGCGCAACACTTTATGTCAGCGACGCGGCGCCCGCACGCCCGTTCTACGCGAGCAGTGGTGCTTCCGGCGCTCCATCATACATCCGGCAGGCATCGACGGGAGCTTGCGGCCTAACCTTAAATTTAGATGAGGTTCAGTTTCCTTAAGGTTCGTTATGGCAACCGCAAGGCCGTCGGTGCGGCGGCCGCATAGGTGCGCCACAAGCGGTCCAGTGTTTCGGCCAGGCGTTCCCCCAGGGCTGCGCCCCGCTCAGTGGTGACGTCGTCCTCGTTGGGGAACACTGCATAGGGAACCGCAATGCCCTGGATGGCGATGCGTTCAGCGTCTTCGCCGCGGAGCTCGCTCCAGTCGCTCTCTCGGTAAAGCCGCTCTAGTTTTTCATCCGACAGGCTGTGCTGCAGGATGCTGTCCGGCCGTTCTGGGTTGGCGCGGGCGCGATTCTTGCGCAGCGACTCGGCCCACGACACCTCTACGTAGAGAATCGATCCGCGGCGCAGCATCTCGGGCGCCACATGTTGGAATGCCTCGCGGAAGCCGCCGTGCTCCTTGCCCCGCGAAAACTCGACGATCACCGTGTTGCCGTGCCGGTGATAGTCTGGTCGATCGCGCAGGAGTCTGGCGTAATCCAGGTTCAGCCGTTCGATCAGCACATCCCACAGGTAGCGATGCGTGAAATTCTCCTCCGCGTCGGTGTGCAGGCGAGGATGCCCCATGCGCGCTAGAATGCGATCCTCTTCGAACCACGACCACAGGATCGGGAAATCATCCAGCTCGACGAATGGGCCGACGTGACAACGAGCGCGACGCGTGGCCGCGTCCAGGCGCTTGAGGTAGTCGATGATCTCGCTTTTGCCGGCAGCCGGACGGGCAATCAGGAAGAGGATATCGAAGGTGTCTTGTCCCATCGCCTCTCGCTCCAGCCATTTCTCCCATCTCCGAAGCAGGGACATGAGTATACATCCGGTCGCGACCGGCGCCAAACCGTGGCTGCAGGGATGCACTGCCTGTTTTTGTTCTTATGCAAAGTCGTGATAGAATGGGCGTGTTGCGTGACATCGCGCTGGTGACGGTTGCCGCTCTCAGGGAGGAACGTTTATGGATGCGCATATCCAGGAGTTTCTGAACTATTTGACCGCAGAAAAGGGGTGTTCAGACAACACGATCGCCGCATATCAGAACGACCTGAGCCAGTTCCACGCGTTTCTCACGGAGCGCGGTCCGCTCAAGCACGCTTCCGACTGGTCGGTGATGACGCGTGATGACCTTGTGAACTATATCCTTTTCCTGAGAGAGCGGGAGTACGCCTCCGCTACGGTCGCGCGCAAGGTCGCAGCGATGAAGTCGTTCTGTCATTTCCTGCTGCGGACGGATGTCATCGACGATGACCCGGCCGAAGAATTGGACTCGCCAAAGGTCAAGAAGCAGTTGCCGAACACGCTCACCCCCGACGAGGTGGACCGCTTGCTGGCGTTGCCGCTCAAGAATGACGCGACGCCGAAGGCGCTCCGCGATGTGGCGCTGTTGGAGACGCTCTACGCCACCGGCATGCGCGTGAGCGAGGTCGCGCAAGTCACGCTGGACGATCTCGACCTGGAAGCCGGCGTGGTGCGCTGCCTGGGGAAGGGCAGCAAAGAGCGCGTGATGCCCCTCTATGCTGAAGCGGTCAATGCAGTGCGTGCCTACCTCGATCGGGGCCGACCAGCATTGGCAGGGAGCCACACTCAGGAGCGCACCCTCTTCTTGAATCCGCGCGGCGAGAAGCTCACTCGCCAGGGGCTGTGGCTGATCATCAAAGGTTACGCGCGGGAGTTGGGCCTCGAGGACCGGGTGACGCCCCATACGCTGCGGCATTCCTTTGCCACGCACATGCTCAACGGGGGCGCCGGCCTGCGAGAGGTGCAAAGGCTGCTGGGCCACGCCAATATCTCGACGACTCAGGTCTATACCCATATCTCGCGCGAGCACCTGCGCCAGGTCTACAACGGTTCGCACCCGCGCGCCTATTGAAGTCGAAAACGGCGGCCGGCTGCGGGGAAGCTGGCCGCCGCGTCGAGCCTGCGGCTCACCGTGTCCGGCTGCGAGAAACAGTCATGCCAGAAAGTGAATCCTTTACTCGTGTGCACTATCGGGAAGCGGCGGAAACCATCCGCGGATGGACGCAGCGCCGGCCGCACATCGGTGTCATCCTGGGGTCGGGCCTGAATCCGTTGGCTGATGCGCTGGAGGCAGCCGACCGCATCGCCTATACCGATATTCCGCACTTCCCCTCACCCCATGTGGCAGGCCACGTGGGCCAGTTGGTGATCGGACGTCTGGCAGGGCGAGATCTCTTGATCCTGCAAGGTCGAGTGCACGCGTACGAGGGCATCTCGTGGCAGCGATCGACGCTGCCCGTGCGCGTCATGCATGAGCTGGGCGTCGATACGATGATCGTCACCAATGCAGCCGGCGGGCTGAATCCGGCCTGGCGCGCCGGCGACCTGATGCTGATCACCGACCATATCGGCTTGAGCGCGATGATCGGTCACAATCCGTTGTGGGGACCTAACGATGATGCGTTAGGCCCGCGCTTTCCGGCCATGTCGCACGCCTACAATCCGGACCTGCGTGCTCTCGCGGTGCGCGTGGCGGCCGATTTGGAAATCGAGTTGCGCCAGGGCGTCTACTGCGGTCTGGCCGGCCCTGCCTTCGAGACGCCGGCCGAAGTGCGTTTTCTGCGACTGATCGGCGCGGATGCGTGTGGCATGTCCACGGTGCCCGAGGTGATGGTCGCTTGTCACATGGGCATGCGGGTGCTCGGCTTCAGTGGCATCAGCAACGTGGCGATCGACCGTCTCGACATGGATGAGGCAGCGAATCACGAAGAGGTGCTGGCTGCCGGGCAGACCCTTGTGCCGCGGTTGATGGCGCTGCTGCGTGGCGTTCTGGCCGCGCTGCCGGAGTCGTGACATTCGCGGGAACCGGCGACCTGCACCTGACGTCCAACATGCCGAGCCGATTGGCGCGCAGATTATCTCCGGCAAGTGACTGACCGAACCCATGGCCGTTATCATCAATCTGATCAAGGAATACGCCCCCTGGATCTATGGCGCGTGTGCGTTGGTGGCGCTCTGGTACCTGCGCGTGGCGCTGTCGGCGCGCCATGAGCGGCGCTATGCCGTCTTCTCGCTGGAGCGCGAAGCGGCCATGAACCGCACTTACGCTGCGTGGACCGTCGCAATCGCTTTGCTCATGGTGATGGGACTCGTGTACCTGACCAGCACGGTCGTGCTCGAGGCGGTCAAACCGCTGGCTGCCGAGATCCTCACGCCGACGCCGATTGTCGTGACGCCGTCGCGCCCCACGCCGACGTTGCCTGTGCCTGAAGCGACGCCGACCGATGTGCCGACCCCGCGGCCGCGGCCGACCCTGCGACCCCAGCCGACGTTGGCGATGACGCCGACCGCGGCGGCGCCCGCCGTGCAGTCGCCCCGCTGCGCCGATGCCCGTGCAGTCATCGCCTCGCCGGGCCTCAACGCGGTCATTGCAGGCATGACGCCCATTTTCGGCACCGCGACCCACGCGCAGTTCCAATACTATAAGCTCGAATATGGCGCTGGCCCGAACCCGGCGGTCTGGTCGTACTTCGACGGCGGTGATCGGGCCGTGCAAGGCGGCCGGTTGGGCACGCTCAATGCGGGCGCGCTGGCGCCCGGCGCCTACGCTATCCGGGTCGTCGTGGTGGACAAGACAGGCAACTTCGTCGAACCGTGCCAGACCGTGGTCGTGATCCGCTAGGGGTGTGAGGATGAGCGTCTCCCTCGAAAGGTCCTTCGGCGAACGCCTGGCAACGTTCTATCGCCGGCGATTGCGGCCGGCCGCCAAGCATGCCAGGCGCTGGTACCGGCAAGAGGTGGAGCGCATCGCGGCGCGACGCAAGGCGGCGGCTGGCATGACTGAGCAGAGCGCGCTCGCCGCACTGCGCTCGCCGACGCCCCGGCAGCGCTGGGAAGGCGCCATGGCCATGGGCCGGCATCCGCAGCGCAGCACCGAGGCCATCGCCGCACTGATCGAGGCGCTGGATGATCCCGAACCGTTCGTGCGGTGGCAGGCATCCGAGGCATTGGCGGCGCAGGATGTCACGTGTGTATTTCATGCCTTGACGGATGCGCTGACCGAAGGACGCCCGGCGCAGCGCGCCGGGGCCGCCGAGGCGTTGGGCCGGATCGGCGGTGAAGCGGCGACCAATGCCCTGACCAGGCAGGTGGAGGATCCCGACCCGCAGGTGCGCCGGGCATTGGCGCTCGCGCTTGCCCGGATCGGTGACCCCACCACCGCAGTGGAGCTTGTGCCGATGCTTGAGGATGTCGATGTCGATGTGCGCCGGGCGGCTGCGCGTGCATTGGGGCAGATCGGCAGCTCCGGCGCGGCCGTGCCGCTGGCTGATGCGCTGGGCCGGCCCGATCAGCCGCTGCTCGTCCGGCGGTCCCTGGCGGCCGCCCTGGTGACTGCGGCGCACCCCGATGCTCAGCCTGCCCTCCTGGCTGCCCTGGCGGACGGCGATCCGCAGGTGCGCGGCTACGCTGCACGGGCTTTGGGCCACATCGGCAACGAGGTCGCCTATGAGCGCCTGGCGCAACTGCTGCCGGATCGGAGCCGCCTGCTGAATGGCACGGTGGGAGACGAGGCACGCGCCGCACGCGAAATGATGGAACGCCGCGGACGGCGCTCGGCGTCCCCCACGCCCGTGTCGGACGCGAGCCAGCCATGACGCCTCTCACCTATCGGGTCGGCGCGGTGCGCGTGCACCTGTTGAGCGACGGCGTGTTCTGGAGTGATGGCGGCGCTGCGTTTGGCGTCGTGCCGCGCTTGCTCTGGGAGAAGATCGTTCAGCCCGATCCGTACGGACGCATCGCCATGGATCTGCGTTCGCTCCTGATCGAGTCGGACGACGGACCGATCCTGGTGGACACGGGCCATGGCCTGAAGCTGCCTGCCAAGCGCCGCGAGCAGTTGGGCCTGACCAGCCAGCGCCGCCTGCTCGATGGACTGGCCGATTTGGGCTGTCGGCCCGATGACGTGCGTATGGTCATCAACACCCATCTCCACGCGGATCATTGTGGCGGCAACACGATCTATGGCCCGGATGGGAGGTTGGCGCCGGCATTCCCCAACGCGACCTACATCGTCCAACGGCTCGAGTTGGCCGATGCTACCTATCCAAACGAACGCACGCGCAATGCGTACTACCACGAGAACTACCTGCCGTTGTCAAACCTGTGCGATCGAGACGGTGCCGGAATGCTGCGCATCCTGAGCGGAGACGCCCGCATCAACGCCCAGGTGCGTGTGCAGGTGACCCCGGGACACACGCGGGCGCACCAGGTGGTGATTGTGGAGAGCCAGGGTCAGGCTGCTGTCTTTCTGGGTGATGCGGCGGGCCATGCTTACAATCTGGAGCGCCTGGCCTGGGTGCCGGCCTTCGATGTGGAGCCGCTGGTCAGCATGGAGACCAAACGCGGCCTGCGCGATTGGGCGTTTCACAACGAGGTCTTGCTCCTTTTCCAACACGATGTAGCGATGGCTGCAGGCCGCCTGCGCCTGGAGGCTGCCTCCGGCCCGAACGAAGAAGCGCGATGGCGCGTGGAGCCGGCCGGTCAGCCGGACAGGGCGCCAGCCGCGGCCCCATGAGGAGTCGATCCGATGGCAACCGATCGTCCGACCTTATCGGTGGTGGCGCCTGTCTTCAATGAAGAGGCGATCTTGCCCGAGCTGTATCGTCGTCTCAGCCAGGTGCTTGACGGCGCTCAACTGTCTTGGGAGCTGGTGCTGATCAACGATGGCAGTCGCGACCGCTCACCGCAGATCATGCGCGAGCTGCGCGAGCGAGATCCGCGCGTCAAGGTGGTCGACTTCGCCCGCAATTTCGGGCACCAGATCGCCATCACTGCCGGCACGGACTACGCCCGAGGCGACGCCGTGGTCATCATCGATGCGGACTTGCAGGATCCGCCGGAGGTGATCCTTGACCTGCTTGCCAGGTGGCGCGAAGGCTTCGAGGTGGTCTATGCCGTGCGCGGCGAGCGTAAGGGCGAGACCTGGTTCAAAGAGGTTACGGCAAAGGCGTTCTACCGCATCATCTACCAGATCACCGACATCAACATCCCGATGGACACCGGCGATTTCCGCCTGATGGATCGCAAGGTGGTGAATGCGCTCAAGCAGATGCGAGAGCATCACCGCTTCATGCGCGGGATGTCGGTTTGGGTGGGCTTTCGACAGACTGGCGTCAAGTACGCGCGCGCCGAACGCTATGCCGGCGAGACGAAGTACCCGCTCAAGAAGATGGTCAAGTTCGCCCTTGACGGCATCACCTCCTTCTCGTATCTGCCGCTCCAACTGGCGATGTATGTCGGGTTCATCTCGGCCGGCCTGGCCGTGTTGGGCATCCTGGCCACGATCATCTTGCGTCTCTCCGGCAGCCAGGCGTTCTACGGACAGGCGACGACCCTGGTCAGTGTCCTCTTTCTCGGTGGTGTGCAGCTCATCTGCTTGGGGATCATCGGGGAGTACCTGGGACGAATCTACGACGAGGTAAAAGGGCGGCCGCTCTACATCGTGCGGGAGGCGTTGGGTTTCGCGGCAAACGAGGCGGGGGAAACGGGTCGCGACGGCTGAAGCCGCACTTCGTCCATGGCGCGCGCCCCATTCATTCGCCGCGCGCCGGTTGTTTGCTCACCCAGGCTAACACCGCCAGCACCATGGCGGCCAGCACGAGCAGCGCCGCCAGCTTGAACTGCCGCGAGCCTAACCCCAGCGCCAGCACACCGCAGGCTGCGCAGAATACGCAGTACCCCAATACGATCTGTCGCTCGGAGAAGCCGATGTCGAGCAGGCGGTAGTGCAGATGATCGCGCGCGCTGTGCCCCGCACTGACGCCCCGTCTTCGGCGATCATAGATCAGCCACGCCACGTCGAGAATCGGCAAGCTCATGACGAGCAGCACAGTTGCAACCTTTGCGCCGCCGATGATGGCCAGCGCAGCCAGCGCCCATCCCAGGAAATATGAGCCGCCGCTGCCCATGAAGACGCGCGCCGGATTGATGTTGTACGGCAGGAACCCCAACACTGCGCCCAGCAGCGCCGCCGGCAGCAGCGCTACGCTGAGTTGCCCCTCGCGAATCATGTGAATGACGAGGAAGGCTGCGAGGATCGCCGAAACGCTTGCCGCCAGCCCATCCAACCCATCCAGCCAGTTGACGGTGTTGATCATGCCCATGAACCAGAAGATCGTCAATCCCCAGACGATGGGCCACGGGAACACGATCTGTCCGGGGCCGAGCGGGTTGCTGATCCGTTCGATGAAGATGATGAAACCGATGGCAATCACAGACAGCAGGAGCTGGGCGATGTACTGCGGCCGGCTGGAAAACTGAAATCGATCATCCGACAGGCCGAACAGAAAGGCCGCCGTCGTGCCGGTCAGCAGCCCGGTGAGGCGGAGCCACTCGTTGGGATCGAGTCGGGGCGGGAACCAGGTCTCAGGCAGCAGCAGCGTTGCCAGCACGGCGACGCTGAAACCCGCATAGAGGGCAATCCCGCCCAGCCTGGAGATCGCCCCTTGGTGCTTGCGACGCCCGCCGGGGCGATCAACCCAGCCCAAGCGCTCGCCCAGCCGCCGCGCCGCCGGCGTCACCGCGGCGCTGACGACAGCGGCGATCAGGAAGATGAGCAGGAAGGCAGGAAGAAACGGACCTGACGACAAAGAGCCGGCTCCGAGCGGAATTGGGTCGGGCGCCAAGCCTGTCGCGTGACGCTTCTTGGCGCACCGGCAAGGCGCGGGCCAAGGCGCTTCACGTCTGACGTCTCACGGATTGAGCCGGCCCAGCATGCGAGGAAACGCGATCGTCTCTCGAATATGATCCAGGCCGCAGATCCATGACACGGTGCGCTCGACGCCCAGGCCGAACCCGCTGTGCGGCACCGAGCCGTAGCGGCGCAGGTCGATGTACCATTGATACGGCTCGCGCGGCAGGTGATGGCGATCGATGGCCGCCAGCAGCATCTCTGCGTCGCTCATCCGCTCGGAGCCGCCGATGATCTCGCCGTAACCCTCGGGCGCCAGCAGATCAGACGAGCGACACACTTCGGACCGGCCCGGTTCCGGCTCCATGTAGAACGCCTTAACGGCGCTCGGATAGTGGTGCACGAAGACCGGCTTGTCGAACTGCGAGGCGACAAACGTTTCGTGCGGCGAGCCGAAATCGTCCCCCCACGCGATGGAGGGCAGCGGCTCGTCGTGCGGCGGCGTCGTGACGCCGCGAGCGGCCGCGTTGTTGATCATTTCCACGGCCGCATCGTAACTGATGCGCGGAAAAGGCGGAGCCACCTTCTCCAGGTGCGTCGTGTCGCGTTCCAACGCCTTCAGCTCGGCGGCGCGCTCGCGCAGGGTGGTCTGCACGATGTAGCTGACATACTGCTCCTCGATCTCGAGAAGGTCTTCCAGCTTGCACCAGGCGATCTCCGGCTCGACCATCCAGAATTCCTGCAGGTGGCGGCGCGTCTTGCTCTTCTCGGCGCGGAAAGTGGGCCCGAAGCAGTACACCCTGCCGAACGCGAAGATGTTGGCTTCATTGTACAACTGCCCGGTCTGCGCCAGGAAGGCGGGCGTGCCGTGGAAATCGGTCTGGAAAAGGGTCGTTGTGCCCTCTGCGGCAGCCGGGGTCAGGATCGGCGTGTCCACCAAAATGAAACCGTTGTCATCCAACCAATCGCGCATTGCTTTGACGATCGTTGCCCGGATGCGCAGGATGGCCCATTGGCGGTTGGAGCGGAGCCACAAGTGGCGGTTGTCCATCAGGAACTCCACGCCGTGCTCCTTCGGGCCGATCGGATAGTCTTCGCCGGCCTCCTGCACCACGCACAGATCGCGCACGTCCAGCTCATAGCCGCCGGGGACGCCCGGCGCGCGCGGGTCGGCTTTCACCACGCCTGTGACGATGAGCGACGACTCGAGCGATACGCGCTTGGCGGCCTCGAAAGCCTCCTCTGAGACGTTGCCCCGAAACACCACGGCCTGAATAATGCCTGTGCCGTCTCGCACGCGCAGGAACTGCAGCTTGCCTTTGCCTGTCTTGAGCTGAAGCCACCCGCGCAAAGTGACTTCCTGCCCGTCGTACCCGGCAATGTGTTCGATACGGATGATATCAGCCATGTCGCATGCTCCGTGATGCGTTGTGCATGAGAGCCAGTGTACCATACTCTGCTCCCTCTGTCACACTGGCTCAAGCACTGGCTCAAGGCGTTCGGTCAGTTTGCCCTTGGCTCCGCGTCGACTTGTTCCCTGATCCATTCGCGTGCTATACTCGGCGCTAGTGAGGTGCAGACCGTGATCCTGGGCCGGGGGACCGCGCCGGGCAAAGTGATTCTGTTCGGTGAGCATGCCGTAGTCTATGGCCGGCCCGCGCTGGCCGTACCGGTGACTCAGGTGCAGGCCGCGGCCGTGGTTGAGGATGCTCCTCGCGGCGTCGGCCTGACGATCCTGGCAGCGGACCTGGGCCAGCAGGTTGCGCTGCGAGATGCGCCGGTCGATCAGCCGCTGGCGGCTGCCGCCCGCCTGACGCTGGCCTGCTTGGGGTTGTCCGAACCCGACTGGCGGCTGATCGTGCACTCGACGATTCCTGTGGCCAGCGGCATGGGCAGCGGTGCGGCTGTGTCTGCTGCGATTGTGCGCGCGCTGGCGGACGCAGCACAGCACGGGGCCCACAGGCTGGCGGCTCGGGACAGCGCCCGGTCGCCGGCGCCGCAGCTTGAGGGGAGCGAAGCCAGCCCGTTGCTGTCTCCGGCCGAGGTGTCTGCCCTGGTCTACGAGGTCGAGAAGCTGCATCATGGCACGCCCAGCGGCATCGATAACACGGTGATCGCAACCAACCGGCCGGTATACTTCCTGCGCGGACAGCCGCCCCAGCCTTTGCCGATCGGCCAGCCGTTCTGGCTCGCAATTGCCGACACGGGCATCCGCAGCCCGACCAGGATCACTGTCGGCGACGTGCGGGCCGCCTGGCAGCAAGATCCCGCGTCCTGCGAGGCGCTCTTCGACCGCATCGCGAGGGTGGTCGAAGCGGCGCGAGCGGCAATCTCGGCGGGTGAGGTCGCCGCGCTTGGCCCGCTGATGGATGCCAACCACTCGCTGTTGCAGCAGATCGGCGTTTCCTGCCCTGAGCTGGACGCGTTGGTCGTGGCGGCGCGGACGGCCGGCGCGCTCGGCGCGAAGCTCTCCGGCGGCGGCCGCGGGGGCAACATGATTGCACTGGTCGATGAGGAAGCCGCGAGCAGGGTCGCCCGCAGTCTGCTTGCTGGGGGCGCAGTGAACGTCATCGTAACGAAAGTAGGTGGCTGATGCAGCCCGGCATGGACCTGCACGCCTTCATCTCTGCCGCAGCAGCGAAGGGCTTCCTGCACACTATCGATCGCGAGGTCGACCCCTATCTGGAGGTCGCCCGCATCGCTGCGGAGTTGGACGGCCGGCCCTTGCTGTTCACGCGTGTCAAGGGCAGCGCATACCCCGTTGTGATCGGCGTCTGTTCCGATCGGCGCTATTTCGGGTTAGCCCTTGATGCGACGGCCGGTCAGGTGATCTTCCGCCTGGCGGAAGCGCTGGCTGCACCGCAGCCGTTAGCCCTCTGGACGCAACCCGGACAGCCAACCGAAAACCTGTTGGGATCTGAGCGCCTCGCACCCTGCCAGGAGATCGTTGAGCCCGCGGTCGATCTGCTGGCGCTCCCTTTCCTGACGCACTATGCGAGCGACGGCGGTGCGTATGCCTCGGCGGCAGTGGCCTTCATCGATGACCCGGACACCGGCCCGAACGCGTCGTACCACCGGTTGCTGCGGTTGAGTGGTGCACAGCTTGCCGCCCGGCTGGTCGAGCGCCGTGGCGTCGACGCCGCCTGGCGCAAAGCAGGGCCGGGGGGGCTGCCCGTGGCGATCTGCATTGGTCTGCCGCTGCACGTGCTTCTCGCTGCATCGATGGCGCCTCCGCCCGGCGTGGACGAGATGACCATCGCCCAGGCGCTCGCGCCGACGCCGCTGGCGGTCTGCGCCAACGGCATCCGCGTGCCGGCCGAAGCCGAGTTCGTGCTGGAGGGACGCATCACCAGGCAGCTTGTCGCCGAGGGGCCGTTCGTCGATCTCACCGGCACGTACGACTTCGTGCGGCAACAGCCGGTTATCGAGATCGACCGGGTGACGCATCGTCGCGATGCCATCTATCAGGCGCTCTTGCCGGGTCGGCTGGAGCACCGCCTGCTGATGGGGATGCCGCGCGAGCCCACGATCTATGCCGAGGTGAACCGCGTGACGCCGTGCCGCAATGTGCACATCACACCCGGCGGCGCATCATGGTTGCATGCGGTGGTGCAGATTGCCAAGCAGACGCCAGACGATGGGCGCCGCGCCATCGAGGCTGCGTTCCGCGGCCATGGTTCGCTCAAACATGTCGTGATTGTGGACGAGGATGTGAATCTTTTTGACCCGAATGACGTAGAATGGGCTATAGCGACGCGCTTTCAAGCGGATCGCGATCTGGTCGTGCTTGTTGATCAGCCGTCGAGTTCGCTCGATCCATCGGCGCACCATGCGCCGGGACAGAAGAGCCGGACGGCGAAGATGGGGTTGGATGCGACAGTCCCTTGGGATTCACCGGCGGGGCCCCGCGATCCAGAGGCATACAGGCGCGTATAGGCGGAGGAGGCGTGTCTCATAGACGACGCCGGCGGCAACGGGGTGGCCTGCCCCCCATCTTCATGCTGCCGGTTGCTTTGATCCTGGGGCTTATCGTGCTCGTCGTGGTGTTCGGCGGTGTGGTGAGCTTGCTGGGTGGGCTGGCGATGACCGGCCTGCTCTGCTTTGCACCGCTCCTGATCATCGGGCTGGCCATTGCCGCCATCGCCAGGAGCGAGGAGCAGAAAGCAGGCGCGTCTGCCTCGACCGGCGCCTGGACGCGGCCCCAGCAGGCGGCCACGGCCCGCAGCACGACGCTGGCTGCGGACGCGCCCGCCGGCGCCGCGCCGGCGCTGCCAACTGCAGCGTCGGTCTCAGCGCGTCCACTCGTCCAACCCCTCGATCCGTATCCTGACAAGAACGCCCGGCCCGCGGATGAATACCGGAGGCGCGCTGCGGAGTATCGCAAGCAGATCCAAGGGCTGATCAAGGGCCGGCGCGCTGGGCTTCTGGCCGACCGCCTGAAGGATGTGCTTCAGAAGCTGACCAGTTGGGAGGAGCGCGTGGGCCAGCTCGCCGACCGGCTGACGTCCTATGAGCGGGATGGCATCCTCCGCCGCGATTTTAAGGAGGTGCCCGACCGGATCAACCGCCTGCGCAGACAGGCGGCGCTTGAGACCGACCCGGAGATGTGCGCACAGATCGCGCGCACCGCAGGCGCCTACGAAGAGCAGTATCGGCAGCTTGAGACATTGGCGCGGCTCATGCGCCGCACGCGCCTGAACCTGGATGACACACTGGCGGCGATGGGCACGATCTACTCACAGACGCAGGTGCTCAACGCCATGGACATCGATAGCGCCCGGGCTGCACGGATCGCCGAAGAGATCGACGCGGAAGTGCTGCGTCTGAATGACGTGCTGTCGGCGTTGAGTGAGGCGTACCAGGGGACCGGGAGTGCAGCGTCGCCCGAAGCAGCGGAGGGCGAGGAGCAGACAGAAGACATCGTCGCGCGAAAAGCGCGGCTGTCGAGCGACAATCGCAGCGCCCCTTGAGCAGGCCAGGACGCGTCGCAGCGATCGCCGGGAGGCTGGCATCTCGAGGCGATAGGACGCGACTGGGAGAGCGCGGCAGCCTGCCGCGCGCTTCCGCGCTGCGCATGGGGTGCACAACGAAAAGGAGCGAGGAATCATGTCTCTGGAGAAACGAGATCTGTACCGCCTGCCATGGTCGATGAACGACAACCCCATCGCATGGCTGGAGATCACCGATGTGTGCAACATCTACTGCGAGGGGTGCTACCGGCAGCGCATGACCGGACACAAGACGTTGGAGGAGATCAAGGAGGAGATCGCCTTCTTCAAGAAGTGGCGCAACCCCGACAACGTCTCCATCGCGGGCGGCGAACCGCTCATTCATCCGCAGATCGTGGAGATCGTGGCGCACATTGCCGAGAGCGGGTTGAAGCCGATCATCCTCACCAACGCATTGGCGCTCAAGCCCGAGCTGCTGCGTGAGATGAAAAAGGCCGGGCTTGCCGGCTTCACCGTTCATATCGACAGTCATCAGAACCGGCCGCATTGGAAAACCAAGACCGAAGCGGATCTGAACGAGCTGCGCCAGCAGATCACCGACATGGTGACCGAGGTCGGTGGGCTCTATCTGGTGTTCAACTCCACCGTCTATCCGTCCACGTTCCATGAGATCCCGGACGTGATGCG
>CAYRFV010000053.1:0-23218 GCA_964423545.1 uncultured Anaerolineales bacterium | reverse complement strand
TTACGTTTGGCAGTCCGCAAACGTAACCGGCTAAGGACCTAGTCGAACCCTCGAAGACGCAGGAGTGGTGGGCGATCATGATGCCGATGCAGCAGCCGGTTCCGTCACGCGGCCAGGGGGAATGGTGGTCCGAGATGGAGGAAGTGTTCCATACGACATGAAGCGTCAGGCTTGAGTCTTTTTGGGGAGCGCCGCGGCAACGCCATGGTGCGGCGTCGGCCCTTTGTGCCCTGGCCATCCGTCGGTTCCGCAACCGACAGCAGGAGAAGCCCGCATGAACCGTAGCGCCAACTGTCTCGCCAAGCTCGACCGGATGAACAAGACGCTCCGACACCAGGAAGCCGACCGCGTGCCGCTCAGCGATTTCTTCTGGGGCAGCTTTCTCGAACGCTGGCGTAACGAGCTTGGCCTCGCACCCGACGCGGATCCCTACCGATACTACGATCTCGACTGGCGAGTCACGGTTCCCAACCTGGATCCGCACATCAAGCCGTTCGAGATGCTGCACGAGGATGCCGACGAAGTCGTCGTGCGCACCGGCTTTGAGGCGGTGCTCCGCAAGAAGCTCGCCGACCCAATGCCTGCATTTCTGCGCTTCGAAACCAACCAGATCGGCATGCTCGCCGATTTTCGGTTCGACGATCCGTGGGATGAGCGACGTTGGTTTGCGAGCGGGGACAACCAACTCGCTGGGATCGGGGATGGTTTCGCGCGCAATTCGCCGGCCTGGATCGAGACGGTGAAATCACTGCGCCCGGATTTCGTGGTCTACGGCAGCGTGGCCGAGGCGCACGAGATGCTGTGGCGCATTATCGGTTCGGAGAATGTCATGCTGTGGATTGGGCTTCACCCCGACGAACTCGGCCGATTCATCGAGCGTCTGGGCGATTTCTGCATCGAGTTGACGAAGGCGCAGATCAAGGCATCCGGCGGACTGATCGACGGCATGGTCATCTGGGGTGATGTGGCCTATCGCAAAGACATCTTCTTCTCACCCAAGTTCTGGCGAGCGCACTTCAAACCGATCGTGGCGGAGATGGTGCGCATCTGCCATGCCGCCGGGATTCCCGTCATCTACCACGGCTGCGGCAACGTCAGCCGCATCTTCCACGACTTCATCGAGATCGGTGTGGATGCGTACAATCCGCTGGAGGCGAAAGCCGGGCTGGATGTGGTAGAATTGAGGCGTATGTACGGCCATCGAATGGCCTTCTGCGGCAACCTGGATGTGCAGACGTGGGCGGAAGGCACGATGGAAGCGATCCGGCAGATGGTGCTGACCAAGCTCAATGCGGCGAAGGGTGGCGGCTACATCGTGCAGTCTGACCACTCGGTGCCGAGCAACATCTCTGGTGCACACTACGAGACCGTGATGAGGCTGGTGCGAGAGCATGGGCGCTATCCGTTGCAGTTGGGCGAGTATGATCTGAAGAGTCTGGGGTGACTGGGTGAACGGCGCGAAACCACAGACCACGCAAGTTGAGACCGGGCAAATAAGCTCCAAGCATCTGCTGGCCTTGCGTGATTACTGGACTCCGGCCAGGTTGTGGAATCTACTGCAATGTGAGGTGGAGAAGAGACGTCGCGTCCTCAACACCCGCGCCATGCCCTACGTCGCCGTGATCGACGTGACCAACGCCTGCAATCTGCGGTGTCCCGGCTGCCCCACCGGCGCCGGAATCTACGGCCGGCCGAAGACCTTGCTCGACCTGGGGCGACTGGAGAGGTTCCTCGACGAGACAGGACGCTACCTGCTCCTGGCAAACCTCTACAACTGGGGGGAGACGCTCCTCCATCCCCAGGCGCCGGACATCGTCAAGATGGTTCATGCCCGACGGATCTTCACCAGCATCAGCACGAATCTCAATATCAGGAATCCCGACCGGCTGGACGCCATCTGTGATGCAGGCCTCGATTATCTCATCATCAGCGCCGATGGCGCCACCCCGGAATCGTATCGGAAATACCGCGTCGGTGGCGACTTCGATTTGGTGCTGAGCAACATTCGCCATATCGTAGAGCACCGGCGGTCAAAGGGACGAAGCCGGCCGATCCTCGAATGGCAGGTGCTGACGTTCGGGCATCTTGAGCCTGAGCTGGAACAGGTCCAAGCGCTGGCGGAGCGTTTGGGGGTGGATCGGGTCAATCGGAAGGGGCCAACTGCGCCGCAGAATCTCCAGCCGGCCTCCGAGGAGCTGAAGGGCAACTTCTATGGTGGGGCCGCAGCCTGCGGTCTCCTGTGGCATAACGTCGTCCTACAATCGGACGGCGGCATTGCGCCATGCTGCAATCTGTACCATCGCGAGGACGATTTCGGTCACCTGGATCATGGCACCGTAACCCAAACGCGCCGCAACGAGCGCTATAGAACTGCGCGTAAGCTTTTCGATCCCAGGCGCGCCAGGGAGCTGGATCCAGAGCTGGATCATCCGTGCCTGCGCTGCCCGATCGTGCATGCGCAGACGCACCTCAACGAGTATCTCGCAGGCAACCGCCATGCCTTCTCAGACGCAGGTCTCATGAGCATACCGGCCGACAGATCCGAAAGCGGCGGGCTCTGGCACGGCTTGTGATCTCACCTATCCTCAGGAGGTGTTTCCGTGAGTCAGGCTATTGCGCTATCCGAGGCAACCGGCGCTTATCAACGCAATGCGCCCGCCATCGGTGTATTCGTCGCGGGGGATCCGCGCATCGACGCGGACAGCCGCCAGCGCTGCCGCAATATCTGCCACATGGTGGCGGATGTGCTGGCAGAGCGGGTCAAGCTGCCCGACGGCTCGCCGGCCAAGGTCGTGTGGGCCCCGACACTGGTGGACGGAGAGCCGCAGGCCGACGCCGTGGCCAAGCAATTCCAGGATGCAGGCGTCAAAGCGCTGGTCTGTGCCCCAGACACCTGGGCGTTTCCGCAGCTCAGCGTGATCTCGCTCCTCTCGCAGTTTCCCCCCGAAACGCCGATCAACTTCACCTGCGGCAACAGCGGCCCCAAGCCAGGCGTCGTCTTCGCGCATGCAGTGAACGGCGCCATCATGCAGTACGGCAAGCTGACGCATCTCAATGTCGGCACATGGCCCGACACGGGCCTCAACCCCATCATGACCCAGGGCACCGCCGACGCGCTGGTGGATTGGGCGGCCGCGGCCATCACCACGCTGGCGCTCAAGGGGCGTCGCGTTGTCGTCTTCGGCCATGACTCGATGGGCATGGAGACCGCGCTGGCGCACGTCATCCCGACGCGGAAGCAGTTCGGCATCGAGATCACCCGACTGGACATGAAGCTTCTCGCCGACATGCTGAACAAGAAGGCCTATCGAGCCGACGAGCTCAAAGCGCTGCGTGGCTTCGTGGATAAACACCTGGGCAAGCGGCTGGTGCTGCGCGACGCAGTTGACTCCGACCGATTCGACCAGAGCCTGGCGCTCTACCTGATCACGCGCGATCTTCTCAAGGACCTGGACGCAATTGGCGGCGGCTTCATGAGCCAGCTCGAATGGGGCTCGGACGTGCGAGGCATTCCGCTGCCCGTGGCCGACGCGATGGAGTCGTTCTTCAACTCCTCGTTCGATCACAATGGCCGCAAGGTGCCGCTCCCGTTCGCCACAGAAGCAGACGTCCAGGCCCTCCTGACCATGATCTTCTTCTCGTCGCTCACCGGCGGCAACCCGCCCCTCTTCATGGACTTCCGCAAGGTGTGGGAGCCCTGGGAACTCCAGGCGCTGGCCAAGAAGGTCAGCTTCACTCTGCCGCAGGGCGCAGCCTGGGCCGAAAAGGGTCTCGTGGACGGCGACAACTCCGGCAGCGCTTCGTTCGACTGGGCAGCCGCGCCCGGGGCCAGCGTGGACGAGATCATGGCGAAGGTCAGTATGCCGCTGGCCGATCCGGGTTACTTCCCCGGCATGGGCAACTCCGTGCACTATGTCTCGCCGGGAGGCCTGGATGGCATTGCCGGACGACTGATGTACAGCAGTCTCTCCGGCCTCTTCAGCCTGAGCTGGGACGAGGCGTCCACCGCCGATGTGCCCGAGCCGATGGCGTCGGCGCTGTGCCAAACCACCACGGCCGAGTGGCCGCACACTTTTGTGGTGCCCAAGTACGCCACGATGTACGAGTACAAGCATTACCCGCCGGCCAACCACTTCCACATGGTTCAGGGTCTCCGCCCGGCGCGGCTGGAGTACTGGATGGATCTCAACAACGTGCTCTCCGTGTGCGATTGGGCGGCGCGACCGCGCTTCATCGAGGGGGTCGATCGTCCCGTTCCATTGCTCTACCTTGCGAACGGAGGCGAGAACGCCGCCAAGCTGATGCTGGCGAAGCGATAAGGACGTGACGAGCCGGGGATCAGGGGCGGGAGTTGCGGCCTGCACTTCCCGACGGGTCCCCGGCCTCCGTTTTCATGGGAGAACAACCGATGGCGGCAACTCGCAACTACCTCGCGCTTGACCTCGGTGCATCCGGCGGTCGGGGGATCATCGGGCGCTTTGACGGTGATGGGCTGACCCTTGAGGAAGTTCATCGCTTCCCCAACGGGCCTGTGCACCTCCCAAGCGTCCGCGGCGACAGCCTGCACTGGGACACATTGCGGCTCTTTGCGGAGATCCAGGAGGGACTGAAGCGAGCGGTCGCGCGCTGCGGCCGCGATCTTGTCAGCCTGGGCATCGACACGTGGGGGGTCGATTATGGCTTGCTCGACCGGAACGATCGTCTGGTGGGGCTGCCGTTCCACTATCGTGACAGCCGCAACGACGCGATGATGGACGAAGCGTTCCGCCGGACGCCGCGCGAGGAGATCTTCGCAGCCACCGGCATCCAGTTCATGCAACTGAACACGCTCTTTCAACTGCTCGCCCAACAGCTTGAGGACCCGGAAGTGCTGGCGCGCACGCGCACGCTGTTGATGATGCCGGATTTGCTGAACTTCTGGCTGACCGGTCAGAAGGTCAGTGAGCGAACAATCGCCAGCACCACCCAGGCGCTCGATCCATTCCGCCCGGCCTGGGCCACACGTCTCTTGGATCGGCTGGGCATCCCGACGCACTACCTGCCTCCCATTATGGAAGCAGGAACGGTGCTGGGTGCGCTGCTTCCAGCCGTGGTCGAGGAGACCGGTGCACAGAACGTCCAGGTCGTGGCTCCAGGAAGCCACGACACAGCGAGCGCCGTCGCGGCCGTCCCTGCAGAAAGCGCCGACTACGCTTACCTCAGCTCCGGCACCTGGTCTCTGATGGGAGTCGAGACGAGACGACCGGTCATCAACGCGGATGCGTTAGCGTTCAACGTCACGAACGAAGGCGGCGTGTGCGACACGATCCGGCTGCTCAAAAACATCGCCGGGTTGTGGATTATCCAGGAGTGCCGACGGACGTGGTCCAGCGAAGGCCAGCCGCTGTCATGGGACCACATCGTGCGCAGCGCTTCGACGGCTCAGCCCTTCCTGGCGCAGATCGATGTGGACGCCCACGACTTTCTGGCCCCTGGCGACATGCCAGCGCGCGTGTGCGAATTCTGCCGGCGCACCGGCCAGGCTGCGCCTGAAGGGAGCGGGCAGGAGGCTCGCGTCGTCTACGAGAGCCTGGCGCTGAAGTATCGCCGCGTGCTGGAGATGATGGAGACACTGGTGGGCCACCGGATCAGCGTGCTGCATATTGTGGGCGGCGGCGCGCAGAACCGGCTGCTCAACCAGCTCACCGCCAACGCCATCGGCCGGCCGGTGGTCGCCGGGCCGTTCGAGGCCACGGCGGTCGGCAACCTGCTGCTGCAGCTGCTTGCCACAGGCGCCATCGGCTCACTGGCGGAAGGCCGGGCCCTGGTCCGCCGGTCATTCGCCACTGAGACGTATTCACCGGACGAGACTGCAGCCTGGGATGCGGCGTATGCACGATTCCTCAGGCTTGCAGCCTGACGCTGGACGTCAATCCATCTCGAATCCGCCGTCCACATTGAGCGCCTGTCCTGTGATGTAGTCGGCATCGGAGGAGACGAGAAACGCTACGGCGCCTGCGATGTCGTCTGGCGTGGCTGCACGTTTGAGTGGCACGGTGTTGATGAAGCCGGCCATCGCTTCACCCGGCTTCGCGCCGAAAAGCAGGGCGCGATCCCGGTCGATCTTTTCCCACATCGGAGTTGGCACGATGCCGGGACACACCGCATTGACATTGATGCGGTACGGCGCGAGCGCCAGGGCAACCGACTGCGTCAGGCTGATGATGGCTGCCTTGCTGGCTGCGTAGTGCGCCTGCAGGGATCTGCCGCGCCGGCCCGAGACCGAAGACAGGTTGACGATCTTGCCATACGACGCAGCCAGACCTGCTGCACCGGCTTCGGGACTCCCGCCAGGCTGCGAGCGTTGTGTATTCAGGAGGTCAGCGGGCGAAGCCTGGCGCAACGCATCAGGCGCCTGATTGACCATCTGTCGTGCGACGGCCTGGGTGAGGAAGAAGGCGCCGCGCAGGTTCACACTCAGCACGCGATCCCAGTCGGCCTCTGTCAGGTCAAGCATGGGCTTGGTCTGCGCCACCCCGGCGTTGTTGACCAGGATGTCTACATGGCTGAGACGCGCGGTGACATCTTCCACCAGCTTCCGGGTGGCTGCCGTGTCGGAGATATCGATGCAGTAGGGCCAGGCGCGGCCGCCTGTGGCTTCGATCTGCTGCGCCGCTGCCGCCGCGTTGGCCGCATCGTATTCGGCGATCACCACAAGTGCGCCCTCACGCGCCAGTCGCAGCGCAATGCCGCGACCGATGCCCTGACCCGCGCCGGTGACAATGGCGATCTTACCAGAAAAACGTTGATCCACGGCCCATCCTTTCTTCACGCAATCGGCAGATCGATGGCGCAACAGTGCGCCGGGAGTATCGACGGCGCTCGGATTCCTCGCGCCTGCCCGTTGCCGGCGCACGAGCAGGATGGGCGCCCAAATTGACGCAGGATGGGCGGCGCGGTATAATCCCGTCCAGTCAGTGATTCGGTGGAGGACCTGGTTTTCATGGCGAAGAAGAAGACAACCCGGCGTGTTCCGCAGGCCAGCACCCCGCGCATGTACGGCGACGGAAAACCGTCTCAGGCTGCCGCGGCCGCTGCGCCCACCTCCAGCCCCAATGCGCGCCCTGCGAGCGTGGCGACGACCGCAGGACGCGGGCCCGTCAACCTGGCCAAAGAGTATAGTTATGTGGCTGGCGATCTGAAGCGCCTGGGCATCATCGCGGCGTCCCTCTTCGGTATGCTGCTCATGCTGCGCCTCTTTATCCGCTGAACTGCGAAGTCGAACACCGCATGCGCCGGAAGCATGTGTGATGCGACCCCGCCATCTATGCGATCTCCGACACTCCCGGTCGGAGACGATGCAGCGGAAGCCAGGCCGCGATCACCGTCTCAACAATGACCTGGCATGCCAGGCATAGCCACAGATTTCGCGTTGCGATGAAGAGCGCGGTCGTCGCAACCGCAAGGGCGAGGCCGCGCAAGATCGCCTCCGGGCGCCCCCAGACCCGCTCCTCCAGGGTGGGCATGTCGAGCACGGCCCACAGGTGAGGATTGAGCGCCGACTCGACCAGCAGCACCCCCAGGCCCAACCAACTTCCCCAATAGAGCGGATGCATGACCAAGGTGTCGCCCAGGGCGGCGACCGACGCCGTGGGGCGCAGCGACGCCTCAGCGAGCCAGCCGATGGCTGCAGCGCGATAAAAGGCTAGGTGCCACTGCGCCAGCGCAGCATCGATGGGGGTCCGGAGCACATGGATGAACCGACCCTCCTTTGGAGGCGCCTCGGCCGGCACGATGGGCAATGTGTGACGATAGACGAGCCATCCGAAAAGCAGAAGCACAACGGTCAGCACCGCCAGGAGGCCGCCGGCGGTCATGCCACCGACCCAATCCAGCTCAGTCAAACCGAGCATATACGGCGAGACGGCGCCGTAGCGCCAGGCAAACAAGGGGACCAGGAGCAGATAGAGAGACACTGCAAGCCAGGCCGACGCTCGCGCAACGCTTGACCGCAGCAGGCGGCCCATCCGTCGGTGCCCACGCGCTAGCCGCAGCCCCACCGATGCAACGTTGGCGCCCAAGACCGCCAGCAGCACGCTGGCGAACATCCACACAACCGGGTCGGTCAGATCGAAGTGTGCTTCCAGCCAATCCATCGCTATTGTCGTTCGAGCGCCGAATCCCATCGCGCCGGCCTGGACTTCCGGTGAGGCATGGGGGCCTGGGCAGCGACGCCACCCAACCCACAACGCTTGGCTTCCTCAGCCTGCGCCTTGAAAGCTTGCCAATCCAGCGGCGCCGTGTTGCCGAACAAAGGCGGCATCGACTGAAACGGCGAACTGAGCAGCCAACGAAGGAACCGTCTCGGCCAACTGAACCAGTCACCTTTCATGGGACACCTCCAGCATCGTCTCCAGACGAACGAATGCGTGCAGAGCGCCACGGCAAGCGATCGCGAAGCTTCACCGGGCCGTGCCGTTCACCACGGCGCGGCCGTCAGCCGACGGACCTCTCCACCACCTGACGCACGCCGGGCACCCGATTCAGCACCCGCACGGTCCTGGCATCGACGTAATCGGCTCCGGCAAACACAGCATAGCCCACAATCACGATGTAGGCGGCCGCCATCAACACCGTCGCCTGTGGGATCGTGGCAGCCGCCGCGCCGCCGAGTAGTCGGAAGCCGCGCAGGAGCTTGTCGACGAGATCAAGCTGCTGTTGGAAGCCGCTGTTGAGCCCTTCGACCTCCCGAATCGCGATCACGAACTTGCCGAGGTCGGCCTGGCTGGCCGTGACGACTGCGTCGAGATGCTGAGCCGTCTGCTTCGTCCCGTAGAGCCGAGCGAGCAGAGTCTGGAGCTGTTCGCCGGCGGCCACGTCGTTCACCCAGGCCAGCACTTGCTGCGCGGCGCTTTGCGCCACGGCTGGTCCCAGCAGAGCTACGACCGCGTTGTAGGCGCTGAGCGCGAAATCTCGCGCCAGAGCGAAGATGCGCGACGCCTGCTCGGCCACCCCAAGCGCCTGCGCGATGTCCGATCCGACGATGCCAGCCGCATGGGCCACCTGGCCGATACCCAACACCAACAGGCCGCTGACGGCAGTCTGGCCCGTCCTGGCAGCGCGGCCCTCGATGGCATCCAGCGTCGTGACCACCACACCTGCGAGCTGACTGCGAGCCGACGGCAGATCAGGCGGCAGGGCGATCGCGCGCGTCGCGAAGGCGATCGCGTCGCTCGACAGGATCGCCAGATTGGCCTCAATGTCCAGGGAGACGAATCCATCATCCTCGCCCCAGTCAGCAGGCCACTCATCATGGCGTGGCTGTCCTCCCTGCGCGGCCCGGAGGAGATAGGCGCTGACCTGTAGATCGGTCACCGCCTGGGCCAGCAGCCGGAGGGAAGCCTCCGCGCGCGCTGTCGGATCCGTTGCGGCGAGCGACGCCGTGTTCATCTGCCGCAGCTCGGCTGCGCGACGCGCGAGCGTGCTCGCCTGGGTCGTCAGGGTGCGGGTGGAAGTCGGGAGGGGTGCGGCCTGCTCTGCGCCAAACGAGGCGGCCGGTCGCAGGAGCGCACGCGCACGATCGGCATATGCTCGAGCGACACGCTCATAACTGGGGTGAGACGCCATGACGTAGTCTCCTGTGGCGGGTGTCTTCACCACAATGATAGCACATTTCGGCGAGCTCCGCACATCGAATCGGATGCGTCACAGATCAGGCAAAAGTCTCGCGCGGCACGCGCGGCAGAATCGCGGAGACGACCTCGTAGTTGATGGTGCCCAGCCGGCTCGCGACTTCTTCCGCGGTGAGCCGATCGGCGCCTTGCGCGCCGATCAACACCACCTCATCGCCGATCCGCACTCCGGGGACGTCGCTCACATCGATCATCGTCTGATCCATGCAGACGCGTCCGACGATCGGCGCTCGGTGGCCGCGCACGAGAACCTCGCCCCAATGCTGGGGCCCCCGACGGAAGCCGTCGGCATAGCCCACGGGAATGACCGCGATGCGCGCCTGGGCCGTCGTACGATACGATCCGCCGTATCCGACGTAACTGCCGGCCGGCAGCGTCTTCACTTGTGCGATTTGCGTCTTCCACGTCAGCGCAGGCCGAAAATCGGGCGGGCAGCGCACCTGGGGCGATGGGTCAAGCCCATAGACGGCGATACCGGGACGGACGAGCACCTGGAATGCGGGCTGCGGACCGCCGTTCGCAGGGCCGCCCAGCGCTGAAACTCCCCCTCCAGGACGGAGCAAGCCCGCGCTGTTGAGGACATGGACCAGCGGGATGTGGATGCCGGCAGTGCTCAGTTCGCTCAAGACGCGCCTAAAGGCGAGAAGCTGGCCATCCGTATACGCTGACTCCCACTCGCTTGCGCCATCAGCCACCGCAAGATGCGTGAAGATTCCTTCCACGGACAAGCCGGGCAGGCCAGTCAGTGTGGCCACGAACCCGGCAGCATCGCCCGGAAAAACGCCGAGCCGGCTCATGCCGGTGTCAATCTTCACATGGACCTGCGCCCGTCGATCCAGCGCAAGAGCGGCGCGAGAGAAGGCCTGCGCCACCTCCAGATCGAAGACAGTCAGGGTGAGATCGTGACGCAAAGCATCTCGCGCCTGCCAGGCCGGCGTGTAGCCGAGGACCAGGATCGGCGCAGCGATGCCGGCCTGGCGCAGTGCGACGCCTTCGCTGAGACACGCCACGCCCAGCCAGGTTGCCCCGTTGTGGAGCGCAGTCTGCGCCACCTGGATCGCGCCATGGCCATAGGCGTCGGCCTTGAGCGAGATCATCAGCAATGCATCCCCGGCAAGCTGCTTCAACCGGCGCACATTGTGGGCGATCGCACCCAGGTCAATCTCCAGCCAGGTGGGCCGGTCGGGCCGAACGGTGACCAGCTCCCGCCAGGCTGCATCCTGGCGCACAAGGACATCGGCGGCGGGTGTGCCGTCCTCCAACAGCGCACGCGTCACCTGCTCCATGCGCGTGGCAAGGGAGCCCTTCACGAGCACGACATCGCCCGGTCCCAGGTGGCGAAGGGCCGCGGCCGCGGCATCTGCGGCGGTGTAGGTGATCATGACCTGGTCGGCGGTCAGTCCGGCGCTGCGCGAGGCATCGGCGATCCGACGGGCGCGACCGCCCTTGGTCACCAGCAGGTCAACCGCCTGAGCCGCCTTGCGGCCAACTCGTTCGTGACCGTCAGCTTCTGCGTCGCCCAATTCCAGCATATCGCCCAGAACGGCGATCTTGCGGCGCCCCTCCAATGCGGCCAACGTGTCCAGCGCAGCTTCGGCTGCGGCCGGGCTGGAGCTGTAGGAATCATCCAGCAGCAGACTGCCGCGGCGACCAGGCAGCGGATTGAGGCGTCCCGGAATGCACTCCACCTGGGCCAATTGCGCCAGCACCTCCGGCAACCCGATGCCAAAGTGCAGCCCTACGGCGATGGCCGCCAGCGCGGCGTTGACCTGATGGCGGCCCAGCAGCGGAAAATGGACATGATCGCGTCCCGCCGGTGTATCGATGTCGAAGCGCAGCCCGGCGCGCGTCACGATGATGCCGCTGGCCGCAACATGCCAGCCGCTGCGCGCAGCGGCCGGTGTGTGTTCCGCGCTGAACGTTGCTATCCGGACGCCGGACGCACAACGAGTCGCCATGCCCATCACGCGCGGATCATCGGCATTGAGCACGGCCAGACCCTCGGCGGGGAGGACGGCAACCAGCTCTCCCTTCTCGCGTGCAATGGCCTCAAGCGACCCGAACGTTTCGAGGTGGGCCGGCTCGACGGACGTAACGACGGCAACATGCGGGGGGGCCATGGCGCATAGCCGGGCCATCTCGCCGAAATGATCGGCGGCCATCTCCAGAACCGCGATGCTGTGTTCCGGCAGCAGTTCGCCGAGCGCAATCGGCAGTCCATAGAGTCCGTTGAAGTTGGCGCGATTCCTGAAAACGGGGAAGTGGCTGCCCAGCACAGCCGCGATGGCCTCCTTCGTCGTGGTCTTGCCCACGCTGCCGGTGACGCCGACGATCCGGAGGCGCTGTTTCGCCAACACGAAACGCGCCCAGTCCTGGAGCGCCTGCCGCGTGTCCGGTACGACGACACAGGCAGCGCCGTAAGGGCTCACATCGAAAGGCTGTTGGCACAGCACCCCGGTCGCGCCGCCCGCTAACGCATGGCCGATGTAGTCGTGGCCATCCGCTCGATCGGTGCGGACCGCCAGGAAGAGCTGGCCCGGCTGCACCAGTCGCGAGTCGTAGCAGAACGAGGCGAAGGCTGTTACGGCCGATGAGCCAGACAGCCGCCCCCCGGTTGCAGCAAGCAGGTCGTCAAGCTGAATCATGTGAGAACAGTGTACTCGCAGACCGGCGCAGCGTCCAGTCGCCCGACCGGAAAACCAGGAGCGTCGAAGGACGCCGGACCGAGTGATCGGGCGTCACCTCGGGCCCCCAGTCCACACGGTTGCCGACGATTCGCGACCGATCATCGGAAGCCAGAGCGATCGCGGCGTGACTGAGCGGGCCGTGACGGTGATGGGCAACGATACGCCCACATTTCCACCTGCATCGAACGCCATGGCCTGCAACCCATGGGCCCCAGGTTCCGGCGTCCAGGTCAGGTCAAAGGGTCCGGCAGCCTGCATCGCGACGGTCTGCCCGTCCACGCACCATGCGACCAGCGTTACCTCCATATCATCGCTCACCGTGGCAGTGGCGGTGACCGTCTGTCCGACCGTGACCAGCGACGCCGTCACGCTGATGTCCACGGCCGGTGCGGTGACATCCCCGCCCATGCCGATTGCTTTGCGCGGATTGTCGGCGACAGCCGCCAGATAGGCGATCGCAGCGTGATTGCGCTGCACCTCCCGCTCGATGGCGTCGGCCGGTGGATAGAAGCCGGGCGGACTGCTTGTCGGATACATTTCGAAGGTGAATGCGAAGATCCCCCGCTCACCGTAAAGCCAATCCACCGTGTCGCCGGAGGTGATATAGAGGTCGCTGGACTGGAGCGGCGTGTAGCCATTGCTCGCAGCCATCTGGTTGGCGAGGGCGCGGAACGTGTACAGATCCTCCAGGGTCATATCGGGCGGGAGATCGACTCCGGTGTAGCCGTACGGGTGGAGGATCAGCTCACCAAAAGTGTGGAAGCTGATTGCAGCCGAGATATCCGGATGCGCCAGCACGAAGTCACGCACGGCTTGCGTCTCCGGCTCCGAGAATGGCGCCGGACCGCGATAGGTGTCGTCGGCTGGTAGACCCGATGAACCTTGGCCGCCCCAACGATAGCCGTAGTTGCGGTTCAAATCGACGCCGATGCTGCCATCGGCATTTGGCCGCCGGTTCTTGCGCCACCACCAGTAGACGCCACCGCCAATGTCATACTCACTGCCGTCCGGGTTCACGTTCGGCAACACCCAGATCTCGCGCGTGTTGACGAGATTGGTCAGCGCCGGATCTATGCCGTAGCCGCCGGTGAAGAGCCGGATCACCTCCAGGGCCATTTCGACCGTGAGGTGCTCCCGGGCATGATGCAGGGCCACGAAAAGCACAGCTGGCTCCGTTGGATCGTCGCCATCCGGTGCGTCACTGATCTTCACGGCCAGGATCCCGCGACCCTCCAAACTCAACCCGCTCGTGTAGAGCCGCGTGATGTCCGGATGAGCAGCCGCGATCTGGTGAACAACCGTTTGCAGCTCGGCGTAGTTGTGATAGGCACTGTCGACCGGTGGGAAGTCCAGGGGCTGGACCGACAACGGGACAAGTCCCTGTGCGAGCAAGCGCTCCAGCCCACGCGCATCCACGATAGCTGTCACGCCGTCGCTCCGAAGGGCGTCGATTGCGATGCCGGCTTCAGTCACTGCATTGCGCGCGGTGCGATCGGCCGCTGCCAGCGTGACCCAGTAGTAGATTGGCGGCGCATCCTCCTGAGCCGTAGCCCGCAGGAGGCCGATGAGTGGCGCCGACAGAACGATCAGCACGCCGGCCGTGACGGCCAGCCTGTACGGAGTGAGGCGAATCATCCGGGCACCTTTCCTGTGTGACATTCGGATTATATCACGAACGGGTCGCCGGACATGTGCGGCGCAGCAGTCGCGGCGTCGACGCCCCCATCGTGCGCACTCGGATTGCGTTATTCATCGCCTCTTATGGTAGAATCATCGTGCGTCGGACGGCTCGGGAGGCAAGTTCCACCCGTCCGGCGTTGCGCGCTAGTCGTGTGGCGCATACGAGTGACTGAAGACCGCGTGCCTCGAAGTTGCGCGCGCCTTCCTGAGGGAGGAGAGTCGCATGTCGCAGGAGCACTATACCACACAGATCTGTGGTCTCACCCGCCATCTGCCGCTTTTCGAGGTCGCGCCGAAGGTGCGCATCGCCATCTTCAATATGCTTGGCGACTATGAGGTCGTCGAAGCGATCGCCGATGAGCTGGCCCCACGGCTGCCGAGAGACGCCGACGCGATCATGACCGCCGAGGTCAAGAGCATTCCGTTGGCGCATGCGATCTCTGTACGCGTGAAGCTGCCGTACATCGTCGCTCGCAAGACCAGGAAGCCGTACATGGTCGGTGCGGTCAGCGTCGAGGTGCTCTCGATCACCACCGGCGCGCCGCAGACCCTGTGGCTGGATGGCAAGGACCTGGGCCTGGTGCAAGGCAAACGCATCATTCTCGTCGATGATGTGATCAGCACCGGCAGCACACTTGCCGGCATGCGCAAGCTGGTTGAGAGCGCGGGCGGCGCAGTCATCGCAGAAGCGGCCGCCTTCACTGAAGGCAACGACCCTGTGCAGTGGCAGCACATCATCGCCACCGGCAATCTGCCGGTGTTCCTGGGATAACATGGTCCTGGACAAGCTGGCGGCTATCGAACGCCGTTATGAGGAGTTGAATGTGCAGATGGCCGACCCGGTCACTGCCACCGACCCGGCGCGCCTGGCAGATCTGGCGCGCGAACAGGCCGAAATGGAGGAGATCGTCAGCCTCTATCGGTCCTATCGGGCGGCTGACGGCGAACTGACCGGCGCGCAGCACATGGTCGAAACCGAGACCGATCCCGAGATGGTGGAGCTGGCGCGCGCGGAGGTCGCACGCCTCCACGCGGAGCAGGAAGCGCGGCTGGCGGAGCTCCAGCACCTGCTTCTCCCCAAAGACCCGAACGACGAGAGAAACGTCATCGTCGAAATCCGGGCCGGCGCCGGCGGCGATGAAGCCGGCCTCTTTGCAGCCGATCTATTCCGCATGTACACGCGCTGGGCTGAGGAACATCACTGCAAGACCGAACTCATGAGTCAAAGCGAGACCGGCGTCGGCGGGTTCAAGGAAGTCATCTTCCAGGTGCGCGGCCGCGGCGCCTATTCGCGGCTGAAATACGAAAGCGGCGTGCACCGCGTGCAGCGCGTGCCCATCACCGAGGCGCAGGGGCGCATTCATACGTCGACCGCGACCGTGGCTGTGTTGCCCGAAGCAGACGACGTCGATGTCGAGATCGGCCCCAACGATGTGCGCATCGATGTGTTCCGGGCGACCGGGCCCGGCGGGCAAAGCGTCAATACCACCGACTCGGCGGTGCGCGTCACGCATCTGCCCAGCGGAATCGTGGTGAGCTGTCAGGATGAGAAGTCGCAGCTCCAGAATCGCACAAAAGCGATGGCGATCTTGCGCGCGCGCCTCTACCAGGCGGAGCAGGAGCGTCTGGCGCACGAGCGCAGCGAAACCCGGCGCACGCAGGTAGGGACGGGCGAGCGCAGCGAGAAGATACGCACCTATAACTTCCCGCAGAATCGCGTCACCGATCACCGGATCGGCAAGACTATCTACAATCTGCCGGCGGTCCTGAACGGCGCCCTGGACGAGTTCATCGAGGAACTGGCCACAAGCGAACAGACGGAAAGGCTCCAGGCCATCGAAGACGAGGGGTGAGTTGGGAACCGATGAACTGAAGATGCTCTCGTCTACGCCTCCCGCAGAACAACGATCAAGCGACGGTTCAGGCGAGAAAGCGGCTGGGTCAGCGAAGACTCTGCCAGGGCCCGAGGCGTTGCCCTCCGGCTTCGTGTGGAGGCTGGATCGCGCGTGCGATGTCGGCCGCGCCATGCTGGCAGCCTCGCGCCGGCTGCGCGAGGCGGAGACTGACACCCCCCAGCTTGACAGCGCCGTGCTGATGGCGCACGTACTGGGGGTCAGCAAGACATGGCTCTATGCCCATCCCCACCGGCGGCTGACCGAGGGTGAGATCGCGCTCTATGAGACGCTGGTCCGGCAGCGCATCTGTCAGGCGCCCGTCGCCTATCTGGTCGGCTACAAGGCGTTTTACGGACTCGATATCACGGTCGATCGGCACGTGTTGATCCCGAGGCCGGAGACCGAACTGCTGGTCGAGCGCGCGCTGGACTACCTCAAGCATCTGATTGCACAAGGTCATCGACCCCGGGTCGCGGACATCGGGACCGGGAGCGGGGCCATCGCGGTTGCGATCGGGGTCAATGCACCCGAAGCAGCCGTCTATGCGGTTGACATCAGCGACGATGCCCTCGGCGTGGCGGCTCAGAACGTGTGGCGCTACGGCGTGGGCGAGCAGGTGCAGCTCCTGCCCGGCAACCTGACGGAGCCGCTACCCGGGCCCGTCGACCTGATCGTTGCCAATCTGCCCTACATCGCCACTCACGAACTGCCCAATCTGCCGCAACAGGTGCGCGACTATGAGCCGCAACAGGCGCTCGACGGAGGCTCCGACGGCCTGTGCGTCTTCCGCGCCTTCTTCGATGGCCTGGTGGGCGCAGGCGTGGCATCGCGGCTCAGGCCAGGAGGACGCATCTACTTGGAGATCGGCGCAAGCCAAGGCGAGGCGGTGCGTTCGCTCGCCCAATTGGCGCTGCCGGGCGCCGAGGTGGCGGTGCTGCAAGACTTTGCCGGCCTGGATCGCATTGTCGTCGCAGCCACATAGAGTAACTCGCAATGATGTATCGTTTGCTCGCACTCGACCTCGACGGAACGACCGTCGAAGGCGGACAACAGCCCACGGCGCGCGTGACCGAGGCCATCGCTGCAGCGGTGACCCATGGCGCACATGTCGTGGTGGCCACGGGCCGTCCCTATGCATCGGCGCAGCGGTACGCTGCAATGCTGGGCCTCAAGACGCCGGTGATCTGCTTTCAGGGTGCGCTGGTGAAGGAGTCTGGGGGTGACGAACGGACACTGTTCGTCGAGAGCGTTCCCGCGGAACCGTTCGCTGACGTGGTTGCGCTGGCCGAAAAGCGCCGGCTCGAGCTAAACATCTATACCGAGCGCCGCATCTATCACGGGCCGACGTCCTACTCGCCCGAGTTCTATGACCTTTGGTTTGGCGGCGAGACGCAACCGGTGACGAGCCTTGCGGCGGCCTTCGCTCGGCTGTGCGATCAGGCAGAACCGATCCTCAAGGGACTGTTCATCTGTGAAGAGCCGGGCGGCAGGCAATTGACCCACGATCTTCACGGTGTCGTCGGCGCACGACTGACCGTGATGCGCTCGCATCCGCTCTTCGTGGAAGTGACCTCGCCTTGCGCCTCCAAAGGTCGCGCGCTGGCCTTCCTTGCCGCCTACTACGGCGTTTCGCAGTCAGAGACCATCGCGGTCGGTGATTCAGGGAACGACGTGAGCATGGTCGAGTGGGCGGGCCTTGGCGTCGCCGTTGCCAATGCCACCCCGGACGTTCTGGCCGCGGCGCGGTGGATCGCGCCGCCGGTGACCGAGGGTGGCGTAGCGGCAGTCATCGAGCGATTCATCCTGAACAACGGGCAAGTGTGACGGAGGTCGTCAGGTGCCGGACGCTCCATCCTCTGCACTTCGCCTTCCTGCAGTTATCGATCAGGCCGCTGCTTTGCTGAAGGCGGGAGAACTGGTCGTCTTCCCCACCGACACGGTCTACGGGGTCGGCGCGATCGTCTGGAACGCAAGCGCCGTGGGGAAGCTCTACCTCGCCAAGCTGCGCACCCTTGACAAGCCGATCCCGGTCTTGGTGGCCGATCCGGCTGACGTGGCGCTTGTCGCGCGCGATTTGCCGCCGGCCGCGCTGCGCATCGCCGAGCGCTTTTGGCCCGGCCCATTGACCCTTGTCGTACCGAAACACGAACGCGTGCCGGACGAGGTCACGGCGGGAGGCGACACGGTGGCGGTGCGCGTGCCGGCTCATGACCTTGCCCGCGCCCTGATCCGGGCAGCGGGAGCGCCTCTGGCGACCACAAGCGCCAACCTATCCGGGCGAGTCAATCCGGTCACGGCGCAAGAGGCGGCGGCGCAGCTTGTTGGCCGCGTCTCCTTCGTTCTCGACGGCGGTCGATGCCCTGGCGGCATCCCTTCGACACTCCTCGACCTGACACAAGCGCAACCTCGCATTCTTCGACAGGGGCCGATCGGCCTGGAACAGATCCTCGAGGCGCTGCGCTGACAACGGGCTCAACCTTTCCTGTGCTATAATCCACCCATGCTCATCGGGATTGATGCCAGTCGCGCTACGGCAGTCCAGCGCACCGGAACTGAAAGGTACTCGCTCAATCTGATTCGGGCGCTGGTGGCCGCCGGCTCCGAGCATCGTTTTCGGTTGTACACCAATGGGCCAGCAGAGACGCTGCGCGCCATGGCTGCCAACGCCGAACTCCGCGCCCTGCCGTTTCCCAGGCTCTGGACACACCTTCGGCTCAGCATGGAAATGCTTGCGCACGCGCCCGACGTGCTCTTCGTGCCGGCGCACGTGCTGCCGCTGATCCACCCGCAGCGGAGCGTGGTCACAGTGCACGACCTGGGTTACCTCCACTACCCGGAGGCGCACCGCGCGGTCGATCGGAGCTACCTGGATTGGTCGACGCGCTGGAACGCGCAGCAGGCGACAGCCGTGCTTGCCGACTCCCTGGCGACCAAGGAGGAGCTGGTGCGGGCCTATCAGATCAATCCCGGCAAGGTCCGCGTCGTCTACCTGGGTCGCGATGAAGCCATGGCCCCGGTGCCCGCAGCCGGGCGGCTGGCAGAGGTTCGCCTACGCTACGGCATCGGAGAACGCTATCTGCTGTACGTCGGCACGCTGCAGCCGCGCAAGAACCTCGGACGCGTCATCGAGGCGTTTGGCCGCCTCGCCGCCGATCCGCAGCTGGCGGACATGCAGCTTGTCCTGGCAGGCAAGCGCGGCTGGCTCTATGAGAGCCTCTTCGCACGTGTGGTGGAGCTCAATCTGGCGAGCCGAGTGCTCTTTCCCGGCTATGTCGAAGAAGTCGATCTGCCGGCGCTGCTCAGCGGAGCGTCGGCGCTAGTCTATCCATCTCTGTACGAGGGCTTCGGCATTCCGGTGCTCGAAGCGGGAGCGTGCGATGTGCCAGTAATCACGAGCAACACTTCATCGCTGCCGGAAGTCGCGGGGGATCCGGCAGCAGGCCCGGAACAGGCTGCTGCGCTGCTCGTCGATCCCCACGATGTGGACGCGATCGCGGATGCGATGCATCGCATCGCCACCGATGCGGCGCTGCGCGCAGAGCTTACTCGCCGCGGACGGGAGAACATCAAGCGTTTCTCGTGGGAAAAGTGCGCCAGGGAAACGTTGGCCGTGTTGGAAGAAGTGGCGCTGCGACGCACATCTCCGAGGAAAGGGTGAGAGGATGCGGCGAGACGGTGGCATTCGGCTTCACGAGGCGATGCGTGATCGGGTCGCACGACGACTGCGCCGTCCGATGCTGCGTCACTCGATTCCGACGCGGGGCATGCCATGGGTGAAATCTTGACACTCGATGCGGCGTTGGCCTGGCGACAGAGACAGGCGGCGACCGGCCACACGGTGGTGCTGACAAACGGTCATTTCGACCTGCTGCACGTCGGCCATGCGCGCTATCTGCAGGCGGCGAGAGTGCTGGGCGACGCGCTGATCGTGGGGCTGAACAGCGACGCGTCCACGCGCGCGCGCAAGCCTGGACGCCCTATCGTGCCTCAGGAGGAGCGCGCCGAGCTGCTGGCTGCGTTGGGCTGCGTCGATGTCGTTGTGATCTTCGATGAGGTGACCGCCAATGACCTGGTGGCCACCCTGCGCCCGGATATCTATGCCAAGGGGGGTGACTGGAGCCGTCCGGGGGGCCCACGGCCGCCCGAAGCCGAGGTGGTCGCCAGCTTCGGCGGCCGGGTCGTCTACTTGCCCTTCATTCCCGAACGCTCCACCACGGCGCTGATCGAGAAGATCGCCGACTTGGGAACACGAAGCGTCGAGCCTCCCTCTTGATAGGCCGGAAGCGTCCTGATGACCCACCCCGTAACGCAGCCCCCGACTCCCGTTGACGCCAACGCCCGCCGCGCCGACGCCTCCGCAGCAGCCCCCGAAGCGGATTCCCGGTCGCAGGCAGGGACCGGATTAGCCCGATCCGCAGGCGTTGTGGGGGTAGGCAACATTGCCAGCCGCCTCATCGGTCTGGCACGCGACACCATCACCTCCTGGTATTTCGGCTCCAGCGGCGAACTGAGCGCCTTCAATCTGGCTGCTCGCGTGCCGACCATGATCTACGATCTGCTGGTGGGCGGCATGTTGAGCGCCGCGCTGGTGCCGGTGTTCTCCGAATATGCATCGCCCCAACGCCGTTGGGAGCTGGCGCGCATTGCCAGCGCCATGCTCACGATGATCGCGGCCGCTATGGCCCTCATCGTGCTGCTGCTGGAGGCCTTCTCTGCGCCGATCGCGGCAATTCTGGGCGACTTCTCGGATCCGGCGCTCCAACGCGTCCTGGAGAACTGCCTGCGGCTCATCTCGCCTGCCGTGCTGTTGTTCGGGCTGACCGGCGGCGTGATGGGGCTGCTCTATGCCCTGAAGCGCTTCTCGTACACAGCAGCCGGCGGCGCGGTGTTCAACCTGGGCATCGTCCTGGCCGCGCCTTTGCTGGCGAACCGCATCGGCATCTATGCGTTGCCGATAGGCATCCTGGGCGGCAGCCTGCTGCAACTTGCCGTGACGCTGCCCGGCGTGCGCGATGTAGCGCTGCGGCCGTCGGCTGCATGGCGGCAGCCGGCCGTGCAGCGCATCCTGCTCCTCTATACGCCGATCGCGCTGGGCCTCGTGATCACGCAGATCCAGATTATCGTCGATGGCCGTTGGGCCTCCGCAACCGGTCCACAGAGCGTGAGCTGGATGCGATATGCGACAACCCTGATTCAGTTGCCGCTTGGGCTGATCCCGGTGGCCATCTCCCTTGCGGCGCTTCCCACCCTCTCGCAACATGCCGCGATCCGTGACTGGAGCGGCTTTCGCGGCCTGTTTGCGGGAGGGCTGCGGTTGGTGATCGTCCTGCTGCTGCCGGCGACGGTCGGGCTGTGGGTGCTGGCCGAACCGATCATCCGCCTGTTGTTCCAGCATGGCAGCTTCACGGCGGCTGATACGGTCATGACTGCGAAAGCGCTCCGGCTCTACCTGATCGGCCTGCCGTTCGCCGGCATCGATTTCCTGTTGAATTACGCCTTCTATGCCCGGCAGAACACCCGCACGCCTGCGGCCGTCGGCGTCATCAGCGTGGGCGTCTACTTTGCCGTCGCGCTGACGCTGAAAGAACCGTTCGGTTTTCTCGGTCTGGTGCTTGCCGACTCGGCGAAGCAAGCGGGCCATGCCACGATCATGACCGTTCTGCTGATCCGCAGCCTGGGACGCTTCCGGGGCCTTGGCATCGGGCGCACTGCGCTGAGCGTGAGCGGCGCCGCTTTGTTCATGGGCATGGCGCTTGCGCTGCTATCGCGGCTCCTCATCCTCTTGCTCCCCCATGGGCTGATCGGCGAGGCCCTGGTGGTGGCGCTCGCAGGCGGGGTGGGGGCAGTTATCTATCTCGGCGCCCTGCGTCTGCTCCACGTCGTCGAGATCGAAACACTCATAGAGCGGCTGCGCGGTGGAAAGAGCGCATGACGGGAGAAGCTGCGCCGCGCCGACCGCGCGCACTGAAATCGACCGCGTCTGGTCCACGTCACCGACCGCCTCCCAGACTGGCAGGATCGGCGTGATTTGGGTATGATATTCATAATCGCTTTGGAGGTTCGTTCGAATGACCCTATCTGCCCGTGTGACTGCCTTGCGCCGACAGAGCCTGGATGCTGTTCCCACCCTCTCAGCCGAGCGCGGCCGGCTGATGACCGAGTTTCACCAGCAGAACCTGGGGCTGGTCTCCGTCCCGATGCGCCGCGCCCTCGCCTTTCGCTTCTTGATGGAGCACAAGGCGATCTGCATCAACGATGGCGAACTGATCGTCGGCGAAAAAGGGCCCGCGCCTGCGGCCGCGCCCACCTACCCGGAGTTGTGCTGCCACAGCCTCGCCGACCTCGACATCCTGGACAGCCGCCCGAAGATCCCGTTCAAGGTCAGCGCTGAAACGCGGCAGGTGTTCGCCGAGCAGATCATCCCCTATTGGCAGGGCAGATCGATGCGCGAGGTGATCTTCTCGGAGATGTCGGAGGCATGGAAGGCGGCCTATGACGCAGGCATCTTCACCGAGTTCATGGAACAGCGCGCACCGGGGCACACCGTATTGGACGACAAGATCTACCGTAAGGGGATGCTTGACTTCGTGACCGAGATCGAAGCCAGCCTGGCTGAGCTTGACGCGCTGCACGACGCGGGGGCCTATGCCAAGCAGGAAGAGCTGAAAGCCATGCGCGTCTGTGCGCTGGCGCTGATCCGCTTCGCCGAACGCCATGCGGAAAAAGCGGATGAGTTGGCGGCCGTCGAGCCGGATTCCAGCCGGCGGCTCGAGCTGGAGCGCATCGCCGCGGTCTGCCGGCGCGTGCCAGCGCACGCGCCGCGCGACTTGCATGAGGCGTTGCAGTACTACTGGTTCGTGCATCTAGGAGTCACCACCGAGCTGAACACGTGGGACGCGTTCGATCCGGGCCGGCTCGACCAGCATCTCCACCCGTTCTATCAGCGGGGACTGGCGGACAACACCCTCACGCGCGAGCAAGCTGAGGAGTTGCTCCAGTGCTTCTGGATCAAGTTCAACAACCAGCCTGCGCCGCCAAAGGTTGGCGTGACCGCGGCCGAGAGCGGAACCTACACTGACTTCGCGCAGATCAACTTAGGTGGCCTGCGCGAAGATGGCTCGGACGGTGTGAACGACGCGACGTACCTGTTGCTGGACGTCGTGGAGGAGATGCGACTGCTCCAGCCCAGCGCCTCGCTCCAGGTCAGCAAGAAGAACCCTGACCGCTTCATCCAGCGCGCAGGCAAGATCATCCGCACGGGCTTCGGCCAACCGTCGATCTTCAA
>CAYRFV010000052.1:3695-23223 GCA_964423545.1 uncultured Anaerolineales bacterium | reverse complement strand
ACCAGGTTTTCGTGAACCACGCTACGTTTCCTGTGGAAGGCATCTATCTCTTTCCCCTGCCTGAGGACGCCGCCATCTTCAGCTTCGACATGTGGGTGGACGGACAGAAGTTGGAGGGGAAGCTGTTGGGCCGCGACGAAGCCCGCGCCATCTACGAGGAGATCGTGCGCCAGCAGCGCGATCCCGCGCTGCTGGAATATGTCGGACGCGGCGCGTTCCAGGCGCGCATCTTCCCCATCCCCCCGCGCGGCGAGCGCCGTATCGAGCTGACCTATGGACAGGTGCTCGCGCAGTCGGGCGGCCTGGTGCACTACAGGTATCCGCTGAACACAGAGAAGTTCTCGGCGCGTCCGCTTGAGGAGGTGGCGATCACGGTGCAGCTGGAGGACAAAACCCCGCTGCGCGCCATCTACTCTCCCAGCCATACGGTGGTGATGCAGCGCGAGGGGGACCGGCGGGCGACGGTCCGCTACGGGGCGCGCAACGTCCGCCCCGATCGTGACTTCGACCTGTACTACAGCGTCTCGCCGGAGTCGGTGGCCCTGAACTTGTTGAGCTACCAGCCGTTCGACGAGGACGGCTTCTTCCTGCTGCTGATCAACCCCCCGATTCGACCGCGTGAAAGCGATGTCGTGGATAAGGATGTGATTCTGGTCTTCGACACCTCGGGGAGCATGGACGGCGAGAAGGTGAACCAGGCGAAGGCGGCCGCAAGCTACATCCTCGATCACCTGGGCGAGGGGGACCGCTTCAACGTCGTTTCGTTCAACACCGCCACGCGCCTGTTCGCCGAAAAGCCGGTCTCGATCGGCCGGCGGAACGAGGGCCGCGAGTTCGTCAGCCGGCTGGCGGCCCAGGGCAGCACCGACATCAACCGGGCGTTACTGGAAGCGATGGCTGGCGCCGACAAGGCGCGGCCGACCGTCGTGATCTTCATGACCGATGGGCTGCCTACGGTGGGCGAGAAGGACCCAGATCGCATTGTGGCGAACGTGACGGCCAGCGCGCCCAAGTCGGTGCGGCTGTTCGCTTTCGGCGTGGGCAACGATGTGGACGCAGTGCTGCTGGACCAACTGAGCAGCAGTCTGCGCGGGGCCAGCGCCTATGTGCGGCCCGGTCAGAAGATCGATGAGGTGATCTCAGGTTTCTATGCCAAAGTCAGCGCGCCGGTGCTGACCGATGTCAAGCTCGAAGTTCAGAGCGTGCGTGTCGAGGATCTCTACCCGTACCCGCTGCCCGACCTGTTCGCTGGCAACCAGTTGGTGATCGCCGGACGCTATCGGCAAGGCGGTCCGGCGACGATCCGGCTCTCGGGCCTGGTGAACGGCCAGCTTCAGAACTACGCCTATATCGCCACCTTTGCGGGTCGTGGCGGAGATGACTTCATCGCCCGGCTCTGGGCGCAGCGCAAGATCGGCTACCTGCTCGCGCAGATTCGTCTCACTGGCGTCAAAGACGAGCTGGTGAAGGAGATCGTGGCGCTCAGCACCCGTTACGGCATCGTCACGCCCTACACGTCGTTCCTCGTGCAGGAACCGCAGCTCGCGCTGACGCAGGGCGGCCGCGACCAGCTCAGCCAGGGCGCTGTGGCGCCCGCTCCGACGAGCGCGACCGGCAGAGCGCCGGAGCCGGGCAAGGCGCCGGCCGCAGGTCTCGTCCCGCAAGTGCGCGCAGGGGAGGCGGCGGTGGACCGCGCGGTCGTTGAGAGCCAGCTCCAAGCGAGCGAGCAGGCTGCCGCGCCGGCCGTCCAGCAGCTGCGGCAGGTGGGCGACAAGACGTTCCTGTTCAGCCAGAACGCCTGGCTCGACACGGCGTTCGACGCCACCAGGATGCAGGCCGAGGCGGTCGTGTTCGGCAGCGACCGCTACTTCCAGCTTCTGGGCCAATACCCCGAGATCGGCCGCTATCTGGCGTTGGGCGACCGGGTGACGGTCGTGCTGAGCGGCAAGGCGTTTGCAGTCGGCGGTGCGGGTCAGCTGGGAGCCCAGCCGGGCCAGGCCACCGCCACATCGCTGCCGACGGCTACTCAGCGCGTCGCCAGCGCGACGCCCCCGGCCGCGCAGCGCAGCGTCAGCCCATCGCCGATGGTCGCACAGCGCGGCACAGCGGTGATCGTGGCGCAGGCAACCACCGCGCCGGCGCCGAGCCCACAGCTGAAGATCGAGGGGACACCCATCGTCGCGGATCAGCCTGCGCCGGCGCCGATCACTTCTGCTCAGCCAGAGTCGGCGCCTGCCACCGCAGGCCAGGCTGCGCCTCCGGTCTGCACCGGCGCCGGCTTGATCGGTCTGATCGCCCTGCTCCTGCCGATGTGGGTCTGGCAGCGGCGAGGGATGTAAACAGAGGTAGCGGCCTGGGCGATCACGGCTTGGGGTCGCCCAGGCCGGCTTTTTTGGCAAGCCAAGCGCTTCGGTTACAATGGGCGTCATGCCAGAACTCTACGACGCCTATATCTTCGATCTTGATGGCACCGTCTATCTCGGCGATACGCTGCTGCCCACGGCGGGTCAGACGATCACGACCTTGCGGGCGCTTGGTCGGCGGACGGTCTTCCTTTCGAATAACCCGGCCCATACGCGGGAAGACTATGCCCGGAAGCTGACGCGCCTGGGCCTGCCGACGCCGCCGTCGGATGTCATCAACTCCTCGTTGGTGATGGCGGATTTCCTGCAGCGGCAGATGCCGGGAGCGCGGCTGTTCGTGGTGGGCGAGCGACCGCTGTGCGATGTGCTGGAAGCGGCCGGCTTCGAGCTCACCGAGGATCCCCGGCGCACTGACGCCGTCATCGCCAGCTTCGACCGCACCTTCGTCTACCGCAAACTCCAGATCGCGTTCGATGCAATTCGGGCCGGCGCGCGCTTTTTCGCCACCAACGGCGACCGCTACTGCCCCGTGCCCGGCGGCGGAGAGCCGGATGCGGCCGCCACCATTGCGGCGATCGAGGCGTGCACGAACACGAAGGTGGAGGCGGTTGTCGGAAAGCCCTCGCACTACATGGTTGATGCGATCATCGGCGTGCTCGGTATGCCGCCGGAGTGCTGCATCATCACCGGCGACCGGCTGGAAACCGATGTGGCGATGGGACTTAACAGCGGCATGGCGGCCGCGTTGGCCCTTACCGGCGCTACCGACGAAGCTGCACTCGCCAGGTCGACCATCAAGCCGACCTACGTGTTGCGCCAGTTGGGCGACCTGCTGCCACAGTAGAGAGTGCGAGATGCCGGAACCGGCGCATCGACTGGCGCTGCTCATTGCCGCACCCTGGCGCGGGGAAGCCGCCATGCACGGCGACGTGCAGATGGTCTACGAGGGACTGGCCGCGCGCGGCATGTCAGCCGATGAGCTGCTGGTGATCGAAGGCGGCCTGGATCGCAGGCTGCTCCTCGATGTGCTCGGCGCGGTTCGCATCCGTGCGGCCGGATGGGCGGAAGGCGAGCTCTTCGTCTACTACAGCGGGCACGGGGCCTATGCGCCTCTCGATGCAGTCGAGGCCGATGCGGCCGAGCCTGCGCTCGTCCTGGCGCCGGGCGACCTGGATGAGCCGCGCCGCTGGCTGTTCTGGCGAGATGTGTTCAGCGCGCTCGAACTCCCGCCGTCGGTGCGGCTGGCTTTGCTGCCCGACTGCTGACACACCAACCTGCTCGCCGGCCGGGCGCCGGCGAAGGTGACCGCCATCGTCATGCAAGCAACCGCAGGCGCAGCGCTCGCGTGTCGGGCGAAGAACTACGTCTTCGGATGGGGCAGGGGAATGCAAGAACAGGGCGTCTTGTCCTATTACGCGGCGCGGGCCCTGCCGGAAGTCGAGACCGTTGGGGATTGGCTGGCCGCCATCACGGAGCTCGCCGGCGGCGATGCGCGCTCAGGGCGCCTGCCCAAGACCCATCGACCTCAACTACAACTGCTCGGTGACGGGGCTGCGGGCTGGCCAGTCATCGGCGCTCGCGCGGCTCGCTGATCACGGTATGCCGTGGCGATAGAACTTCACATAAGCTTTCTCTAGGGTCGCCAGACCTTCCTCAATCGCACTATCAACGGACGCCAGGAAGTTTTCGAGCTTCTCGCGCGTGTCGACGATCTCGAGCACGATCGGAAGATCCTCGGATAGGCGCTCGATCTTGAAGGTGTGGATCCTGCTGTGTGCACCGAAGCCGCTGATGCCGCGCAGCACGGTAGCCCCGGCCAGACCCTGGCGGCGGGCCTCCAGCAGGAGCCACTCGTACAGGGGGCGGCCCGCATGCCGGTCGCTCTCGCCGATGAAGATGCGCAGCAGGGAGCCCTCTTCAGGCAGTTCCATCTCCACCGTTAGAGCCACGCCCTAACGCCAAAGCCATGTCACGACGCTGCGACCTAACCAGACGCCGCCGAGACCCAGGAGAAGTAGGGCGGCTATGTTGATCGCGGCCCGCAGCGACTCGCCTTGCCGCAGCAAGTTGATCGTCTCGTTGCCGAACGAAGAGAAGGTAGTGAAGCCGCCGAGGAGGCCCACGAAGAGAAAGAGACGGTCCTCGGTCGTGAACACGCCGCGGTTCTCTCCAAGCGCTGACAAGGCGCCGATGATGAAGCAGCCGGCCGCATTCACAGCCAGCGTGCCGTACGGAAAGCCCAGATCGCGAGCAGATTGCTGCACGTAGCCACTCACGATATAGCGCAGGACCGATCCGAGAAAGCCCCCGGTACCCACCAGAAGCAGGTGGCGCAGATCAGTCACTGCTGATCGCCGTCCTCACGTGCAGACCACTGAGTTGTCAGTGCCGTACTTGTTCGACCGGTACTTGTCGGCGTGCCAGTCGTTGTGCCAATCGCGGCCGTTAACGAGATAGCGGAACTCATACTCCTTGTGCGTCGGCAGCGTCAGAGTGATGCGCCACTTGCCGTCGGTGCGGCTCTGGTGCAGTTCATCCTTTGCCGTGTCCCATTGGTTGAAGTCGCCGACCAGGTTGACCCGTTCGGCCCAGATGCTCGAGGGAAGCTCGAAGGTAACCCGGACTTCTTGGTTGTTGGGAAGGGTCTCTTTGTAGATCATGGCGCGGCCCCATTGCAGCGACAATCCAGCCCAGGCACGGCCATCTTGCGCCTCTGGCAGCAAGGCCACGGAGGGTGGCGCATGGCGCATCAGACCGCCTCCGTCTCTCCCGCTCACCTCCGGAATTGAGCCGATTATAGCATAGACTTGACGAAAGGCGCAATAGCTCGTAAAATAAAAGTGTCATCGGTGATGAGCCGGCCCGCGGGCCGGCTCATGCGCGAGTTGGCGTCAAGTGGTGCGCTATGTTTGAGAATCTGCAAACCAAGCTCAATGCGGTCTTCGACAAACTCGCTTCACGCGGGAAGCTCTCCGAGCAGGATGTGGAGCTGGCCCTGCGCGAGGTGCGACTGGCGCTGCTCGAGGCCGATGTCAACTACAAGGTCGTCAAGGAGCTGGTGGGGCGCGTCAAAGAGCGGGCCATCGGCGCCGAAGTGATGAAGAGCCTGACCCCGGCGCAGCAGGTCGTCAAGATCGTTCACGAGGAGCTTCTGAAGACGCTGGGCGAGCCGTCCAAGCTCGACCTGTCGGGACCGGCGCCGCACGTGATCATGCTTCTGGGACTGCAAGGCGCCGGCAAGACGACCATGGCCGGCAAGCTGGCGCTCACGCTGCGCAAGGGCAACAAGCGCTCATTGCTGGTTGCAGCAGATACCTACCGGCCCGCCGCCGTCACCCAGCTCGAGGTGTTGGGCAAACAGCTCGATGTGCCCGTGTACAGTGAAGGTGTGAAGGAGCCCCCGCCTGAGATCGTCAGCCGTGCGTTGCGCCGGGCGCGCGAAGGGGCCTACGACGTTGTAATCCTGGACACCGCCGGCCGCCTCCAAATCAATGACGACATGATGCGTGAGCTGGAGCAGATCCGGGCCATCGCCAAGCCGCAGGAGATCCTGCTGGTGGCGGACGCCATGACCGGTCAGGAAGCGGTCAACGTTGCAAAGGGCTTTCACGAGCGCGTGCCGCTGACCGGGCTGATCCTCACCAAGGTGGACGGCGATGCACGCGGAGGTGCGGCGATCTCGATGCGCGAGGTCACGGGCGTCCCGATCAAATTCCTGGGTGTTGGCGAGAAACTGGATGCCCTCGAACCGTTCCATCCCGACCGCCTGGCCACGCGCATCCTCGGCATGGGCGATGTGCTCACCCTGATCGAAAAGGCCGGTGAGAACATCAGCCGCGACGATGCCCAGCGGCTGAGCCGCAAGCTGGTCAAGGGCGAGTTCGATCTCGAGGACTTCCTCCAGCAGCTCCAGCAGGTCAAGAAGATGGGGCCGCTGACGCAGCTTCTGGAGATGGTTCCTGGGATGGGCCGGATGACCAAGGATATCGCGCCTGAGGTGACGGACAAGCAGTTCGGCCAGATCGAAGCGATCATCAACTCGATGACGCGCGCGGAGCGTCGCGATCCCCGCATGCTGAACGGCAGCCGGAAACGCCGCGTCGCCCGCGGCTCGGGCGTCACCGTGACCGAAGTGAACGACCTGCTCAATCAGTTTCGGCAGATGCAGCGCCTCATGAAGCAGCTCGGTCAAGGGGGTGGCCGCGGCCCGCGTGGCGGGTTGATGGACCTATTCCGTGGATAACCCGTCATGCTCTTCATGGAGCGTGGCGGTGACCAGCATTCGGGACCCTCGATGTCCCCTATCTACAAGGAGCTAGCAGAGAATGGTTCGCATACGTCTGAGTCGACACGGCGCCAAGCGGCAGCCGACCTATCGTGTCGTGGTGGCCGATCAACATGCCCCGCGCGATGGCCGCATCGTCGAAAACCTCGGGTACTTCAACCCCCGCACCGAGCCCGAAACGATCAGCATCGACGTGGAGCGCGCCCGCTATTGGATCGGCGTCGGCGCGCAGCCCAGCCAGGCCGTCGAGCGTCTGCTGAAGGCCGCCGGCGTCTATGCAGCCGAGGCCGCGCCAGTCGCCTGATGAAGCGTCTCGCGTTCGAGAGCTGGAGCGTTTGCGCGTCCGTTGCCGCCCAGTGAGCACAGCCGGTGTCTGAACGTGCTCATCTGGAGACGTGTTAGCGGCGCAAGGAGACTGAGCGGTGAAAGAGAAAGAGTTGGTCGAGTATATCGCCAGGGCGCTGGTCGATAGCCCAGAGCAGGTTTTTGTGAAGGAGACGCTCGGCGGCAGCGTCACCGTCCTCGAATTGCATGTCGACCATGACGATATCGGGCGCGTGATCGGCAAGGACGGCCGCGTGGCGAATGCCATCCGAACGCTGCTCAAGGTGGCGGCCGGCGACCGCCGCGTCGTGCTGGAGATCGTGTAGGCTGAGATGGGGCGCCGGAAGGCTGTCTCGAAGTTCCGGTACGGAGCATCCAGAGTGGTTGGAGCGGGGGCGCCAGGGTGCGCCCCCGTTTCGCGTCAAGGAGATTCGCATGACCCCTGGCCAACCGAAGGCGCCGAGCTACCTGGCCATCGGCCAGATCACAGGTGCACACGGCATTCGCGGCGAGGTCAAGGTGCTGGTGATGACCGACTTTCCGGAGCGATATCGCATCGGGGCCAAAGTCTACCTGGGCACCCTGGCCGATTGCGTCCCCACCGAAATTGAGGCGGTCCGGCCGCATAAGGGCATGCTGCTTGTCAAGCTGACCGGTGTGCCTGATCGCAACGTGGCCGAGACGCTCCAGGGTCGCTACCTGATGATTCCCGATGAGCAGGCGATGCCGTTGGGTGAGCATGAACACTACGCGCACGATATGATCGGACTGGCGGTGGAGACCGCGGATGGAAGCCCGCTGGGCGTTTTGGTCGAGATCCTGTTCACGCGGGCGAACGATGTATACGTCGTGGCCGGCGCGAAGGGAGAAATCCTGCTGCCGGCGTTGCGCGAAGTCATTCTGCGGGTCGATCTGGCAGCCAAGAAGATGATTGTGGCTGTGCCTGAGGGATTGCTGGGCGAAGAGGAAGATTGACAAATCCATTGCCATCGAGTATGCTGGCAAGTATAGACTGCATAGAGTTGCTTGGGCGACAAGATGTCGGTGGATCCGCTGGCTTACTGGATCGGCTTCAACCGCGTGCGCGGGATCGGACCGGCTCGCCTGCGAGCGTTGTTGGACTACTTCGGCTCGGTCGATGCCGCGTGGGGAGCCTCGCCGGATGCGCTCCGCGAAGTCGGACTCGACCGTCGATCTCTGGCGAGCCTGCTTCAGGTGCGCGACGAGATCGATCTGTCCCGCGAGTTGGACAGGGTCAAGCAGGCTGGCGTTCATGTCATGACGTGGGAGGACGACAGTTATCCACAGCGCCTCAAGACGATCAGCGACTCTCCGCCGGTGCTCTATGTGAAGGGTGAGCTCGCGCCGGCGGACGACTGGGCGATCGCCATGGTCGGCACGCGCACCGCCTCGACTTACGGTCGCGAGGTAGCCAGGAAGCTGGCGTCGGAGCTGGCGCACGCCGGCGTGACCGTCATCAGCGGTCTGGCGCGCGGGATCGATGGTCAGGTGCACCGGGCGGCCCTCGACGCCGGTGGACGCACAATTGCGGTGCTGGGCTCCGGTGTGGATATCGTCTACCCGTGGGAGCACCGCAAGCTGGCGGAGGAAATCGTGACCCAGGGCGCAATGGTCAGCGAATATGCGCTGGGAACGCAGCCCGAAGCCAGCAACTTTCCGCCGCGCAACCGGATCATCAGCGGTTTGAGCCGGGGGGTGATCGTTGTGGAGGCGGGCGAGAAGAGCGGCGCACTCATCACGGCCGACTTCGCGGCCGAGCAGGGCCGCGATGTCTTCGCCGTGCCGGGGAGTATCTTCCATCGCGGCAGCGCAGGCGCCAATCGGCTGATCCGAGACGGCGCCACGCCCGTGCTCTCTGTCGACGATGTCCTGGAAACGCTGAATCTGAAGTCAGTCGCGCAACACGTCGAGGCGCAGCTGTTGTTGCCCACCGACGCCACCGAGGCGCAGCTGTTTGAGATGCTCTCAGAGGAGCCGATGCACGTCGATGAGCTGGGCCGGGCCGTTGCGCTGCCCATCGCCCAGGTCACCAGCGCCCTTGCCTTGATGGAGCTGAAGGGCCTCGTGCATCAGGTCGGCGGCATGAACTATGTCCGAGCGCGCGAGGCAGGGCCGCGGTATAGCCTCGACTGAGCGCAGGAGGTATGGAGCGATGTTGTACGCTGTGATCATGGCCGGCGGCTCGGGCACGCGCCTCTGGCCTCTGAGCCGCCGAGGCGCCCCCAAGCAGGCCCTGAAGCTGATCGGCGACCGCACGATGTTCCAGCATGCCGTGGACCGGCTGGCGCCGCTGTTCCCACCTGAGCGCATCTTCGTCGTCACCAGCCCGGCCATGGCCGATGTGCTGCGGCCGCAGACGCCCGACGTGCCCGCGGACAACTTCATCCTCGAGCCATCGGGTCGAGACTCTGCGCCGGCCGCGGCATTGGGTGCGGTTCACCTTCTGCATCTTGATCGCGACGCGATTATGGCCATGCTCACGGCAGATCACTACATCGGTGACACGGCCGGTTTCCGGGCATCGCTCTCCGCGGCAGCCACAGTCGCTGCCGACGGCACGATTGTCACCTTGGGCATTCGTCCCACCTTCCCCTCCTCTGGCTTCGGCTACATTCAACTCGGCGACTCCCAGACGATCGTCGAAGGATTTCCCGTCTATGCCTCGGCCGGCTTCGTCGAGAAGCCTGACCCTGCGCTCGCCCAACGCTTCCTTGAAAGCGGGCGCTACGTCTGGAATAGCGGCATGTTCGTCTGGCGCGCCGACCGGCTGATTGAGGAGTTCGCAATCCAGTTGCCGGACTCGTACGGCGCGCTCAGGCGCATCGCCGCGGCGCTGGGTGCGGCGGATGCTCGCCGCGTGCTGGAAGCTGAATGGTCCCAGATGCAGAAGATATCGATCGACTACGGGATCATGGAACATGCGGAGCGCATATCGGTCATACCGGTTGAGTTCGGCTGGAGCGATATCGGCAGCTGGGCCTCGTTGCTCGATGTGCTGCCTGCGGATGGCGAAGGTAACGTCGTAGTCGGTGACGCGGTTTTGGTGGACACCCGAAACTGCCTGGTGCGCAGTGGCGGACGCCTGATCGCGACGATCGGGTTGGACGACCTGGTCATCGTCGATACGCCTGATGTCGTCCTGGTGTGTCCGAGGGACCGAGCGCAGGATGTGCGTGAAATCGTGAATCGGCTGGCTGCCCAGGGCAAGCCGCATTACCTGTGAGACAGACGTAATCCGAGATGAGCGAAGCTGAAATAACGGCATATTGCGTTAAGTGCCGGACGAGCCGTCCGGTGAAGGACCCACAACCGGTGTTCATGGACAATGGGCGGCCTGCGACTCGCGGCGTCTGCCCCGAGTGCGGCGCCGGGCTCTTCAAGATCGGCGCGACCGCCGCGCACGAGTCGCTGCCAAAGCCGGAGGCTGCGAGCCAGGCTGCCAGGAAGCCGGCCGCACAGCGCTCCACCAGCCCCGCGCCGGATGCCGCTGCACAGCCATCCCCCAGTGCGCCGCTGACTCAGGCGGTGCAGGCGTACTGCATGAAGTGCAAGACACTGCGACCGCTCGAAGAAGGCAAAGCGGTCTTCATGGCAAACGGCCGCCCGGCGGCTGAAGGAGTCTGCGGCGTTTGCGGCGCCAGGCTCTTTAAGATCGGCGCAACGGCGGACCACTCCGGGCTGGAGAAGCCTGCGGCCCAGCAGGCCAGAAGGTCAGCCAACAAGGGGAACCAACGCAGCAGTGCATCGGCGAAGAAGGGCAAGGTCGCGACGGCGAGGAAAGGCGCCGATGCGCCGTCACTGGTCCGCCATTCGCATTCAGGCAGGCTCGTCATCGTCGAGTCTCCCGCCAAAGCGCGCACGGTGGGCCGTTTTCTCGGCAAGGGTTACGAAGTTAGGGCCTCGGTGGGACACGTGCGCGATCTGCTGAAGTCGAAGTTATCGGTGGATGTAGCCCACGATTTTTCGCCCACCTATCGCGTCCCGGATGAAAAGAAGGAGGTCGTCAAGTCGCTGAGTCAAGCAGCGGCGGACGTGCGCGAAGTCTATCTGGCCACCGATCCCGATCGCGAAGGGGAAGCCATCGCCTGGCACCTCCTCGAAGCCGTGCAGATCCCGCCTGATCGAGTGCGCCGGGTGGTCTTTCACGAGATCACGAAGCCGGCTGTCGACGCAGCGTTCTCGCATGCGCGGGAGATCGACATGCGCCTGGTGGACGCCCAGCAGGCGCGCCGCATCCTCGACCGGCTAGTTGGCTATCAGGTGAGCCCGCTGCTGTGGGATCGGGTGAAGAGTGGCCTTTCTGCTGGCCGGGTGCAGACGGTGGCCCAGCGGCTGATCGTCGAGCGCGAGCGCGAGATTGCTGCGTTCGTGCCCGCAGAATACTGGTCAGTCGATGCCGATCTTGCCCAGCAGTCCACGCGCAGCCTGTCGCCGCGTCCCAGCTTCCTGGCGCGGCTGATCCGGATTCGAGGCCAGGAAGCTGACCTGAAGCATCGCGAGGACACCCTCGCGATCGTCGCAGACCTGGAGCAGTCGACCTATGCCGTGGTTGCGGTGAAACGCAGCGAGCGGCGTCGCCGGCCAAACCCGCCGTTCACCACCAGCACCATGCAGCAGGATGCCGGTCAGCGGCTCGGCATGACCGCGCAGCGCACCATGCGCACGGCGCAGGAGCTCTACGAAGGGATGGACATCGGGGAGGGCGGCGCGGTCGGCCTGATCACTTACATGCGCACCGACAGCGTCAATGTGGCGCAGGAAGCCCAGGCCGAGGCGCGTGCGCTCATCGCCGAGTTGTACGGCGCCGATTTCATCCCCGTCGAGCCGAACGTCTACCGGACGCGCTCGAAGAACGCTCAAGAGGCGCATGAGGCGATCCGGCCCACTTCGAGCCGGCGGACGCCCGAGTTGCTGCGTGCGAAGCTGACGCGCGAGCAGTATCGTCTGTACGAACTGATCTGGCAGCGCTTTGTCGCCAGCCAGATGTCAGCGGCTGTGTACGATACGATGACGGTGGATATCGATGCGGGGCATCCCGCGGCGGGCGAGCGCCCCTATTTGCTGCGGGCGAGTGGATCGAAGGTGCGTTTCCCCGGTTTTCTGGTTGTCTACTCCGGCGGGGCGATGGGGCCCGCGGAAGACGAGGGGCGTTCGGCGAACGGCAAGCGCCCTGGTGTCGACGAGCGACCGGGGGCGGGCGCGAACGGCGCGGATACCCATGCCGGCACCTCCAGCGAAGTGATCGAGAGCGAAAGGCTGCTCGATCTCTCGGTCGGTGAGCCGCTCGATCTGCTGCGGCTCCTTCCCGAACAGCACTTCACGCAGCCGCCCCCCCGCTACACCGAGGCGACGCTGGTCAAGGCGCTGGAAGAGAACGGCATCGGCCGGCCCAGCACGTACGCCAGCATCATCTCCACGATCATCGATCGAGGCTACGTGGAGCGACAGGACCGCAAGCTGCTGCCGACCGGGCTAGGCTACACGGTCAACGACTTGCTCGTGCAGTACTTCGATTCGGTGTTCAACGTGGGCTTCACGGCCACGATGGAGGAGCACCTGGACAGCATCTCGCGCGGTGAGGAGCAGATGGTTCCTGTCCTGCGCGAGTTCTACAGCCTCTTTGAGCCGCAGCTTCAGCATGCCGAACGCACCATGGCCAAGGTCGCATTCGAACCCGAAAAGCTCGGTGAGTCGTGCCCCGACTGCGGCGGCGAACTGGTCATCAAGCAGGGACGATTCGGCAAGTTCGTCGGGTGCGCGAACTACCCGGACTGCCGCTATACGCGGCCGCTGGTGACCAGGATTGGCGTGAAGTGCCCGAAGGATGGCGGCGAGCTGCTCGAACGCCGCTCGCGCCAGGGCCGCCTGTTTTATGGGTGCGCCAACTATCCGCAGTGTGACTTCGTGTCGTGGCGCCGTCCATTGCCGCAGCCGTGCCCGAGATGCCGGGGAATGCTGGCCGTCGCCAGCAAAGAGTTTGCCGAGTGTCTGAGCTGTCATGAACGGGTGAAGCTGGATCAGCTGCAGGCCGAGCCGGCGTGAAATCATGGATGCTCCAGCCGAAATGCAGGACTATCTGGACCGCTACGTCACGTATCTGATTGCCGAGCGCAATGCGTCGCCGCACACGATCGCGAACTACCGGCGTGAGATCTCCGAGTTCATGGCGTTCGCGCGGCAGCGAGGCCTGGACGCGTGGCAGCAGGTGACTCCGGGGCTGCTGCGTCAATGGCTGGCGGCGCTGCACGACGAAGGGTATGCCAAGGCCAGCGTGGCCAGGCGCGTCTCCGAGCTGCGCGCGTTCTACGCCTACCTGCACAGCCGTGATCTGGTTGATGCGAATCCGGTGAATGCCGTCTCTTCACCGAAACTGCCCCAGCGCCTGCCGCGGCCGCTGACGGCGGAAGAGGTAGAGGCGTTGCTGGCTGCGCCCGATCGATCGACGCCCCAGGGCTGTCGGGATCGGGCGATGCTGGAGCTGCTGTACGCGGGCGGCCTGCGCGTCAGTGAGCTGTTGGCGTTGGACGTCGGGTCGGTCGACCTGGCCCGGGCCGAGGTGCGCGTGCTCGGCAAGGGCGCCAAAGAGCGCATCGTGCTGATCGGGCGGCCTGCTGTGGCGGCGCTGAGCGCCTATCTGGTGGATGGACGCCGGCAGTTGCTGGAGAAAGGCGACGCCGCCGGCAGCCGGCACACCAGCGCGCTCTTCCTCAACCGTTTTGGGGCGCGGCTGTCGGTCAGCATGTTCACCAGGACGTTAGGTGACTATGCCGCCCGGGCCGGCATCGAGCGCTCTGTCACACCTCACATGCTGCGGCACAGCTTCGCCACCCACATGCTGGACGGCGGCGCCGACCTCCGCTCGGTGCAGGAGCTCTTGGGCCACGAAAGCCTCGGCACCACGCAGATCTACACGCAGGTCAGCCAATCCCATCTGCGCGAGACGGTGCTGAGCGCCCATCCGCGCGCCCGCAGGCAGGTCGAACCATGATGCACGCTCCGCAAGCTGTCCCATCCACCTCTCCGGTTCCAGCGCGACTCGCCCGGCTGCGTGACGTGCTTCACCGGGAACAACTCGATGCAATCCTGATCAGCCAGCCAGAGAACCGGCGTTACCTGAGCGGCTTCACGGGCTCTTCGGGCTGGCTGCTGATTTCGGCGGAGCGGGCGCTCGCTGCCACCGATTTCCGCTACTTTGACCAGATTGCGTTGGAGGCCCCGGATTTTGTGTTGGCGCCGATCAAAGTGAAGCTCGCCGATCTTCTGGCTGACATGGTGGAGCAGGTGGGCGCGCAGCGCATCGGCTTCGAGGCTGACCACGCAACCTTCGACAACGTAGAGGAGTGGAAGAGCGCGGTTCCGGGCTGTGAGTGGGTGGCGACGAAGGGACTCACAGTAGGTCTGCGCGCCACTAAGGACGCCGTGGAGCTTGCCACGATGCGCGCAGCGATCGCACTGGCGGACGAGGCGCTGGCTCAGGCGCTCCCGCAGATGCGGCCCGGCGTGACCGAACTGGAGCTTGCGTGGATCATCGAGAGCCACATGCGCACGCACGGGGCGGAGGGGGTCGCGTTCGAGCTGATCGTCGCGGGCGGGCCGAACGCTGCGCGGCCACACGCCCGCGCCAGCGACCGGCCGCTGCGGACGGGCGAGACGATCGTGATCGATATGGGTGCGCGGCTGAACGGTTACTGCTCGGACCTGACGCGCACCTTCTGCCTCGGAGAGCCGAACGAGCCGGGCCAGTTCTGGGAGGTCTACAACACGGTGCTGCGTGCGCAGACCGCGGCCGAGGTGGCGCTGCGCCCCGGGATGACCGGCCAGGAAGGAGATGCGGTAGCCCGTGATCTGATCGTTGCCGCGGGCTACGGCGATCACTTCGGTCATGGCCTGGGACACGGCGTGGGGCTGGCCGTGCATGAGGAGCCGCGGCTCTCGCGAGTGAACCACGCCCCCCTGGCTGCCGGGGCCCTGGTCACCGTGGAGCCGGGCATCTACCTTCCTGGTTGGGGCGGGGTCCGCATCGAGGACGTTGTCCTCGTCACTGAGAACGGCGTCGAGGTGCTGACCCGGTCGCCCAAAGCGCCGATTCTGCCGGGTTGACCGGCGGGCTATTCTGTGCCATAGTGAGGGCATGATGACTTCCGCGAAGAGGCGTGTCAGGCCGCAGGTGTGGGTTCCCCTGCTTGCGCTTCTGGTGGGCCTCCTGGTCGGCTGGCTGGTGATCGGTTGGTGGCTATGGCCCGTCCAGTGGACCGGTGCCGTGCCCGCCGACCTGGGCCCTGCCGACCGGGAGCGGTATCTTGATCTCGTCGCTGAGTCGTATCTCCTGAATCAGGATGCCGGGACCGCCGCACGAAGGCTCGCCTCCTTCCCTCAGGAGCAACAGACTGGCCTCCTGGACGAAGTGCGGAACCGGTTGGCGCATCGGCTGAACTATACGGAAAACTACCTGTTCCTCGGCGCAGATCAGCGCCCCGGGTGGGAGGCGTGGCGCACCGACTCGATCATGGTCATTGCGGTGGACCCTAAGACGAATCAGGTGGGGATCATCAGCATCCCGCGCGATCTGTATGTCGATGTTCCCGGGTATGGACGGGAGCGCATCAACGCGGTCGACTACATCGGCGAGAAAAAGAAGTATCCCGGCGGCGGTCCGGCGCTTGCGGCGGTTGTCGTCTCAGACACGCTCGGCATCCCGACACAGCACTACATCCGCGTGCAAATGGAGGGGCTCGTGCGCCTGGTCGATGCGCTCGGCGGGGTCGACGTGACGCTCGACTGTCCGCTGTACGAGCGCACGCCCAATGACTCGGCCCCCAAGGGCTACGTCGAGTGGTCGCTTCCGGCGGGCACGGTCCACCTGGATGGAGATGCGGCGCGCAAGTTCGCCACCTATCGCTACGTCACCAGCGACTTCGGGCGCACTCAGCGCCAGCAGCAGTTGATCTGGGCGATCCGCAATCGAGCCTTACAGGGCGACATCATCGCGCGTGTCCCGGAGTTGTGGAAGGCGATGTCGGGCCTGTTCACCACGGATCTGACCCTGGTGGACGTCATCAGGCTGGTGAACGTCGGCCTGAAGCTCAAGCCGTCGAATGTGCACGGGCTGGTGTTCAGCCCATCAGTGATGAAGGACTACCAGACTGACCAGGGCCAGCAGGTGTTGGTCATAAAGGATAAGGCCGCGCTGGACAAGGCGAAGGAAGAGCTCTTCTTCCGGAGGCCTCTGGAGGAGCTGGGAAGGACCGAGTCGGGGAAGGCGAAACAGTGCCCGCCGCCGCCCAAGCCCTGACGGGGCAGGACTCGCTCGGAGCGGACGCACCGCGCCTGCCATGAAGCCTGGAGCGCTGAGGTTCGGGCGCTCTCCTGATCATACGAGGAGGGTGAGATGTCGAGCAACGTCCAAAAGAGTCGACCGTGGTGGGTTCTCCCCTTGATCGGGTTCCTGATCGGGCTCCTGATCGGTTGGTGGGTGATCGGTTGGGGACTCTGGCCGGTCCAGTGGACGAATGCACTGCCTCCGGATCTGCGGGCCGCCGAGCGCGACGAATACCTCCTGATGGTTGCGGAATCGTACGCCGCCACCCGGAACGCCGAGGTTGCCAGGAGCCGCCTTTCGAGTTGGTCGCCTCAAGCGCTCTCGCAGGATCTGTCCAACTTGCAGGCTCGCGTCGCATCGAACCCGCAGCAAGCCGTCCAGGTGCTGGCGCTCTCTGAGTTGGTGGGCGCGACCAAGACGGCGGGACCGGGCGGCCAGGCGCCGGGCGCGGGCCCGGTCGCCACCCCTCGACCGGGCGCGACGCCCTCCTCGACGACCGGGGCCGATGCTGTTGCGACGCTGCGAACGGTTGGCATGCTCCTGTTGTGGCTGGTGCTGCTCAGCGCCGCCGTGGCGGTGGTGATCTACCTCTGGCGGCGCTGGCGCGCCGCGCATGCGGCGCCGTCTGGGCCGATGATCGATGCCTCGGCCCGGCCCGCCCGCGTGCCTCCGCCGCTGCAGCCGTCGCTTTCTGACGTCGGCCCTGAGGAAGAGCAGTGGACCAGCAACTACCCGCCTGTGATCTCGCAGGGCGATGCTCTCGAACCTCAGGAAAAGGCGGCCGCAACCGCAGAGTCTGAATCCTCCGCAGCGCCGCGCTCTGCGGAGGCCAGCGCCCCGGTTCGGCCGACGACGACAGGTGCGGCGCCTCCTCCGAAGACCACCGCCGCCACGGGGGCAGGGGCCCTGGCCGCTGCCGCTAAGGTGGGCGAGTTTCGGCCTCACTACATCATGGGGGAGCCGGACTACGATGAGCCGTTCGACATCATTGACAGCGCCGGCGGCTACCTGGGACAGTGTGGGCTCGAGCTTAATGACCCGGTGGGCCGGGGCCGCGATCAGGCGGCTGCCCTGCAGATTTGGCTCTGGGACACGAATGACCAGGACACCAAAGTCAAGGTGTTGATGAGCGAAGGCGCGTATCGCGATACCGCAATACGCAACCAGCTCAAGGGGGAGCACGAGGCGTTGCCGATCCGGCCGGGCGCCGAGTTCGAGCTGAACAGCTACAAGCTGGTGCTGCGTGGTTTCGTGGATAGACTGGAATACGTGAGCATGGAGCCGGCAAACACGGTTTTCTCCGACTTGCAGCTGCGAATCGTGGTGTACCGGAAGAGCTGACCCGGCGGCGTGTCGCTGGCTGGCGGTCGGATGTCGGCCAGCGGATCCCCGCGGCAAGCTACACCCGCGCCTCGGGATCGAACAGCTTCTTGTGCTCGGAAATGGCGTACCGATCCGTCATTCCTGCCAGGTAGTCGCAGATGACCCGTTCGGGCGGGTCGGAACGACTGTTGATGCGGGCCTGAATCTCATACGGCAACTGCAGCGGCTCCTCCAGGTACGCGCGAAATAGCTCAGAGAGGAGCCGCTGTGCCTTTCCCGCCATGCGCATGACGCGCGGATGGCGATAGAAGCTCCGGAGCAGGAACTGCTTGAGCTGCCGATTCATCTCCAGCAGCTCGGGCGAGAAACCGGCGACATTGCTCCCCACTTTCCGAACCGCTTCGACGCTCGCCAGGTTGAGCTCGGCCAGTCGCGCTGCAGTCGCCGTGATCGCATCAGTGATTTCGATACCGATCAGCCGGCGCACCGCGCGCGTGCGGAGCAGATCATCCAGGCGGCAGTCGACTCGTTCGCCGAGCGCCGCCATCACACTGTCCCAGACTGCCAACTCGCGCACCTCCAGCGGATCAAGCAGGCCGCTGCGCAGTCCGTCTTCCAGGTCGGAGGTATTGTAGGCGATCTCATCGGCCAGGTTGGCGAGTTGGCATTCGAGCGTGCCCGCAAGATGGGGCTGATAGCCGGTGGCATCGGTCACATCGTAGTCTGTGTCGTGCTTGACCAGACCCTCACGCACCTCGTACGTGAGATTGAGGCCCGGGAACTCAGGGTAGCGGTCCTCCAGGAGCGACACGATCCGCATCGTCTGGCGCTGATGATCGAATCCACCATGTTCCTGCATCAGCCGATTCAGCGTGGTCTCGCCGATATGGCCGAAGGCCGGGTGCCCCAGGTCGTGTGCCAGGCAGATCGCCTCGGTCAGGTCTTCGTTGGCGCCGAGGGCACGCGCCAGCGAGCGGCCGATCTGGGCAACCTCCACCGTGTGGGTGAGCCGGTTCCGATAGTGATCCCCCTCGTGATAGACGAAAACCTGCGTTTTGTATTCGAGACGCCGGAAGGCAGTGGTATGGATCACGCGGTCGCGATCTCGTTGAAAAGCGGTGCGGTAGGCGTGCTCCTCTTCGGCATGCGCTCGACCTCGGGTCTCCCCGCTGACCATGGCATAGGGCGCCAGGGTCGCTCGCTCGCGCGCCTCGATCTCATTTCGGGTTAGGAACATGCCTCCCTCCGGCATCCTGCCAGTGCAACTATCGCCGTGGCTGCAGGGCGGCTCGGTGCGATCGCTAACGCCCGCGAGGCGTGGCCATCAACGCCCGCCATGCCGCCTTTCGGCACGCGTTCGGGACGCGCCATCTGGGGAGCAAAGACGAAGCCCGGGGACAGCCCCGTTCCGGCCCGCATCGGTGGCGCCGGCCGCCGGTGTCAGCCCGCGATCCGGCGAAGCTGCTGTTCCAGCGCGCCGATCTCGCTCAGATCCAGCTCATCGAGCTCCTGCGGAGCCGTGTGCGTCTGCGCGATGATCGCGGCGATGATGCGATCCAGCGCCTGCGTGGGGAGATCGGGCACGCGTACGATGTTGGAGCGCACCGTCTGTCCAGGCGCAGGCGTGTGCACCGCGAACGTGACCAACGCCAGCCGGCCATCGGTCTTGAGCTTCGTGTAGATACGATGCCGCAGCTGCGTGCTGCGGCCCGACGCGGACCAGAAGCAGTACAGCTTCCAAAGCCTCTCACCGGGCCTCATGTGAAGCAGGTCGCCGTCCAGCAGATCGGCTTCCACCTCGGGCCCCGTCGCACAGGCGCCCGACCGCGTGCGATCCGCCGGCGCAGAAGTGGGTGGTGTCATGTCTCCAGTCGCTCTTCGACTCCAAAATTC
>CAYRFV010000052.1:0-3685 GCA_964423545.1 uncultured Anaerolineales bacterium | reverse complement strand
ACTCCAGGATTCTGTTGCCTCGCTGGCTCATTGACTATCAGCCAGCAGTGTACACCTCGACTCTCCGGGTGTCAATACAGCTGCGCCGGCGCGCCGGCGGTCGCTCTTCGCGATCACCCTGCTGGTCCCCCTGCCTCCGTCTGCCGCTTCGTACGCGCTGCGACCTGTCGGCTGCGCGGGCTGCGCTACTCGCCGGGTGCGAGCTCGAAACGGAAGCTACCTGTCCGATGGCTGGGGAGCGTGGTCGTGGCGCCGCACCGATGACTCGACAGCACGACCTGGTAGGCGGCGCTGTCTGGACCGCCCCAGGGGAGCTGGGCCGCCGGCGTGGTCACAACGACGCACTGCGGGCTCGATGCGCACACCGCACCCGGTGGCGGTGTGAAGTGCGGCGCTTGGGCGGACGACCAGACCTCGTAGGCTGTGGCGCCGGGCGATGGGTCCCAACTCAACTGCAGCGTGCTGGCGTCGAGCAGGCTGATCGCGACATGGCCCACGGCGCCCGGCGCACTGCAGGCGGTGTTGTATGCCGCAAGCGCATCGATCCTGCCCCAACCGTAACCATGGTTCGGCACGGAAGCAGGCGTGTCCCCTCCGCACGCTTGGGAGGTCGTCCGCGGTGTGGCCGTCTGTTCAAGCAGGTTTTCGATCGTGTCAACCTCGCCGGCGAGCCATGGGTAGGCTGACAGCAGCAGCGCCGCCGCCCCGGCCACGTGCGGTCCGGCCATGCTGGTGCCGCTCATGGTGGCATAGGTCGAGCCGCGCAGACTGGAGCGCACAGAGACCCCCGGCGCAGACACATCCGGCTTGCGCCGGCCGCTGCCGTCGACGGTCACCGGGCCGCGGCTGCTGAAAGCGGCGATCGCATCGGAGCTGTCCGTCGCGCCCACGGAGAACGATTCGGCATAGGTGGCAGCCGGATCGCTTACCGTGCCGCAGGCCGGTCCGCCATTGCCACCGGAGTGCACCGTCATGATGCCCGCAGCGCGAACGGCCTGCACCACGGCGAGTAGGACATTCGGCTCCGTGCAACCTTCGCTGGGAGGGCAGCCCCACGAGTTGTTGATCACATCGGGGGCCATGGCCGGATCGGGTGCGCTCCCGTCGCGCTTCGTCGGCGCAATGAACCACTGGTAGCACTCGGCATAGGTGGCGGGCGTGCCGACCCCGCCATTCATGTTGCGACAGCCGATCCATCGCGCCCCGGGCGCCGTGCCGATCCGGTTGCCCGCGCCATCATCGCCCACCATCGTGCCCATCGTATGCGTGCCGTGGCCGTGATCGTCGCACGGGAAGGGGGAGTCGGCCTGACAGGCGCCGTTGCTGTGGATCGCGTCATGCCAGTTGTAGTCATGGGAGGCCGTCGTCCCGTCCCAACCCCGATACTGACGCTTCAGGGCCGGATGGTCCCATTGGTAGCCGGTGTCCTGACCGCCGATGACGACCCCCTCGCCTGTGAAGCCCGCCGACCACACCTCCGGCGCTCGCACCTTGGCGATGTTCCACTCGATTGCATCGGCCGCGCCGGGCAGCTCCACGGCATCCGTTGCGGGCGAGGCGGCCTGCTCGGCCAGGCGGACGACCGGGTTGGCATAGATGCGTGACACCTCGGAGCGCATCGCCAATCGCTGGACGGCAGCGAGGTCGCCGCGCACCCACACCATGTTTGCCACCCAGAACGAGCGATGCGGGATGCCGCGGCGCCTGAGGTCGTCCAGGATAGGCGCCTGCGTGCGGGCAGCCACGGCGGTCAACGTCTCGTACACGGCCCGGCCTTTGGCGCGTTTGGTGGGCTGGCCGGCGGCTGCGCTCAGGTCGGCCTGCTCGGCCAGGAAGACGAGGAACTCCTCCGGTTCAGCGCCGGCCCGCTCGAGCACCCACGGCTCGACCTTCGACTGCCAAGGTGCAGCGGCCATGCCCAGGCGGCCACCGTGGCTATGGCCGCCATAGCGGGGGGCGCCGTAGCCCGGGCTGGCGCTCGTCGCCATGAGCAGCAGAACGAGGACGGCGAGAAGGGCGCGTTTCAGCGGCATGGGCCTCCTGGCAAGCGTCGACCGCCTGCCAAGCCCAGCATAGCGCAAAACGCAGATCGAGGCAAGGAAACGCCGCGCCGCCGCGCCGCCGCTGCTTGACTCGCTCTCGCCGCACCGGTACAATGGCGGCGTGAAGCAGCGACGAGGGCATCCATGAGTCAGGAATCCGTGATCACGGTCATCGGGGCAGGGTTGGCGGGCGCCGAAGCGGCGTGGCAGGCCGCGCAGCGCGGGGTCCACGTGGTGTTGTACGAGATGCGTCCCCGGTCGATGACCCCTGCCCACCAGACAGGCCAGATGGCCGAGCTGGTCTGCTCGAACAGCTTCGGCTCCAACCTGCCCGATCGCGCCTTGGGCCTGCTGAAGGCTGAGCTGCGTCGCCTGGGTTCGCTCATTATTGCCTGCGCCGATGCCGTGGCGGTGCCCGCCGGGGATGCGCTGGCCGTCGATCGCGCGGGATTCAGCGATGCGGTCACCCAGGCGATCGAGAGCCATCCGATCATCGAAGTGCGACGAGAGGAGGCCACGGCGCTCGCACCGTTTCTTGCATACGAACCCGGAAGCGCCATGCGCCCGCTCGTCGTAGCGACCGGTCCGCTGACCTCGCCGCCACTGGCCGACGCGATCCGGGTGTTGGCAGGACAGGAGCAGCTCTATTTCTTCGACGCCATGGCCCCGATCGTGACGGTTGACAGCATCGACATGGCGGTGGCGTGGCGCGGCAACCGGTGGAGCCGTTCCGCCCCCTCGCGTCACGGCGAAGCGGTCGACAGCGGCGTCCCCTCCTCCCTGGCGGAGGCCCCGGCCCCTGCTGGCGATTACATCAACTGCCCGCTGGGACGCGAGGAATACTATGCGTTTGTCGAGGCCGTGAATCGGGCCGAGAAGCTCAGGCTGCGGGAATTCGAGCTCGATCGGGCAGCGCAGCGCTACTTCGAGGCGTGTCTGCCCGTTGAGGTGCTGGCCGCTCGCAGCCCGGACGCACTGGCATTCGGGCCGATGACGCCGATGGGACTCCGGGATCCGCGCACGGGTCGCCGGCCGTTCGCCGTCGTGCAGCTGCGCCAGGATAATGCCGCCGGCACCCTCTACAACCTGGTGGGATTCCAGACCAACCTGACGTGGGCCGAGCAGGAACGGGTGCTGCGGATGATCCCGGGGCTGGCGCAGGCCGAGTTTGTGCGTTTCGGCCAGATGCACCGCAATACCTTCATCAACAGCCCCAGGCTGCTCAGGCCCACGCTGCAGTGGCATGATCGTGATCCCCTCTTTTTCGCAGGACAGATCACCGGCACGGAAGGTTACGTCGGTTCGACCGCCGGCGGCTTGGTGGCAGGCGCCAATGCCGCCCGGCTGGCGCTGGGCCAACCTCCCCTGGTCCTGCCGCCGACGACGATGATAGGCGGGCTGCTTCATTACATCACCCGTGCTGAGCCGCACACGTTCCAACCGATGAAGGCCAACTTTGGGCTGCTGCCGGCCCTTGCACCCCCGGTCAAGGACAAACGAGCGCGGCATGCGGCCTTCGCCGCGCGAGCGCTGCGTGATTTGGAGGCCGCGCTCGGGGCCGAAATGTAGCGCAATTTGGCTGTTTTCCCCTATTGCATTTGCGCACCATCTGTGTTATAGTTTTCCTGTCAAACTGCCACACG